>JBBCJM010000257.1:0-23385 GCA_037190175.1 Paracoccaceae bacterium | reverse complement strand
AGGGGCGGGCGGCCAAGGCGCTGGTGGAGCGGGCACGGGCGCAGGTGGCGGCGGCCCTGGGGGCGGGGGAGGCGGATGTCGTCTTCACCTCGGGCGCCACCGAGGCGGCGGCGCTGGCCTGCGCCGGGCGGGGGCTGGCCTGCGCCGAGGTGGAGCACGAGGCGGTGCTGGCCTGGTGCGCGCCCTCGCTGGCGGTGGACCGGGCCGGGCGGGTCAGCGTGCCGGAGCCGGGCCGGGCAGCGCTGCAGCTGGCCAATTCCGAGACCGGGGTGATGCAGGCGCTGCCCCCGGGGCTGGCGGTTTCCGACCTGACGCAGGCCTTCGGCAAGGTGCCGCTGTCCTTCGAGTGGCTGGGCTGCGACATGGCGCTGGTCTCGGCGCACAAGCTGGGCGGGCCGAAGGGGGTGGGTGCGCTGGTGATCCGCCGGGGGCTGGATGTCCCGCCCCAGTTGAAGGGTGGCGGGCAGGAGATGGGCCGCCGCGCGGGGACCGAGAACCTGATCGGTATCGCGGGCTTCGGCGCCGCGGCCGAGGCGGCGGCGCGGGATCTGGCCGAAGGGGTCTGGGACGAGGTGGCCCGACTTAGAAATGTTCTAGAAAGGGCATTGTCGGCAGGGCTCGATGCGACTAATTTTGTCGGGAGCGAAGGGCCGCGCCTGCCCAACACCACCTGCCTCACCGCCCCCGGCTGGAAGGGCGAGACGCAGGTGATGGCCATGGACCTGGCCGGTTACGCCGTCTCGGCGGGGTCGGCCTGTTCCAGCGGCAAGGTGCGCGCCAGCCGGGTGCTGCGCGCCATGGGGCGGAGCGAGGTGGAGGCGTCGTCGGCGCTGCGGATCTCGCTGGGGCCGGGGCTGGCCGAGGATGACGTGCTGCGCTTTGCCGAGGCGTGGCTGAAGGGCTGGGCCAGGCGCCGGGCCGCGATGTGAAGGAGTGGGGCCGATGAACGTGATGCCGGTGGTCGAGGAGGTCCGCGAGGGCGTGGACCGCGAGACGATCGAGACCGTGCAGGCCATGGCCGGCAAGTACAAGCACGGCTGGGAAACCGAGATCGAGACGGAATACGCGCCCAAGGGGGTGAACGAGGACATCGTTCGCCTCATCAGCCAGAAGAACGGCGAGCCGGAGTGGATGACCGACTGGCGGCTGGCGGCCTTCCGCCGCTGGCAGCAGATGGAAGAGCCGCGCTGGGCGATGCTGAACTATCCCGAGATCGACTATCAGGACCAGTACTACTACGCCAGGCCCAAGGGCATGACGGAAAAGCCGAAATCGCTGGACGAGGTGGACCCGAAGCTGCTGGCGACCTATGAGAAGCTGGGCATCCCGCTGAAGGAGCAGATGCTGCTGGCCGGGGTGCAGGGCGAGGCCCAGCCGCGCAAGGTGGCGGTGGATGCGGTGTTCGATTCGGTCAGCGTGGGCACGACATTCAAGGCGGAACTGGCAAAGGCCGGGGTGATCTTCTGCCCGATCAGCGAGGCGATCCGGGATTACCCCGAGCTGGTGCAGAAATACCTCGGCTCCGTGGTGCCGCAGTCGGACAACTTCTTCGCCACGCTGAACAGCGCGGTGTTCAGCGACGGGAGTTTCGTCTACGTGCCCCCGGGCGTGCGCTGCCCGATGGAGCTTTCCACCTATTTCCGCATCAACGCCGAGAACACCGGCCAGTTCGAGCGCACGCTGATCATCGCCGACAAGGGCAGCTACGTCAGCTACCTGGAAGGCTGCACCGCGCCCAAGCGCGACACCCACCAGCTGCACGCCGCGGTGGTGGAGATCGTGGTGCTGGACGATGCCGAGGTGAAGTATTCCACGGTGCAGAACTGGTATCCGGGCGACGAGCAGGGCCGGGGCGGCATCTACAACTTCGTCACCAAGCGCGCCGACTGCCGCGGGCCGCGGTCGAAGGTGATGTGGACGCAGGTGGAGACGGGCAGCGCGATCACCTGGAAGTATCCCTCCTGCATCCTGCGGGGGGACGACTCGCAGGGCGAGTTCTATTCCATCGCCATCGCCAACAATTTCCAGCAGGCCGACACCGGCACCAAGATGGTGCATCTGGGCAAGCGCACCAAGTCGCGGATCGTCTCGAAGGGCATCTCGGCGGGGCAGGCGCAGAACACCTATCGCGGGCTGGTCTCGATGCACCCGAAGGCGGCCGACAGCCGCAACTATACCCAGTGCGACAGCCTGCTGATCGGCGACCGCTGCGGGGCGCATACTGTTCCTTACATCGAGATCCGCAACACCTCCTCGCGCGCCGAGCACGAGGCCACGACCTCGAAGGTGGACGACGACCAGCTGTTCTACTGCCGCTCGCGCGGGATGGACGAGGAAGAGGCGGTGGCGCTGGTGGTCAACGGCTTCTGCCGCGAGGTGCTGCAGGCGCTGCCGATGGAATTCGCCATGGAGGCGCAGGCGCTGGTGGCGATCTCGCTGGAGGGGTCGGTGGGGTGATGCGGCTGTCGCCGGCGGCGACCGGGTTTCCGTCCGGCGCGCCGACCTGACGCCCGGCCGCCGCCCTTGCCCTCCGCGCGCCGTCTGCCACACCTGAGAGCCGCGCAAATCCAACGGGGACGAGACATGATCCTGACCACCACGCCTTCCATCGAGGGCCGCCCGATCGCCGAATACAAGGGGATCGTGGTGGGCGAGGCCATCCTGGGCGCCAACCTCTTCCGCGACATCTTCGCCGGGATCACCGACATCATCGGCGGCCGCTCGGGCGCCTACGAGGGGGAACTGGCCAAGGCGCGCGAGACCGCGCTGGGCGAGCTGGAGGCGCAGGCCGCGGCGCTGGGCGCCGATGCGGTGGTGGGGATCGACCTCGACTACGAGGTGATCAACAACATGATGATGGTCACGGCCAGCGGGACAGCGGTGCGCCTTGGATAGCGAGCGGATCCGACGCAGGGAACGGCGGCTGGCGCGGGCCGCGGCGGCGGCGGGCCTGCCGGCGCCGGCCAACGTGCCGGCTGCGGCCCCGCGGCCCGGGGTCTTCGTCGGCCCGCCCGCCCGGGTGGTGGTGACGCGGGTGCATGGCGAGCGGGTGTATTTCACCGTCGCCAACCCCGAGGACGTGATCCAGGCCCACCACATGGCCGGCGCCTTCTACGAGCCCGAGGAGCTGGCGATCATCGCCCGGCATTTTCCCATCGGGGGCGCCTTCCTCGACATCGGCGCCAACGTGGGCAACCACACGCTCTATGCGGCGAAGTTCCTGCACGCCCGCCGGGTGGTCTGCATCGAGCCCAACCCCGAGGCCATCGCGCTCCTGCGCGCCAACGTGGCGCTGAACGGGGTGGAGGGCGCGGTGGACCTGACCCATCTGGGCCTCGGCCTCTCGGACCATTCCGGCGCCGGCGCCGGGATGCGGGTGCCGCCGCGCAACCTGGGCGGGGCGCGGATGGTCGAGGGCCGCGGCGACCTGCGGCTGGAACGCGCCGATGCGCTGCTGGCGGGCGAACGCTTCGACCTGATCAAGATCGACGTGGAGGGGATGGAGCTGCAGGTGCTGGCCGGGCTCGAGGGGCTGCTGGCGCAGCACCGGCCGAAGATTTTCGTCGAGGTCGACAACGCCAATGCCGAGGGCTTCGCCGCCTGGACCGCGGGCGCGGGCTACGGGGTGATCGAGAGCTTCCGCCGCTATCGCGCCAATACCAACCACCTGATCGGACCGCTGCCATGACCGCGGATCTCGACCAGGGCCCGGAGGATCCCGGCGGCTTCGCCCTGACGCTGCCCCCGGCCGAGGCGGCGCATCTGCGCGAGGTCTATGCCAGGGCGCGGGTGATCCTGGAATACGGCAGCGGCGGGTCGACCTTCGTCGCCGCCGAAGTCCCGGGCCGGCTGGTGATGTCGGTGGAAAGCGATGCGGCCTGGTCCGAGCGCATCCGCACCGCGCTGGCCGCCGCGCGGCCCGAAGCGCAGGTCCATGTCCACCACGTGGATATCGGCCCGACCCAGCGTTGGGGCATCCCGGTGGACAGGCGCGCCGCCCACCGCTTCCACCTCTACGCGGCCTCGGTCTGGGACGCCCCGTTCTTCCGCCAGCCGGACGTGGTGCTGGTCGACGGCCGGTTCCGGGTGGCCTGCCTGCTGACCGCGATGGTCCGCTCGCGCGCGCCGGTG
The DNA here is from genome assembly GCA_037190175.1 of Paracoccaceae bacterium. GTDB lineage: Bacteria > Pseudomonadota > Alphaproteobacteria > Rhodobacterales > Rhodobacteraceae > JBBCJM01. The sequence continues at coordinate 19,254 of JBBCJM010000257.1, read as the reverse complement.
ACGGTGCTGTTCGACGACTACGCCAACCGGGCGCACTACCACTGGGTCGAGGCGCTGGCCAGGCCCGTCGCCCTTCACGGCCGCATGGCGCATTTCGAGATCGAGCCGCGCCCGCTGCCACCTGAACATTTCACCCACTTCGTGGGCGCCTTCGCCGATGCGCGCTGACGCCGCCCACGCCCCTGACCGGAGACCCGAGAGATGCTGACGATCAAGAACCTGCACGTGAAGCTGGCCGAGGAGGACAAGCAGATCCTCAAGGGCGTCGACCTGACGGTGGAGGCGGGCCGTGTGCACGCCATCATGGGCCCCAACGGCTCGGGCAAGTCCACGCTGTCCTATGTGCTGGCCGGGCGCGAGGGCTACGAGGTGACGGAAGGCACCGCCACGCTGGAGGGGCAGGACCTGCTGGCGATGGAGCCAGAGGAACGCGCGGCGGCGGGCCTGTTCCTGGCCTTCCAGTACCCGGTGGAAATCCCCGGCGTGGGCAACATGACCTTCCTGCGCACCGCGCTCAACGCCCAGCGCAAGGCGCGCGGCGAGGCCGAGATCAGCGCGGGCGAGTTCCTGAAGCTGATCCGGGAAAAGGCCAAGGCGCTGAACATCGACGCCGAGATGATGAAGCGTCCGGTCAACGTGGGCTTCTCGGGCGGCGAGAAGAAGCGCAACGAGATCCTGCAGATGGCGGTGCTGGAGCCGCGGCTGTGCATCCTGGACGAGACCGACAGCGGCCTCGACGTGGACGCGATGAAGCTGGTGGCCGAGGGGGTGAACGCGCTGCGCGATGCCGGCCGCGGCTTCCTGGTCATCACCCACTACCAGCGGCTCTTGGACCACATCCGCCCCGACGTGGTGCATATCATGGCCGACGGGCGGATCGTGAAGTCGGGCGGCCCGGAACTGGCGCTGGAAGTCGAGCAGAACGGCTATGCCGACATCCTGAGGGAGATCGCGTGATGGCGGCCGCCCCCCAGATCAGGGCCGAGGCGCTGGCCGCGCGGGTGGCGGGGCTGTCGCCGCCCGCCCGCGGCTGGACCGCCGCCCCCCGCCGCGCCGCCGCCGCGCGGCTGGCCGCCATGGGCCTGCCGGTCCGGCGCGACGAATACTGGCGCTATACCGACCCGGCCACGCTGAACCAGCCCGCCGCCCCCGCCGTGGCGCCCTTCGACGGCGAGGATCCCTCGCCCGTCTTCGGCGCCACCGACCGGCTGCGGCTCGTGTTCGTGGACGGGGTGTTCGACCCCGCGCAGTCCGACGACCTGGCGCTTTCCGGGGTGGAGATCGAGTTGCTGTCGCAGGCCGGAGGCGCGGATATCCACTGGGCGCAATCGCTCTACGGCGTGCTGGAGGAGCGGGGCCAGACCCCGGTCGCCCGCCCCTTCGCCGCGCTGGCCACGGCGCAGGCCACCGAGGGCGTGCTGATCCGGGTGACGGGGCGGGCGGCGAAGCCCGTCTGCATGACTTATCTTCGGAAATCCGACACTTCCGACCCGATCCTCCACCATTGCGTGAAGCTGGAGCCGGGGGCGGAGCTCACGCTCCTGGAAAACGGCTCGGGGGCGGCGCGCTTCACCAAGGCGATGGAGGTCGAGGTGGGCGCCGGCGCCCGCTTCCACCACATCCGCGCCCAGGGCCGCGACCCGGGGCGCCGCGCGGTGACCCATGTCTTCGCCCGGCTGGCGGAGGGCGCGCTCTTCAAGTCCTTCACCGTCACCGCCGACGGCAAGCTGACCCGCAACGAGGCGGTGATCGAGCTCAATGGCGAGGGGGCGGTGGCCCATGTCGCCGGCGCCGCGGTGGGCGACGGGGATTTCCACCACGACGACACGGTGTTCGTGACCCATGCCGCGCCGGGCTGCGAAAGCCGGCAGGTGTTCAAGAAGGTGCTGAAGAACGGCGCGGTGGGGGTGTTCCAGGGCAAGATCCTGGTGCGGCGCGAGGCGCAGAAGACCGACGGCTACCAGATCAGCCAGTCCTTGCTGCTGGACGAGGACAGCCAGTTCCTGGCCAAGCCCGAGCTGGAGATCTACGCCGACGACGTGAAGTGCAGCCACGGCTCCACCTCCGGCGCGATCGACGAGACGGCGCTGTTCTACCTGCGCTCGCGCGGGGTGCCGGCGGCCCGGGCGCGGGCGCTCCTGGTGCTGGCCTTCCTGGCCGAGGCGCTGGCCGAGATCGAGGACGAGGCCATCGCCGAGGATGTGCGGGTGCGGATGGAAGGCTGGCTGGCGCGGCACGGGAGCGGCTGACATGCCCGTGCTGGCCGACATGCTGCGGGTCTGGCGCGACCCCGGCGGCTTCATCGCCGACCGGCTGGCCGAGGGCGTGCGCGAGGACCGGGCGCTGGCGGTGCTGATGGGGGCCTGCGGCCTGTCCTTCGTGGCGCAGTGGCCGGGGCTGGCGCGGGCCGCGCATCTCGACCCCTCGGTGCCGCTGGACGCCCGGCTGGGCGGCGCGCTGATGGCCACGCTCTTCGTGCTGCCTATCCTTGCCTATGCGCTGGCGGGGCTGGCGCATCTGCTGGCGCGCGCGCTGGGCGGCCGGGGCAGCTTCTTCGGCGCGCGGCTGGCGCTCTTCTGGGCCTGGCTGGCGGTGGCGCCGCTGGCGCTGTTCCTGGGCCTGCTGGCGGGGCTGGCCGGCCCCTCCACCGCCGCAACGCTGGCCGGCGCGGCGGTCTTTGCCGGCTTCGCCTGGCTCTGGGGCCGGATGCTGTGGCGGGCCGAGACCGGGGTGGCGCGATGGACGTGAGCCTGCGCTCGCTGCTCATGCTGGCGCGCGAGACGGTGGCCGCCCCGCGCGAGGGCGCGCGCCGGGTGCTGGCGCTGGATCTCTCGCTGGGAGAGGGCCTGCTGGCGCTGGCGCTGATGGCCGTGGTCTCGGGCCTGATGATGCAGTTCGCCATGATCGCCTCGCCGCCCGGACCGGGCGACTATCTGGCGAACCTGCTGAGCCAGCCGTTCCGCGCGGTGATCCTGCAGGGCGCGCTCTGGGTGCTGGGGGCCTGGGCGATGTACTGGGTGGGCGCGATGCGGGGCGGGCAGGGCACCTTGCCCGGCGCGGTGGTGCTGGTGGCCTGGCTGCAGTTCATCCTGACCATCCTGCAGGTGGTGCAGATGGCGGCGCTGGTGCTGCTGCCGCCCCTGGCCGGGGTGCTGGGGATGGCGGGGGTGGCGCTGTTCTTCTGGCTGCTGACCCATTTCGTGATGGAACTGCACGGCTTCCGCTCGGCCATCGCCACCTTGGCCGGGGCGGTGGGCACGCTCATCCTGGTGGGCATGGTGCTGGCCGCGGTGCTTGCCCCCTTCCTCGACCTGTCGGAGATCCCTCGCAATGTATGACGTGACCCGGGTGCGCGCCGACTTCCCGATCCTGTCGCGGCAGGTGAACGGCCGGCCGCTGGTCTATCTGGACAACGGCGCCTCGGCGCAGAAGCCCCAGGCGGTGATCGACGCGGTGACCCGCGGCTATGCCGAGGAATATGCCAATGTCCACCGTGGGTTGCATTACCTCTCGAACCTGGCGACCGAGAAGTACGAGGCCGTGCGCGGCATCATCGCCCGCTTCCTGAACGCGCCCTCGGAGGAGGAGATCGTCTTCACCTCCGGCACCACCGAGGGGATCAACCTGGTCTCCTACGCCTGGGCCGCGCCGCGGATGCAGGCCGGCGACGAGATCGTGCTGAGCGTGATGGAGCATCACGCCAACATCGTGCCCTGGCATTTCCTGCGCGAGCGGCAGGGGGTGGTGCTGCGCTGGGTCGAGTGCGGGCAGGACGGCAGCCTGGACCCGCAGGCGGTGATCGACGCCATCGGGCCCAGGACCCGGCTGGTGGCGATCACCCAGATGTCGAACGTCACCGGCACGGTGGTGGACGTGGCCGCGATCTGCGCCGCCGCCCGGGCGAAGGGCGTGCCGGTGCTGGTGGACGGCTCGCAGGCCGCGGTGCACATGCCTGTCGACGTGGCGGCGATGGGTTGCGACTTCTATGCCGTGACCGGGCACAAGCTCTACGGGCCAAGCGGTTCTGGGGCGATCTTCATCCGCCGCGAGCGGATGGCCGAGATGCGCCCCTTCCTGGGCGGTGGCGACATGATCCGCGAGGTGCACCGCGAGTCCGTCACCTGGGCCGACCCGCCGATGAAGTTCGAGGCCGGCACCCCCGGCATCGTCAACCAGATCGGGCTGGGGGCGGCGCTGGAGTACCTCATGGCCCTGGGGATGGAGAACATCGCCGCCCACGAACGCCGGCTGCGCGACCATGCCATGGCGCGCCTCTCGGGCCTCAACTGGCTGAACCTGCAAGGCACGGCACCCGGCAAGGGGGCGATCTTCAGCTTCACCCTGCAGGGCCCGGCGCATGCGCACGACATCTCCACCGTGCTGGACCAGCGCGGCGTGGCGGTGCGGGCCGGCACCCATTGCGCGATGCCGCTACTCGCCCACCTCGGCGTGACCGCCACCTGCCGCGCCTCCTTCGGCCTCTACAACACCGAGGAGGAGGTCGAGGCCCTGGTCTCCGCGCTGGAGCTGTGCCACGAGCTGTTCAGTTGAGCGTCCAGCCCTCGGGCAGCGGGGCATAGCCGAACCGCTGGTAGTCGGGCGCGAAGATCAGCTGCGTCACCGACAGGTTCATCACGTTCATGAAGTTTTCGGGCCGGTAGGGGGTTTCCTGCAACTGCCTGGCCGACATCCCGCCCAGATACCTGCGCTGAGGCTCGGCCGCGCCGAACTCGGTCTTGTTCAGCACGGTGGGGGTATAGGTCATGCCCTCCTGCGCGGCAAAGGCGGTGAAGTCGGCATCGAGGTTCTCGACCCGGATGATGTGGTCATAGGCAAAGCCGGTGTCGGTCAGGCGCGGCGGGGTCTGGGTATCCCAATGACCGTCCAGCTGCTGCCAGGGATCTTCGCGGCCGGCGTGCAGGCGGGCGACTGCGGCCAGGAACTCTTCGAAACTCGTCAGGTTGTCGCCCCGCTCGCGCCCGGCAACCTTGCAGATGTCCTGATGCAATTCGCGAGCGAACGGCTCCAGCCCGGCATGACGGCGCAGCGGCCTGCCGTAGTGGACGACGAACTTGTTCAGATAGGCGCTGACGATGCGCGGAACGGGATGGCGCACCACGGCCACGCTGCGGAACCCGCGATCGCGGATCAGGTCCTGACACATGCGGAAGGGCAGGCTGTGCAGCACGAAATACTGCTTCTTTTCCGGCGGCGTGGCCATGTTCGCGGCCAGAAAGTGGAACAGCGTGGTGCAGGCCGCCTTCTGCGACCAGAAGAACAGAAGTTTGCGCTGGTGGTCGGGGAAGGCGCGCCAACCCATTGGCCGAAGTCCTTTCTTCCAGGGGCTGCGGGGTAAGCGACCGCATGGGGGCTGTCAAGCGCACCGTCCCTGAAAGCGGTTGCATCGGCGCAACCAGGCCGGTTGCCGCTCCTGTGGGGTTCTATGGCGCCGGGAGGGAGATGGAGGCGCTGGAGCCGTCCGGCTGACCCGCTGGCGGCGCGACTTCATAGCCGAACAGCCGGTAGTCGCTGGCGTGCAGCGCCGCGATCCGTTCCAGGTTCGCCGGGGTCAGGAAATTCCCGGGCCGGAACCGCAGGCGGTTGAGCTCGTCCGGGGTGCGGTCGCCCAGATAGCCCCCGGCCCCCTCGCCATAGTCGGTGGCGTTGAGCCGCGGTGCGGTCCAGGCCATCCTCAGCTCGGCGGCCAGCGTGGCGAGGTCGGTCTCCATCCGCTCCACCCGCAGCACGCGGTCATAGGCCAGCGGCTGCCCGACCTGCCCGGGCGGGGCCTGGGTGTCCCAATGGCCGTTGACCTGGCTCCAGGGATCGGGCCGCGCCGCGATCTGGCGGGCTACGGCGTCGAGGAATTCCTCGAAGGTGGTCAGGTTGTCCTCGGCCGGCCGGCCCGCCGCGGCGCAGATGTCCAGATGCAGCTCGCGCGCGAAGGGCTCTAGGTGACGGTGGTGGTGCAGCGGCCGGCCGTAATGGGTGACGAACTTGTTGAGATAGCTCGACAACAGGCGCGAGGCCGGATGGCGCGCCAGGATCGCCGCCCGCCAGCCCTGCGTCTCGATCAGCCGCCGCGCGGTGGCGTGCGGCACCGAACGGTCGATGAAATACCGCTTCTTCTCGGGCGGATCGGCCATGTTGTCGGCCAGAAGTCGGAACAGCGAGGTGCAGGCCGCCTTCTGCGACCAGAAGAACAGCACCTTGCGGCCGGTATCGGGATAGGCGCGCCAGCCCATGGCAACCTCTCTGACCCATGGGGTCCTGCCCGCCTGGCCGGCCGAGGTCAAGAGGGGCGCTGCCCCCCTTGCCCCCGCCCGCGCTTTGCCCTATCACCCGCGAACGCTGCACCCGTAGCTCAGCTGGATAGAGTGCTGCCCTCCGAAGGCAGAGGTCACAGGTTCGAATCCTGTCGGGTGCGCCAATAAAATCAAGAGCTTAGGTATGAGTTGGTGAGATCCTGAAACCGGGTTGCTCACCACAAGCCCACCAGAATCCAGTGCGCCGCTGGGCGGTTTTGGCTGGGGTCGTTTCAGCATCAGGATCGCTCCAGTCAGATCTGTGTGCAGTCAGGGATCGAAAGGCGGCGAAACGGGGCGTACAAGGGAGCGTAGATGGCGAACCTGCCCACGCTTCAATGCACCGAAAACGCAAAATGACGAAATATCAATCCTATAGATTGTCCGTGGCGCCCATGATGGACTGGACCGACCGGCATTGCCGGGTGTTCCATCGCCGCATGAGCCGGCGGGCGATGCTTTATACCGAGATGCTCACCGCGCCGGCCGTCATCCACGGGCCGCGGGCGCGGCTGCTGGACTTCGATCCCGTCGAGCATCCGGTGGCGCTGCAGCTGGGCGGCTCGGACCCCCGCGAGCTGGCGGCGGCCACGGCGATCGCCCGGGACTGGGGCCATGACGAGCTCAACCTGAACTGCGGCTGCCCCTCCGACCGGGTGCAGTCGGGCTGTTTCGGCGCGGTGCTGATGGAGCGGCCGGGGCTGGTCGCGGACTGCGTGGCGGCGATGGCGGCGGAAAGTGCGGCGCCGGTGACGGTGAAATGCCGGATCGGGGTGGACGACCAGGACCCCGAACTGGCGCTGCCCCGCTTCATCGAGACGGTGGCGGGGGCGGGCGTCACCCATTTCATCGTCCATGCCCGCAAGGCCTGGCTGCAGGGGCTGTCGCCCAAGGAGAACCGCGAGATCCCGCCGCTGGACCACGACCTGGTGCTGCGGATGAAGGCGCGGTTCCCGGAGCTGACCATCTGCCTGAACGGCGGCGTCGCCTCGCTGGACCGGGTGCGCGCGCTGCTGGCCGCGGGGCTGGACGGGGTGATGCTGGGCCGGGCGGCCTATCACGACCCCTGGTCGGTGCTCTCGGGCGCCGATGCGCTGTGGGGAGAGGATCATGCGCCCTCGCCCTGGCAGGTCGCGGCCGGGATGCGCCCCTATATCGCCGCCCATATCGCCGCGGGCGGGCGGATGCACGAGGTCACCCGCCACATGCTGGGCCTCTTCGCCGGCCGGCCCGGGGCGCGGGCCTGGCGGCGGCGGCTGTCGGAAGGGGCGCGCGGGGGGCTTGCCGTCTACGACGCCGCGCTGGCCGAGGTCACCGCGCTGGCGGCCTGAGCGCGGCCGCGGGCTGCGCCGCGGCGGCCGGCGGCACCAGCCGGCTCAGCCCCAGCGCCAGCACCCCGCAGAGCGCGATGGCCGCCAGCATCGGCAGCACGCTGCCGTCGAAGAACGGCCCGGCCGCCACGATCATCGCGCCCCCCGCGAGCATCTGCAAGGTGCCGCCCAGCGAGGAGGCGAGGCCCGCGATGGCCCCGTGCTCCTCCAGCGCCAGCACCATGGCGGTGGGGATCACCAGCCCGAGGAAGGCATTGGCCACGAAGAGCCCGGCCACGCAGACCACCAGCGTTCCCAGACCGGCGAGGCCCAGCAGGAACAGCGCCAGCGTGGCCGCCGCGAAGCCCAGCGTCGCCAGCGCCATCACCCGGGCCGAGCCGAAGCGCGCGCCCAAGGGGCCGGCCATCTGCGAGGCGGAGAAGAAGCCGATGGCGTTCACCGCGAAGGCGGCGGAGAAGCCGGTGGGGCTCAACCCGAAGCTCGCCTGATAGACGAAGGGCGCCGAGGCGATGAAGACGAAGAACGAGGCCATGGCGAAGCCGCCCAAGAAGGTCAGCGCCATGAAGCCGCGGTCGGTCAGCAGGCGGCGCAGCCCGGCCAGCGTGGCGCGCAGGTTCACCGGGCGGCGGTCGGTGGGGGCCAGCGTCTCGGGCTGGCCGAGGTGCAGGACGGCCAGCGAGACCACCCCGGCGGCCAGCAGGAAGCCGAAGATCGCCCGCCAGTCGGCCACCAGCATCAGCCCCGCGCCGGCCAGCGGCGCCAGCATGGGCGAGACCGAGATCACCAGCATCACCGCCGCCATCAGCCGCGTGGCCTCGGGCCCCCGGTGGGTGTCGCGGATGATCGCGCGGGGCACCACCATCAGCGCGGCGCCGCCCAGCCCCTGCACCATCCGGCCGGCAATCAGCCACTCCACGCTCGGGGCCAGCGTGCAGAGGCCCGAGCCCAGCATGAAGACGCCCAGGCCCGCATAGAGCGGCGGCTTGCGCCCCGCCTGGTCGGCCCAGGGGCCGTAGAGAAGCTGCGCAACCCCGAAGGCCAGGAAATAGGCGGTGATCGTGGCTTGGGTCTGGCCCACGCTGGCGCCCAGCCCCGTGGCGATGGCCGGCATCGCCGGCAGGTACATGTCGATGGCGAAGGGCCCGACGCAGGAGAGAAGCCCCAGGATCAGCGCCGTGCGCATGAGGCCGGAGGGGGAAGCGGACATGGGGGATTTCCAGATGGAGGGGAGGGCCGGCGGAAGGGGCCGGGCCGGGGAACCTAAGCGCGATGCCCGCGCGCCGCAAGCCCCCTTGCCGCATCGCAGCGACAACCGCGAATTCCGCCCTAGCCCTCCAGCCGGGCGGCCCGTCCCCCGCGGCGGCGGGTCAGCCGCGGCGCGCGCGAGGGCAGGGCGGCCGTCACCGTGCGGCGCTCGGCGGGGGTCATGCCGCCCCAGCGGGCGATCTCGTCCAGCGTGCGCAGGCAGCCGACGCAGAGCCCCTCGGCCGGATGGATGACGCAGATCTTGACGCAGGGGCTTTCCACCTCGTCGCGCCGCCAGATCTCGTCGCCCTCTGGGGGCTTGGCCCCGTCCTTCACGGCCCGTCCTCGCGCCTCATATGCGCCAGCCGGTCCAGCGCGCCGTGCAGGATATAGCCGGCCGCCACCGCGTCGATCACCTCGGCGCGACGCTTTCGCGACAGATCCGCCTCCAGAAGCGCCCGTTCCGCCGCCACGGTGCTGAGCCTTTCGTCCCAGAAGGCGACGGGCAGGGGGGTGAGCGCGGACAGGTTGCGGGCGAAGGCGCGGGTCGATTGCGCCCGCGGCCCCTCGGTCCCGTCCATGTTGACCGGCAGGCCCAGTACGAAGCCCGCCGCCTCGCGCTCGGCCGCCAGCGCCAGGATCGCCGCGGCGTCCACTGTGAACTTCTCGCGCCGCAGCGTGTGCAGCGGCGAGGCGATGCGGCGCAGCCGGTCCGACAGCGCCAGGCCGATGGTGCGGGTGCCGAGGTCCAGCCCGATCAGCGGCCGGCCGGGGGGCAGGTCGGCCAGGGCCGAAAGGTCGCTCACTCCGCCACCCCGGCCTGGACTGCCGCGGCGCGGATCGTGGCGAGGTCGGCGGCGCGGCCGGCGAACCTGCCTTGCGCCTCGCCCCAGATGGCCCGCGCCCGCTCGGTCTCGCCCAGCACCCCCAGCGCGCCGATCAGCCGCGCCCATTCCTCGGCGGTGCCGCCCTGGGTCGCCAGCCGTTCGGCCAGCCCCTCGACCATGCCGCGCACCATCTCGGCCTGCGCTTCCGGGTCCATCTCGCGCGCCGCCTCGATCTCGGCGGCCGAGGGGCCGGCGAGGGGAGGGGCGGCGGGCAGGGGGGGCGGCTGGTACTGCGGCACCCCGGCCACCGCGGCCAGCTGCGCGATCCCCCGGCGCACCTCGGCCTGCCAGGGGCTGTCGGCGGGCGCGACCTGCAAGTACCGCTGCCAGTGGCGGAAGCCGAGGTCGGGCCGGCCCACCTGCATCCGCGCCAGCCCCATGACGAAGAGCGCATCGGGCTGGTTGGGGTCCAGCGCCAGCGCGCGCTCCAGCGCCGCCTCGGCCTCGACGCTGATGGAGCCCCCGGCGGCCTGCAGCATGATCTGGGCCAGGAACACATGGTCGGCGGCGGTGGCCTGCGGCCCCTTGACCGCGATCAGCCGCTCCTGCGCCGCCCGCGCGGCGGCAAGGTTGCCCAGCCGCGCCTCGTGCTCGGCCAGCAGCGCCAGCCCCTGCGGATCGTCGGGCACCTCGGCCAGCCGGGCGCGCAGCTGCTCCATCAGCGCCAGATAGGCGGGGTCGGCCTCGGGGCGGACGGGTGCGGGGGCGCGCGCCTCGGCCTCGGCCTGGGTCGGGCGGGCGGCGTGAAGGTTGCGCGCCTCGGCCAGCCGCAGCGAATGCGGCAGGTCGGGATAGCCGGGGGCGCCGAGTTCCAGATAGGTCAGCGCGCCGCCGGCCAGCAGCAGCACGGCCGCCACCGCCGCGCCCGCCACCACCGGCCCGCGGGTGCCGGGGCCCGCGCCCGCCTTGGCCTGCCGGTCGGCCTCCAGGAGCCGCCGCGCCACCTCGGCCCGCAGGCGCTGGCCTTCCTCGGGGCTCACCGTGCCGCGGGCGACGTCGCGCTCGATCTCGGCCAGTTGCGCGCGATAGACCGTGCTGTCGGGGGCCGAGGGCGCCGCCGCCCCGCCCCGCCGCAGCGCCAGCACGAGGATCAGCGTCACCGCCCCCGCCATCGCCGCCGCCGCTGTCCAGAACATCCCCGGCCCCTTCGCTGTCTCGGCCCTGCACATAGTCGCTCGCGCCCCGCGGCGAAAGCCCGGGGAAAGGCGCGGACATCGGGTCGCAGCCGGGCGCGGCCTTCATGTCGCAATTCGCCCGGTTGCGCCGCTTTCCGCCTTGGGCCAATCTCGCGCCCGCCCCATGAACGGGGGGCCGGCGAGACTCGCCCGGCCCGCAGCCTGACGGAGCGTCCGATGACCCGCTATTCGGTCTTTGCCATCGCCCGCGAGGCGCTGCGCCATCATCTGGGCTGGGAACGCGCCTGGGCCTCGCCCCTGCCGCGCGACCGCTACCAGGTGGTGATCGTGGGGGCCGGGGGGCATGGGCTGGCCACCGCCTATTACCTGGGCAAGAACTTCGGCATCACCGACGTGGCGGTGATCGAGAAGGGCTGGCTGGGCGGCGGCAACACCGGGCGCAACACCACCATCATCCGCTCGAACTACCTGCAGGACCCCTCGGCGGCGATCTACGAAAAGGCCCGCTCGCTCTACGAGACGCTTTCGCAGGAGTTGAACTACAACGTCATGTTCAGCCCCCGGGGCCTCCTGATGCTGGCCCAGACCCAGCACGAGGTGCGCGGCTATCTGCGCACCGTGCACGCCAACCGCCTGCAAGGGGTGGAGACCGAGTGGATCGGGCCCGAGCGGGTGAAGGAACTGGTGCCGATCATCTCGATCGACGGGCCGCGCTATCCGGTGCTGGGCGCGCTCTACCAGGCCCGCGGCGGCACCGCGCGGCACGATGCGGTGGCCTGGGGCTATGCGCGCGCCTGTTCGCAGATGGGGATGCACATCATCCAGAACTGCGAGGTCACCGGAGTGACCTCGGCCGACGGCCGGGTGACGGGGGTGGAGACCACCCGCGGCCGCATCGGCTGCGACAGGCTGGGGCTGGTGGTGGCCGGCCATTCCGGGCAGGTGGCCGCCATGGCCGGGTTCCGCCTGCCCATCGAATCCCTGGCGCTCCAGGCGCTGGTCAGCGAACCCATCAAGCCCTGCATGGACGTGGTGGTGATGGCCAACACCGTGCACGGCTACATGAGCCAGTCCGACAAGGGCGAGATGGTGATCGGCGGCGGCACCGACGGGTTCAACAACTTCACCCAGCGCGGCAGCTTCCACCATATCGAGGAAACCCTGCGGGCGCTGGTCGAGACCTTCCCGATGCTCTCGCGGCTGAAGATGCTGCGGCAATGGGGCGGGATCGTGGACATGACGGGCGACCGTTCCCCCATCATCTCGAAGACCCCCCTGGGCAACTGCTTCATCAACTGCGGCTGGGGCACCGGCGGGTTCAAGGCGATCCCCGGCTCCGGCTGGGCCATGGCCGAGCTGATGGCCAGGGGCGAGCCCGGGCCGCTGGCCGCAGAGTTCGACCTCTGGCGCTTCCGCGAGGGGCGCTTCATCGACGAAAGCGTGGCGGCGGGAGTGGCGCATTGAACCCGGCCCGCCGCCCGCCGACCCCTGCGGGGTTGATTTCCCCCGCCCGGGGGGCATCCTTGCCGCCGTGGACTGGTCCACAGGCAAGGAGGTCATCCTCATGGCACAGAAGAACAGCACCACCATCTGGGTCGTCGCGGCGGTCGTCATCCTGGTCGCCGTCGGCGCCTGGTACTATTTCGGCCGCACTCCCGCGCCGCCCCCGGCGCCCCCGGCACCCGTTTCCGCCCCGGCCGACAGCACCCCGGCGCCCGAACCGCCCGCCGAGCCCGCACCCGAGCCAGCGCCTGAAACTCCCCCCGCCACCGGCGAGTAAGCCGGCGGCCTGCGGCGGTCCGGGCCGGTTCCGGCCCGCCGCACTCCCCCTTTCGGCATCCATCCGCACGCCCGCGCGCCGGCCTCCGGCAGCAATCCGCCGCCTTTCCGCGCCCCGCCGGCCCATGCGGAACGCCCCCCGGCGCATGGCGTTCTTCCCGCAGTTCGCCTCTGCATGGGAGACCGCATCATGGCTTACGAACACGATCGTGTCACCGGCACCCGGCCGGACGCGCCGTACTACGACCGCCGCGACACCGGCAGCGCCGGGGTCTATATCGGGATTGCCGTCGTCGTGGCGCTGGTGCTGGCGCTGGTGGCCTTCTACGCCGGTTCCGGCAGCGACACGACCACGACCACCGTCCCGCCGGCCGGCGCGCCGGTGCAGGAGATGGCTCCGCCCGCGCCTCCGGCCACGATGCCGGGCGACGGCGCCGTGGCGCCCATGGACACCGCGCCTCCGGCCGACGAAGGCGTCCCAGTCGAGCCTGTCGCCCCGCCGGCGCCTGCTCCGGCCCCGTAACGCCGCTCTGACATCCGACCTGTCGGCCGGGCGCCCCTGCGCGCCCGGCCTTTTCGCGTGCCCCGGCCCCCGCCGCGGCGCGCCTCTCGCCATGGTTTCCACATGCTGATCCTGACCTGCCCCCATTGCGGCATCGCCGCCGAGGAAACCGAGCTGGCCCCCGGCGGCCAGGCGCATCTGAAACGCTTCGGCCCCGGCTCGACCGACGCGGAGTTCGACGCCTACATGTTCGCGCGCACGAACCCCAAGGGGGTGCATTTCGAACGCTGGCGGCACGCCTATGGCTGCGGCAAGTGGTTCCTCGCCGCCCGATGCACCGCGACGCTGGAGGTCTTCGGCACCTATCCCGCCCGGACCACGGCGCCGCCGCCCGAGATCGTCGAGGCCATCCGCGCCCGCCGCCCGGGCTGGAGCATGGAGGCATCCGAATGACCACCCGCCTTCCCTCCGGCGGCCGGCTGGTCGACCGCGGCACGCGCCTTGAATTCCGCTGGAACGGCCGGGTGCTGAGCGGACTGGCCGGCGACACCCTGGCCTCGGCGTTGCTCGCCAACGGCCAGATGCTGGTCGGCCGGTCGTTCAAGTACCACCGGCCCCGCGGCTTGCTGGCCTCGGGCGCGGAGGAGCCGAACGGGCTGGTCAACCTCGGCGAGGGCGGCCGGTTCGAGCCCAACCAGCGCGCCACTACCACCGAGCTGTTCGAGGGGCTGAGCGCGGCCAGCCAGAACCACTGGCCCTCGCTGGAATGGGACATCGGCGCGGCGAACGACCTCGCCGCCCGGTTCCTGCCCGGGGGGTTCTACTACAAGACCTTCATCCACCCCCGCCCGTTCTGGAAACACGTCTTCGAGCCGATCATCCGCCGCTCGGCCGGGCTGGGGAAGGCCCCGAAGGACCGCGATGCCGACCGCTACGAGCAGGCCTATGCGCATTGCGACCTGCTGGTGGCCGGCGGCGGGATCGCCGGGCTGGCGGCGGCGCTGGCGGCGGGCGAGGCCGGCCAGCGGGTCTGGCTGGCCGAGATGACCCCGCACTGGGGCGGCCGCGCGCCGGTGGAGGGCGAGACGGTCGAGGGGCTGCCGGCGGTGGAATGGGTGCAGCGCACGCTGACCCGGCTGGCGGCGATGGAGAACGTGACCCTGCGGCCCCGCTGCATGGTGGCCGGGGTCTACGACCACGGCTATGTGCTGGCCGAGGAGCGGGTGGCCGACCACAGCCCCGGCGACGGGCGGCCGCGCAAGCGGCTGTGGCGGATCCGGGCGGGCAGGGTGGTCTCGGCCATCGGCGCGCATGAACGGCCCATCCCCTTGCCCGGCAACGACATTCCCGGGGTCATGCTGGCCTCGGCCATGCGCGACTACCTGGTCAACTGGGCGGTCAGCCCCGGCGACCGCACCGTGGTGGCGACCACCAACGACAGCGGTTACCTGACCGCCATCGCGCTGCGGCAGGCGGGGCTGGAGGTGCCGGCGGTGCTGGACGTGCGCCCCTCGGCCACCGGGGACCTGCCCGACCGTGCCCGCGCGCTGGGGATCCGGGTGGAAACCGGGCGCTGCGTGGCCAAGGTCAAGGGGCGCCGGCGGGTCACCGGGGTGGACGTGGGGCTGGCGATCGGCGAGGGTGCGGTGCTGGAGCATCTGCCCTGCGACGCGGTGGCCATGGCCGGCGGCTGGACCCCGGCCGTGCATCTGTGGAGCCATTGCGGCGGGAAACTGGAATGGGCCGAGGAGATCGCCGCCTTCGTCCCCGACCCCGACCGCCCGCCGCTGAACCATGACGGCGCGCCGCTGGTGCTGCCGGCCGGGGCCTCGGCCGGGGTGTTCGGGGTGGAGGGCGTGCTGGCCTCGGCCCGCGCCGCGGCGGCGGGCCGGGCGGAGTGGCCCGTGTTCATCGAAGCCTCGCCCCAGCCCGCCCCCGGCATCTGGCCGCAGGGCGCCCCCCCGGCGCTGCGGGCCAAGATGTGGATCGACTACCAGAACGACGTGAAGGTGTCCGACGTGCAGCTGGCGGCGCGCGAGGGCTACGAGAGCGTGGAGCATACCAAGCGGTACACCACGCTGGGCATGGCGACGGATCAGGGAAAGACCAGCAACATCAACGGTCTGGCGGTGCTTTCCGATGCGCTGGGCGCGAGCCTGACGCAGACCGGCACCACCACCTTCCGCCCGCCCTATACCCCCGTCACCATCGGCGCGCTGGCGGGCGAGGCGCGGGGCGAGCTGTTCCAGCCCCTGCGCCGCACGCCCATCCATATCCGGCATGAGGAGGCCGGGGCGTATTGGGAACCCGTGGGCCAGTGGCGCCGGCCCTACTGCTTCCCGCGGGGCGAGGAAACCCACGCCCAGGCGGTGGAGCGCGAGGTGAACAACACCCGGCAAGCCGTTGGAATGCTGGACGCTTCCACCCTGGGCAAGATCCTGGTCAAGGGGCCGGACGCGGGCCGATTCCTGGACATGCTCTACACCGGCGTCATGTCCAGCCTGCCTGTGGGCCGCTGCCGCTATGGGCTGATGTGCAGCGAGCAGGGTTTCCTGATCGACGACGGGGTGGTGGCGCGGCTGTCGGACGACACCTGGCTGTGCCACACCACCAGCGGCGGGGCCGACCGCATCCAGGGCTGGATGGAGGACTGGCTGCAATGCGAATGGTGGGACTGGCAGGTCCATACCGCCAACCTGACCGAACAATACGGCCAGATCGCCGTGGTGGGACCGGACGCGAGGAACGTGCTGGAAACCCTTGGCGGCATTGACGTTTCCCGCGAGGCGTTGCCCTTCATGGGCTGGGTGGAAGGCACGCTGGCCGGCCATCCGGTGCGCATCTACCGCATCAGCTTCTCGGGCGAGCTTTCCTACGAGATCGCGGTGCCGGCCGGGCAGGCGCTGGACCTGTGGGACAAGATCGCGGCGGCCGGGGAACGCTATGGCATCATGCCCTACGGCACCGAGGCGCTGCACGTGATGCGGGCCGAGAAGGGCTTCATCATGATCGGCGACGAGACCGACGGCACGGTGATCCCGCAGGACCTGGGGCTCGACTGGGCGATCTCGAAGAAGAAGGCGGACTACCTCGGCAAGCGCGGGCAGGAACGCAGCCATTTCCACAAGCCCGACCGCTGGAAGCTGGTGGGGCTGGAGACGCTGGACGGCTCGGTGATCCCCGAGGGCGCCTATGCGGTGGCCGAGGGGAAGAACGCCAACGGCCAGCGGCTGACCGAGGGGCGGGTGACCTCGACCTACTGGAGCCCGACCCTGCGCCGCGGCATCGCCATGGGGCTGGTGGCGCGGGGGCCGCAGCGGATGGGCCAGACGGTGCGCTTCTCGAAGGAGGACGGCAGCACCGTGGCCGCCCGCATCGTCTCGCCGGTGTTCTACGACAGGGAAGGGGCGCGGCAGGATGTCTGAGAGCTTTGCCAGCGTGCGGCAGGCGGGGCCGCAGGGGATGATCCTGCTGCGCGCCCGGGCGGAGACCCCCGGGCTGGAGGCGGCGGTGCGGGCGGCGACCGGGGCGGGACTGCCGGGGCAGCGGGGCATCCTGTTCGGGCAGGGCACCGCCGCGGGCTGGATGTCGCCCGACGAATGGCTGCTGCTGGTGCCGCCGGAAGCGGTTCCCGGCGCCCTGGCCGCCATCGGGCAGGCGCTGGAGGGCCAGCACCACCTGGCCGCCGATGTCTCGGACCTGCGCGCGATGTTCCGCATCGAGGGGCCGCGGGCCGACGAGGTGCTGATGAAGCTGACCCCGGCCGACCTCGCCCGCCTGCCCGAGGGCGAGCTGCGCCGCTCGCGCGCGGGGCAGGTGGCGGCGGCCTTCTGGCGGCAGCAGGGGGGCATCACCCTGGTCGCCATGCGCTCGGTAGCCGGCTATGTGGAGGCGCTGCTGCGGCATTCCGCGCGGGCCGGGTCGGAGCTGTTCCCGCAGGGGTGAGATGGCCGCTCATCAAGCCTCGCGGCTTTCTTCGCTGGCGCAAGCGATGAGCGTCCGGCTTGACAGGGCCGCCCGGGCCGGGCGCAATGGCCCGCATAGTCGCCAGCCGATTGTTTCCGGGGTTCGCCCATGCTTCGCCTCATCGCCCTTTGCGCCGGCCTCGGCCTGGCCCTGCCTTCCGCCGCCGCCGAGGTCTACCAGTGCCGGCTGGCCGTCACCCACAATGCGGTGCCCGAGATCGTGGTGGTTGAGATCGGCCCCGAGGGCGCCGAGGTCGCGGTGAACGATCCGGTCATCCGCAGCTTCGCCGGCGGGCCGATCCGGGCGCGGGTGGCGGTGGACAACGCGCGCCGCACCACCTTCGCCTGGGACCTGCGCATTCGCACCGAGGTCAACCAGCAGGCCACCATGTCCTACCGGCTGACGGTGCTGAAGCCCGGGCTGGCCGCCACGATCGTGGCCCGGCCGCTGGGCTATGGCGGAACCTACGAGGGACGCGGCCGTTGTTCCCGCGTCCAGACGCGGGCCACGCGGCGCGGGGCTTGACCATTGCCCCCGCACTCCCCTAGCTGCGCCCCGGGGACTTCAACCGAAAGGACAGTCAGATGGCTTTCACCCTTCCCGACCTTCCCTATGCCCATGACGCGCTGGCGCCGCTCGGCATGTCGAAGGAGACGCTGGAATACCACCACGACATCCACCACAAGGCCTATGTCGACAACGGCAACAAGCTGATCGCCGGCACCGAATGGGAAGGCAAGTCGCTGGAAGACATCGTGCGCGGCACCTATCAGGCAGGCGCCGTGGCGCAGAACGGCATCTTCAACAACGCCAGCCAGCACTGGAACCACAACCAGTTCTGGACCTGGATGGCGCCGGGCGAGGGCAAGAAGATCCCCGGGGCGCTGGAGAAGGCGCTGGGGGAGAGCTTCGGCTCGGTCGAGAAGTTCAAGGAGGACTTCGCGGCCGCCGGCGCGGGCCAGTTCGGCTCGGGCTGGTGCTGGCTGGTGAAGGACCGGGACGGCTCGCTGAAGGTGACCAAGACCGAGAACGGGGTGAACCCGCTCTGCTTCGGGCAGACCGCGCTGCTGGGCTGCGACGTGTGGGAGCATTCCTACTACATCGACTTCCGCAACAAGCGGCCGGCGTATCTCACCAACTTCCTGGAGAAGCTGGTGAACTGGGAGGCGGTCGCCGCCGGGCTGTGACCCGGGGCCGGGGGCCCTCCCGCCCCCCTCGCCGTTGGCTCCGGGCGTTGGGCCGGGCAAGGGGGGCTGCCGCCCCCCTTGGACCCCCCGCGCGCCTTTCCTGTCGGGCGTGGCGCTGGTGGCTGGCCCCGGGGGCGCTGCCCCGGACCCCGGGATATTTGTGACACAAAATAAAGCGGGGGTGGGAAGACCTGCGGGGGCCGGGTCGCCTCAGCCCGGCAGCGGCTCCAGCACCGCGGCGAGTTCGGTCTCCAGCGTCGCCACGTCCGGCACGATGCGGTAGAGCGCGAGCAGCGAGGCATCGGCGAAGCCCTGCGCCACGATGTGCTCGATCAGCCGGGCCAGCGGCTGCCAGTAGCCCGCGATGTCGACCAGCAGGATCGGCCTGGAGTGCAACCCGATCTGCGCCCAGGTCAGCACCTCGAAGAACTCGTCGAGCGAGCCCGCGCCCCCGGGCAGCACCGCCACCGCCTCGGAGTTCATGAACATCACCTTCTTGCGTTCGTGCATGTCCTCGGTGACCACGAACTGCGACAGGTCGCGGCGGCCCTGTTCGCGGGCGATCAGGTGGACCGGGATCACCCCCATCGTCGCCCCGCCCGCCGCCATGGCGCTGCGCGCCACCTCGCCCATCAGCCCCACGTCGCCCGCGCCGTAGACCAGCCGCCAGCCGCGGGCGGCGATCATCGCGCCGGTGGCGCGGGCGGCGGCGGCGTGCAGCGGGTCGAGCCCGGGGCGCGCGCCGCAGAAGACGCAGACCGAATGGCGCGTGGGCATGGGCAGCCTTTCGAAACCAGTTGCTAGGGGCGGTGTAATGGGCTTCCCTGCGGAAGGAAAGGCGCGGGGGCGCGGGGGGAGACCCGGGGCATGGCCGGCTGGCAGAATCTGGGGGCGGGCGCGCGGGCGGCGGTGGCCG
>JBBCJM010000256.1:0-2898 GCA_037190175.1 Paracoccaceae bacterium | reverse complement strand
GGGCTCGGCGGCCGCGGCGGGCTCTTCCGCCTCCGCCGCGGCCTTCCCGGTCGCGTCGTCCTTGGCTCGGCCCTTCGTCTGCCGTTCGGCCCGGCTCGCCTTGCGGCCCGCGCTGCGCACCGCGTCATCGCGCAGGGTCTCGCGGCTGATGATGACCAGCGGCCCCTCGTCGCGCTCGACCGGCCCGGCCCCGGCGACCTCGCCGAACCAGGGCTCGCCGGAGAAGCGGTCGGGCGGGGGAACGGCCACGATGCTGACCGGATTGAAGCGGTGTTCCTGCGCGAAGGCCCGGGCCTGGTCGATGGTTTCGCGCGCCACCACCGCGACCTGCACCTTCGGCCCCTCGCCGGCGATGTCGAAGGCCAGTTCGTCCACCGCATAGGGGGTCATCCCCTCCAGCGCCCTGCGCACTGCGGCCTGCCGGGCGGCGGGATCGCCCGCGGGCACCTCGGCCTCGGTATAGAGCACCTCGGAGGGGGGCAGCACCAGCTTGGTCGAGATCCCCTGGGGCGAGAGGCCCAGCGCCGAGGACCGCAGGTAGGACAAGGCCTCGGCCAGGTCGGGGCTGTCGGTGGCGACCTCGCCGACCGGCATCCATCCCCGCTGGGTGCGGTGCAGAAGCCCGATGGTCTCGAAGGTCAGCGTGAGGGCAAAGTTCGGTTTCATCGCTCGGCGGTCTAGCACGGCGGCCACGCGCGGCGGTAGCGCGCGCCGCGAATTTCTCCTTTCCTACAGCAGCTTTCCGCCGAAGGGAAGGAAAAGCCCGGCAGGCCGGCCAAGGATCGGGTTGCGGCCCGCGTCCCAAGCCACAAGTGTCGCATCGAGAAGCATAGGAGGTTCGTCATGCGCCCTGCACTCTCTCCCCTCGGCCCCGTCCTGGCGCTGGCCGCATTGGCGGCGCTGCCGGTCATGGCCTTCGGCCTGCCGGCGCGGGCGCAGGCGGTCCTGCCCCCCGGCCCCCAGATCACCGTGACCGGCGAGGGCAAGGTCGAGGCCGCGCCCGACCTCGCCACCATCACGCTGGGGGTGACGACCCAGGGCGCCACCGCGGCCGAGGCGATGGCGGCCAATGCCGAGGCGCTGGCGAAGGTGCTGGAGAACCTGCGCGCCGCCGGGATCGCCGAGCGCGACCTGCAGACCTCGGGGCTGAACCTCAACCCGCTCTGGACCCACCACGAGGGGCAGCCGCCGCGGATCGAGGGGTTCCAGGCCTCGAACATGCTGACGGTGCGGGTGCGGGCGCTGGACGGCCTGGGCGACGTGCTGGACGCGGCGGTGAAGGACGGGGCCAATACCCTGAACGGGCTGGATTTCGGCATCGCCGCGCCCGAGCCGCTGCTGGACGAGGCGCGCAGACTGGCGGTGGCCGATGCCCGCCGCCGGGCCGAGGTGCTGGCCGGGGCGGCCGGGGTGACCCTGGGCCCGGTGGTGGCGATCACCGAAAGCACCGGCATCGCGCCGCCCGCGCCGATGTACCGGATGGAGGCGGCCTCGCTGGGCGCGGGCGTGCCGGTGGCGGGCGGCGAGGTGGCGCTGAGCGCGCAGGTCACCGTGGTGTGGGAGCTTTCCCCCGCGCCCTGACCGGGGCGCCCCGCTCAGCCCGGGGCGGGGCCGGCCTCGAGCCCGGCGATCTCGTCGATCACCTGTTGCCAGAACTCCGGCGGCTGGGCGCCGGAGACGACATAGCGGCGGTCGACCAGGAAGGTGGGCACCGCGTTCACCCCCTTGCGGCGGGCGTCCTGGTCGCGGGCGGCGATGTCCTCGGCATCGGCGTCCGAGGCCAGCAGGCGGGCCACCGCGCCCGCGTCCATCCCCGCCGCCCCGGCGATCTGCGCCAGCACCGCGGGGTCGCCGATGTCGCGCCCCTCGACCCAATAGGCGCGCATCAGCGCGGCGACCACCGGGGTCTGCCGCCCCTCGATCCCGGCCCAGTGGATCAGCCGGTGGGCGTCCAGCGTGTTGGGCATCCGCGCCGGGCGGTCGGGGTCGATCTCCACCCCCGCGGCGCGGGCGGTCTCGCGCAGGCGGGCGTGCATGGCGTCCACCCGCTCGGCGCCGCCGAACTTGGCCTCCAGATAGGCGCGCTTCTCCACCCCCGCGGCCGGCAGGTCGGGGTTCAGCTGGAACGGGTGCCAGGCGATCACGAAGGGATGGCCCGGCCGCGCCTCCAGCGCCCGGTCCAGATGCGCCTTGCCGATCAGGCACCAGGGGCAGACCGGATCGGAGAAGATGTCGAGCGAAACGGCCATCAGAACGCCCGCTGCACGCTGCGCGCGCCCGAGGAGATGTCCTCGCCCATCCCGGCGATGGTGTTGCACCCTGCCACCAGGGCCAGGGCCAGAAGAAGAACCGCGCGCGTCATTGCTGATACCACCAGACTTCGGGCTGGAAGCCGATCCAGTCGCCATAGATCGGCAGGGTCGCGGGATAGCGCAATTCCCGCCGGTGGGCCAGCCGCGAACGGTCGGAGTACCAGATCGGGATCACGTAGCGCCCCGCGGTCAGCACCCGGTCCAGCGCCCGCGTGGCGGCCAGGAAATCCTCGCGCGTGCGCGCGTTCAGCATGGTGTCGATCAGCCCGTCGATGGCGGGCGAGGTCGCGCCCATCCAGTTGCGCGAGCCCGGCTCGCCGGCCGCGGCGGAAGACCAGTAGAGCTTCTGCTCGGTCCCCGGCGAGAGCGACAGCGAGCGGATGTAGTGGGTCATGTCGAAGTCGAAGGCATTGGTGCGCTCGATGTACTGCGCCGAGTCGACGGTGGTGATGCGCACCTGCATCCCCAGCCGCTTCAGCGCCTCGACATAGATGTTGGCGACCGAGATCATCTCGTCCTGCGCGTTCTGCAGCAGGATCTCGAAGGCGAAGGGGGCGCCCTCGCCGTTGCGCAGGCGGGGGGGGGG
>JBBCJM010000255.1:0-7381 GCA_037190175.1 Paracoccaceae bacterium | reverse complement strand
GGGGCGCACGCGGATGTCCTGCGTGACGAAGGCCTCGCGCGGGGTGATGCCCAGCCAGCCGCGCCCCGAGGCCACCCGGCCCTCGGCCACGCGGCGGATGTCGGGCAGCCCGTCCGACAGCCGCGCCGCGCCGCCGCCGGTGGCGGCCAGCACCGGCTGCATCGGTCCGGGCGCGGCGATGGTCTGCTCGAACTCGCGCGGCGCGGCGGGGCCGAGCGCGGCGACGGCCGCCATCTCGCCCTCGGCCAGGCGGTAGAGGCCCATGCCGGGGGCGTCCCAGCTGCCCTGCCACAGGCCGGGGCGGGTTTCCTGAAGCGCCAGCCGGGAGTCGCTGCCGTCAGGCGCGGTGATGGTCACCTCTCCCGGCGCCTCGCCCAGGGTGCGGCGCGTCACCGTCAGGCGCAGCCCCTGCGCCTCGGCGCCCAGGGTTTCCTCCTCCAGTTCCGGCTCTTTCATGGTCCAGTGCGCCAGCCGCCGCAGCAGCTCCAGCTGCGGGCCGCCGCCTTCGTAGCCGCGGCCCCAGAGCCAGATGTGGTCCGAGCCCAGCATGGCCACCCGCCCCTCGGCCTCGCGGTCGAGCACCAGCAGCGGGCGGCCCGCGATCCCCTCCATCACCACCTGGCCGCGGGTGGCGGTCATCTCGATCTGGCGGAACCAGCGGCCCCAGCCACCTTCGGGGGCCTGATCCTCCAGCCCCTCGGTCACCGGGTGCTTGCGGCCCATGTCGGTCAGCGCCGGGCGGAAGCCCTCTTCCAGAACGCGGCTGGTGGGGGCGATGGGCAGGATCTCGGCCAGGGGCGAGCGCCACAGGCTGTCGGCCGAGCCGAACTCCGGCCCCGCCGCGATCAGCACCGCGCCGCCCTTGCGCACGTAGTCGCGCACGTTTTCCAGATAGGACATCGGCAGGATGCCGCGCCGCCGGTAGCGGTCGAAGATGATCAGGTCGAACTCATCCACCTTGTCGACGAACAGCTCCTTGGTCGGGAATGCGATCAGCGACAGTTCGGTCACCGGCACGCCGTCCTGCTTTTCCGGCGGCCGCAGGATGGTGAAATGCACCAGATCGACCGAGGCATCCGACTTCAGCAGGTTGCGCCAGACCCGCTCGCCCGCATGCGGCTCGCCCGAGACCAGGAGCACCCGCAGCCGGTCGCGCACGCCGTTGATGCGCACAACCGCCTGATTGTTGACAGCTGTCAACTCGCCCTGCTGGGGAGCGACCGACAGTTGCAGCACGTTGATCCCGCCATGCGGCAGGTTGACCGGCAGCTCCAGATCCTCACCCACGGGCACGGTGAAGGACAGCGGCGGCTCGGCCCCGATGGTGACGGCAAGCTCGGCGGTTCCCGCCACGGCGGCGGGCACCCGGCCCTGATCCTCGATCCGCAGCAGCAGCGAGACCGGCTCGCCCATGATGGCGAAGGCGGGGGCGGTCTTGACCACCAGCCGGCGGTCCCAGTCCTGCGGCTCGCCGGTCAGCAGCACATGCAGCGGCGCGGGCAGATCGGGCGCCTGCGCGGCGTCGTGGACATGGCCGTCCGAGATCAGGAACACCCCGGCCAGCCGGGCGCGCGGCACCTCGGCCATCGCCTCGGCCAGCCGCGCCATGGCCAGCGTGCCGCCGTCGCCCGTGGCATCGGGCACGCGGACCACCTGCGCCTCGGTCGCGGGCATCCGGGCGATGCGGGCGAGCAACCCCTCCAGCGCCGCCTCGGTCTGCTCCGGGCGGGTGGCGATGCGCTGGCTGGCGCTGTCGTCGACCACCACCAGCACGATGTCGGACAGGGGAGCCCGATCCTCTTGCTGGAGCGAGGGGTTGGCAAGCGCGGCCAGCACCGCCGCCGCCGCCAGCACCCGCAGCGGCGCGCCGGACATGCGCTGCCACAGCGCCAGCGCCAGCAGCAGCCCGGCCAGCCCCGCCAGCCCCCAGAGGACGGGCCAGGGCAGCAGCGGGTCGAAGATCACGCTGCCGGTCATTGCCCCAGCCTTTCCAGCAGCGCGGGCACATGCACCTGATCGGACTTATAGTTCCCGGTCAGCACATGCATGATCACGTTCACCCCGAAGCGCCAGGCGTATTCGCGCTGGCGTTCCCCGGCGAAGCCGCGCCCGACGGGGAACATCGGCACGCCGCGGTCGTCGACCGCCCAGGCGGCGGCCCAGTCGTTGCCGCCGATCACCACCGGCGTCACGCCATCGTTGAGGTTGCGGAACGGCATCCCCTCGGCCAGCTCGGCATCGGGGGGCGCGGCCTCGACCCACACGGGGCGGCCGACATGGCGACCGGGGAAATCCTGCAACAGATAGAAGGTGCGGGTCAGCACATGGTCGGCCGGCACTGGCTCCAGCGGCGGGATGTCTAGGGGGGCTGCCAGCATCTGCAACTTGCGCCCCTCGGGCGTGGCGCCGCCGAAGCCCGCCACATCGGCGTCGCGGGTGTCGAACAGGATCATCCCGCCGGTGCGCAGATACTGGTTCAGCTTGCGGTAGCCGGCGGGCGAGGGCATCGGCTGATCCGCCGTCACCGGCCAGTAGAGGAAGGGGAAGAAGGCCAGTTCATCCCGCTCCAGATCCACGCCCACCGGCTCGGCGGGCTCGATGGTGGTGCGGTTGTAGAGCACGGCGCCCAGGCCCCGCAGGCCGGCCTGCGCCACCCGGTCGACCTGCGCGTCGCCGGTCAGCACATGGGCCAGCACCACATCCACCGTGGCGCGGATGGCGAAATCGTCGTCCGCCCGGCCCTGAGCCGGGGCCAGCAGCGCCAGCGCCAGCGCCGCCGCCACGCCGCGCCGCAACCGCCCGGTCAGCCAGAGCGTGCCCAGAATGTCGGCCAGCAGCGCGAGCAGCGCGGCGGCCAGCAGCGCGCCTTTCAGCGAGCGTTCCTGCGCCGCCGCGATCCCCTCGACCGCGATGCGGGCGGGCCAGACGGCGGGCTGCAACACCCGGTCCGGGCCGATGGCGTTCAGCGCCAGCCGCCGGTCGCCGTCGGCATAAAGCCCCGGGGGCAGCTGCGCCGTCACCGCGCCGGAATGCAGCGCGGCGCCCAGGGCAGCGCCATCGGCCGCCGCCAGCCGGCCGCCCGGGCCCAGCCGCCCGAAGGCGTCCAGCACCTGCACCGGCTCCCATGTGGTGCCCGCCAGATCCGCCACGGCGGGCCGCGCGGTGCGGGCCGAGACCGCCAGCCGCTCCAGCATCTGCACGAACAGGCCGGACAGCGGCAGGGTGGACCATTCGGCATTGGCGGTGACGTGGAACAGCACCACCTGCCCCTCGCCCACCGGCTTGCGGGTGACGAGCGGCGTGCCGTCGGCCAACGTGGCGATGGTGCGCTGGCCAAGCTCGGGGTCGGGCTGGGCCAGCACCTGCGCCGTCACCGTCACCTCCTCGGGCACGGCCAGTCCGTGGAAGGGCGAGCCTTCGGCGAAGGGCGCCAGCCGCCGCGGTTCGCCCCAGCTCATGGCGCCGCCCACGGTGCGCCCGCCCTCGCGCAGCCGCACGGGCAGCAGCGGGTCGTCCTCGGCCCGGCCCAGGTCGCTGGCGGCCAGACGGGGGCCGGCGAAGCGCAGCAGCAACCCGCCCTTGGCGAGCCACTCGGCCACCTGCTCCTCCTCGTCGACGGTCAGGCGGGCGACATCGGCCAGCACGATCACATCGGGGCTGGCCAGCACGACATCGGTCAGGGTGCCGTCGATCAGGTCGGCCACCGGCGCCAGCGCCTGCCGCAGGTAGTGGGTGGGAGAGAGCAACTGCAACCCCTCGCGGTCCTCGCGCCCCGACAGCAGGGCGACCTTGCGGCGGCGCAGGCTGTCGTCGGCCAGCGCCACGGCGCCTGCGCTGCGGATGCCCTCCAACTCGAGGCGGGAGATGCGGTTGCGGATTTCGGGGGGCAGGTCGAAGGTGGCCTCCGCCTCGGTCTCGGCGGGGCCGAAGACGGCGGGCACGCGGGCCAGCTCCCGCTCCACCCCCGCAGGGTCGGGGCCGATGGCAAGGATCTGCGCCTCGGTCCCCGCGCCGGCCGGGGCGCGGCGGGCGGTGATCGTCAGCGTGCCATCGCGGTGCACGGCGGGGGCCAGGCCCAGCACCGGCCGCCCGGTCTCGAACACCCGCACCGGGCCGCGCGATTCCAGCGCAGCCAGCACGGTGCCGCGCGAGGGGCGGTCGAGGCCGTCGGAGAGCCAGAGCGTCTCGAAGCTGCCGGTCAGGCCCTGCGCCCATGTCGCGGCGGCCTCTCCCGGCTCCCACGCGTTCGGCACCAGCCCCGGCAGCCGCTGCCGCCAGTCCGCCGCCGACTGGAAGGCCAGCGCCCCCGCCGGCGGATCGCTGAGCAACACGACAGCAACGGGCCGGCCCTGCCGCCCCGCCTCGTCCAGCGCCGCGGCGATGCGTTCCTGCCGTCGGGGCCAGTCGCGCGCATCGGCCCAGCTGCCATCGGCCAGCACCAGCAGCGGGCCGCTGCCCCCCTCGCGCAGCACCGGGTTCAGCACCGGCCCGGCGAAGGCCACGATCAGCGCCGCCATCGCCGCCATGCGCAGCAGCAGCAACCACCACGGCGTGCGGTCGGTCTCGGGCCGCTCGTCCTTCAGCCCCAGCAGCAGCGCCACCCCGGGGAAGCGCCGCCGGATCGGCGCGGGCGGCACGGCGCGCAACAGCCACCACAGCACCGGCAGCGCCGCCAGCGCCCAGAGCACCAGCGGCGCGGTGAAGCCAAGGGGACCGATCATCCACATCAGCGCCGCCGCTCCATCGCGCGATACAGCCACAGCAGGGCGGCCTGTGCGCCCTGCCCGGTATGGTGACAGTCATACTGCCAGCCCGCCGCCCGGGCCAGCGCCTGCACCCGGTCCTTGCGCTCGGCCAGCCGGTCGAGATAGCGGGCGCGCAACTCGCCTGCCCGCAGGGTTTCATGCCGCAGGCTGCCGCCCATGGATTCGAAGATCGTGCGGCCGTCGAAGGGGAACTCCTCCTCGGCCGGGTCCAGCACCTGCACCAACGCGCCGGTGACGCCCGCGTCCGCCGCGCGGCCAAGCGCGGCCTCCAGGGGCGCCAGATCGCCCAGATAATCCGACAGGAACACGGCCCGGCCATGCGGGGCCAGCCCCTCGGGCACCGGGGCGCCGTAATCGGCGGCATCGTCCAGCAGCCCCTCGGCGATACGGTCGATCTGGGCGCGGCCGGGGCGCGGCGGCACGGTGCCGCCCGACAGGCCCACCCGCTCGCCCCCGCGCAACAGCAGGATCGCCAGCGCCAGCGCCAGCACCCGCGCCCGGTCGGATTTCGCGGGCCGCCCCTTGGCCCCGGTAAAGCCCATCGAGCGCGCGCCATCCACCCACAGCACGACCGACTGCGCGGCCTGCCATTCGGTTTCGCGGACATAGGGCACATCGCCCCGAGCCGAGCGGCGCCAGTCGATCCGGCGCAGCGAATCGCCCGGCATGGCGGGGCGGAACTGCCAGAAGGCATCGCCCATGCCCGACTGCCGCCGCCCGTGTTCGCCCAAGACGATGGTGGCCGACAGGTGCTGCGCCTCGGCCAGCAGGGGCGGCAGGGTGGCCCCCAGCGCCTCGGCCCGGGCGCGCAGGGACGGCTGGGGGATCACGCCGCCGCCTCGGTCCGCAGCACGCGGCCCGTGACGCGGGCGATCAGCGAGGGCAGATCCTCGCCGCGCTGGCGGGCGGCGAAGTTCAGCGCCATGCGGTGCACCAGCACCGGCTGGGCCATCGCCGCCACATCCTCGACGCTCGGCGCCAGACGGCCATCCAGCAGCGCCCGCGCCCGCACCATCAGCATCAGCGCCTGCGCGGCGCGCGGGCCCGGACCCCAGGCGAGGCTGGCGGCCAGATCCTTCATGCCGTCCGGTTCGGCGGGGCGGCAGGCGCGCACGAGGTTCAGGATATGCTCGACCACGCTGTCGCCCACCGGCATCCGCCGCAGCACCGATTGCGCAGCAAGCAGGCTTTCGGCGGTGAACACCTGTTCGGATTGCGCCTCCTCCTCGCCGGTGGTGGCGATCAGCACGGCGCGTTCGGTCTCGCGGTCGGGGTAAGGCACATCGACCTGCACCAGGAAACGGTCCAGCTGCGCCTCGGGCAGCGGATAGGTGCCTTCCTGTTCGATGGGGTTCTGGGTGGCCAGCACATGGAACGGCCGGCCCAAGGGGCGGTGGACGCCGGCCACGGTGACCTCGCGCTCCTGCATGGCTTGCAGCAGGGCGGACTGGGTGCGGGGGCTGGCGCGGTTGATCTCGTCGGCCATCAGCAGCTGGCAGAACACCGGCCCCTCGATGAAGCGGAAGGCGCGGGTGCCGTCGGCGGCGGTCTCCAGCACCTCCGACCCGAGGATGTCGGCGGGCATCAGGTCGGGGGTGAACTGGATGCGGCTGCCCTTGAGGCCCATCACCGTGGACAGCGTATCGACCAGCCGCGTCTTGCCCAGCCCCGGCAGGCCCACCAGCAACGCATGGCCGCCGCAGAGCATGGCCCCCAGCACCAGATCGACCACCGGCCCCTGCCCCAGAAAGCGCCGGTCGATGGAGGCGCGGGCCTGCGCGAGCCTGTCTCCCAGAGCCTCGATCTGTGCAACCAGCGTGTCGGCCATGTCCAATCCCCTGACTATCCTGTATGCAGGAAAGCATTCTAATGCTCCGGGCACAAATGGCAAAAGAGTGATGGCCGAGAAACCGCAAACTGCCAGCGCCGATACGCTGGCCGCCGCCGCGAAAGCAGCCGGACGCAAGGGGCCGCCGCCCGTGCATCTGTGGAACCCGCCGTTCTGCGGCGATCTGGACATGCGCATCGCGCGGGACGGGACGTGGTTCTACCTCGGCACCCCCATCGGGCGGCCGGCGCTGGTCAAGCTGTTCTCCGGTATCCTGAAGCTGGACGAGGGGCGGTATTACCTGGTCACCCCGGTGGAGAAGGTGGGGATCACGGTCGACGACGCGCCCTTCGTGGCGGTGGATTTCACGGTGGAGGGGCTGGGAGGGCCGGATCAGGCGATCACCTTCGCGACCCATGTGGAGGACGAGGTGACGGCCGGCCCCGACCATCCGATCCGGGTGGAGCGCGATGCGGCAACCGGCGAGCCCGCGCCCTATGTGATGGTGCGGCGCGGGCTGGAGGCGCGGATCGACCGCAAGAGCTTCTACCGGCTGGTGGAGATCGGCGAGCATGCGGCGCATGAGGGCGCGCGCTGGTTCGGCCTGCGCTCGCAAGGCGCGTTCTTCCCCCTGATCCCCTCGGCGGAGCTGGAGGGCTGAGGGCGCGCTCCCGCAGGGCGTTCACCGCGCAGGCGCGGTTCCTGCCTTTGGGCCGGGCCGCCGGAGCGTCCTTGCGGACGCTCCGGCGGTGCGCTCCGCGCGGGGGTATTTGGGAAAGGGTGAAAG
>JBBCJM010000254.1:0-6715 GCA_037190175.1 Paracoccaceae bacterium | reverse complement strand
CCCCAGCCCCCCGCTCCCGCCCGCCCCAACCGCTGCCAGCTGTTCGGCCCCGGCTCGCGGCCCGAGCTCTTCGCCAAGATGGCGGGCAGCGCGGCGGATGTGGTGAACCTGGACCTGGAGGATTCGGTGGCGCCGGGCGACAAGGAGGCCGCGCGGGCCAACATCATCCGCGCCACGCGGGAGATCGACTGGGGGCGCAAGACGCTCTCGGTGCGGATCAACGGGCTGGACACGCCGTGGTGGTATCGCGACGTGGTGGACCTGCTGGAACAGGCCGGCCCCCGGCTGGACATGATCATGATCCCCAAGGTGGGCTGCGCCGCCGACGTCTATGCGGTGGACGCGCTGGTCACCGCGGTGGAACGCGCCAAGGGGCGCGAGAAGCCGATCGCGCTGGAGGTGATCATCGAGACCGCCGCCGGGATCGCCCATGTCGAGGAGATCGCGGCGGCAAGCCCCCGGTTGCAGGCGATGAGCCTGGGCGCGGCGGATTTCGCCGCCAGCATGGGGATGCAGACCACCGGCATCGGCGGGACGCAGGAGACCTACTACATGCACCGCGAGGGGCAACGGTACTGGGCCGACCCCTGGCACTGGGCGCAGGCGGCCATCGTCGCGGCCTGCCGCACCCACGGGGTGCTGCCGGTGGACGGGCCCTTCGGCGACTTCGGCGACGACGAGGGGTTCCGCGCCCAGGCCCGCCGCTCGGCCACGCTGGGGATGGTCGGCAAATGGGCGATCCACCCCAAACAGGTGGCGCTGGCCAACGAGGTCTTCACCCCCTCCGCCGCCGCGGTGGAGGAGGCCCGCGCGATCCTCGCCGCCATGGAGGCCGCCAAGGCCGCGGGCCAGGGGGCGGTCACCTGGAAGGGCCGGCTGATCGACATCGCCTCGATGCGGCAGGCCGAGGTCATCGTGCGGCAGGCGGAACTGGCGGCGGGGTGAGGGGGCCGCGATGGCGGTGGCCGGGGAAGGGCCGGCCGAAGCGGCGCATCAGCGCGGCATAGCCGTAGCCGAGTTCCGAGCCCTTGCAGAGCCGGGCCTCGTCGGCCAGCCGGTGCAGCACCAGCCCGCCCCCGGCCTCGCGCAGCGCGAAGCCCTTGCGCCGCAGCCGTTGCGCCAGATCCTCCCAGCCGCCGGCATAGGCGAAATCGTCAGCGAGGAGCGCCCGCAAGGGAGCGACGAGCCGCTCATCCGCCCTGACAGGCGTCTTCGCTTCGGCCTGCCGCCTGAGCTCGCGCGCCACCGCATCGCGGATGATCTGGCCGGGGGTCACCTCCCTGGCGCGCGCCAGATCCTCCAGCGCGGTCCAGGTCTCGGGGGCAAGGCTGACGGGGCGTTCCATGCCGCCACCCTGCGGCCGCCAGGGTTAAGGCGCGATTAACCCCGCCTCGGCGGCAATCGCCGCGCGCGATTTCCGCGCCCGCTCCGTCGCCGACTTCAACTGCCCGCAGGCCGCCATGATGTCCTCGCCCCGCGGGGTGCGGATGGGGGAGGCATAGCCGGCCTTGTAGATGATGTCGGCGAAGGCCTCGATCCGCTCCCAGTCCGACCGCCGGTAGGGCGCGCCGGGCCATTCGTTGAAGGGGATCAGGTTGATCTTGGCCGGGATCCCGGCGATCAGCTTCACCAGCCGGCGGGCGTCGGCGTCGCTGTCGTTCACGTCCTTCAGCATCACATATTCGAAGGTGATCCGTTCGGAGTTCGACAGGCGGGGATAGTCGCGCAAGGCCCCCAGCAAAGCCTCGAGGTTCCACTTCTTGTTGATCGGCACCAGCCGGTCGCGCACCGCGTCGGTGGTGGCGTGGAAGCTGATGGCCAGCTGGCAGCCGATCTCGGTGGCGCAGCGGGCGATCTCGGGCACCACGCCCGAGGTGGACAGGGTGATCCGCCGGCGGCCCAGCGCGATCCCCTCGCCGTCCATCACCACCCGCATGGCGTCGCGCACGGCGTCGAAGTTGTAGAGCGGCTCGCCCATTCCCATCAGCACGATGTTCGAGACCAGCCGCTCGCCGGTATTGCCCTGCCCGGGCTCAGGCCATTCGCCCAGGTCGTCGCGCGCCAGCATGACCTGGCCCACGATCTCGCCCGCCGTCAGGTTGCGCACCAGCTTCTGCGTGCCGGTGTGGCAGAAGGTGCAGGTGAGCGTGCAGCCGACCTGCGACGAGACGCAGAGCGTCCCGCGCCCCTCCTCGGGGATATAGACCGTCTCGACCTCATGCCCGCCGGCAATGCGCACCAGATACTTGCGGGTGCCGTCAGCCGAGATCTGGCGGCTGACCACCTGCGGCACCGCGATCTCGAACCGTTCCGCCAGCATCGCGCGGTAGTCCTTGGCAAGGTTGGTCATGGCGCCGAAGTCGCGCACCCCCCAGTGGTAGACCCACTGCCAGATCTGCCCCACCCGCATCTTCGCCTGTTTCTCGGGCGTGCCGGCCTCGACCAGCGCGGCGCGCAACTGCTCGCGGGTCAGGCCCACGATGTTCACCCGCCCGCCCTCGGCCGGCTTGCGGGGCAGGGTCAGCACGTCCTGGGTGATCGGGGCGGTGGCGGCGGTCATGGCTAAGGCGTCCTGCGGGCGGAAGCGCAGCATATAGGGGATTCGCCGACAAACTTGAAGAAACACTTCCCCAATGATCGGCGATTCTCGCGCTCACTGCGCCGGCCAGCCGATCCTGCGCTCGAAATCGACGTGCCAGAGCAGTTCGGGCGCGACCGAGTTGTTGGGGAAAGTCACCAAGACGATCTGGAGGCCCGCGATCCGGGCGTGTTTCATCGCCGGGATGCAGTCCGTGTCGCCGGTCACAAGGATGATGCGGTCGACCGATTTCGTGCCCGCATGGTTTGCGATGTCCAGCCCGATCCGCATGTCGACGCCCTTCTGCTCGAAGTCCGGCTTGAAGTCGGCATCGGTCAGGGCAGCCGGGCTGATCGGAACCCGCTTCGGTTTGAAGCCGCGAAACTTCAGGACACCCAGGCGCACGGCAAACAGGTTCTTCGCGGCCAGGGTTCTCAGCCAGGCGTCCGAGCCGTTGAACTCGTGGTCCAGCCCCGAGACGGGCAGCCTGACCTTGCCGACGAAGGGCGCACAATCGTAATAGAGGATGCGCAGCAGGGACTCGTCCGGCTCGACCGACGCGAGGGCGATCTTCTCGATGTAGTCGGGGTTGTAGATATATCCCGCATTTCGGGCCAGCACCCGGGTGTGGCCGCCGTCGATCAGGACCGCAACTTTCAAAATGACGAACCCCCGAGCGTTGCCGCCAGGGGGTTCGGTATAGAAGCCCGCCTACGGGCGTAGCGGATATGCCGCAGATATGCGTTGCCGGCGCAGGTTTGTCAACCGCGCCCGCCTCACCGGCAGCGCTGCTCGGCCTCGTTCATCGCGGCGGTGAAGCCCTGCAGGCTGAAGGTGTCGCGCGTCTCGGTTCCGCGGCCGGAGCGGGCGGTGACCACCGCGGTCGCCCCGCGCCGCATCGCCGCCAAGAGCGCGGCATCGTCCTGCGGGTTGCCGGGCCAGGCCCATTCGTTGTTCGGCGCCTCGGTCCCCGGGATCAGGTCGAAGTTCGTCCCGTCGATCGTCACCCGCACGGTCGAGCCAGGGGCGAAGGGATAGCCGCCGGTGAAGGAGATCTCGCCCGCCGTGCCCGCGCCCGGGCGGAAGGTGACGAAGAACAGGATGTCGCCGCGGCGCACGCTCACCGTGCGGCCGTCGCGGGTGTTCACCGTCTCGCGCGGCTTGGACACGCCCCAGCATTCCTTGGGGTTCGGCCAGACGCAGACGCTCCAGGCGGTCTGGGCCGAGACGCATTCCGTCTCGCCCCCGGTCTGCTGGGCGGAGGCCGCCTGAATCCCGATGCCCAGCGCCGCGCCGACCAGCGCCCCAGCGATCCGACCCATCATTGCTTGTCCGCCTCCGCCGTGTCCCGCGCCATGCGCCCCGATCCGTCGCGTCCGGTTGACCCGAACCTTTTCCGGTGGCGCCGGCCTGCCCAATTCGGCTACTCCATAGCCGCAATCCGCGCAGGATGCAAAACCCCCTGCGCAGGAAGTCGCGCAAGCGTGACGGAGGCGGAGCGATGGCGGCAGCGGCGATGGCGGAGCTTTGGCGCGGCGGGCTGCTGGAAAGCCGGCACCTGGGCCATGCGGTGATCTGCGGCCAGGGCGGCGAGGTGCTCGGCGCCTGGGGCGACCCCGGCACGGTGATCTTCCCGCGGTCGTCCTGCAAGATGATCCAGGCGCTGCCATTGATGGAAAGCGGGGCGGGAGACGCGCTTTCCGACGCGCAGGTGGCGCTGGCCTGCGCCAGCCATTCGGGCGCGGCGATCCACCGCGAGGCGGTGACCCGCTGGCTCTCAGACCTTGGCCTCGCCGAGGCCGACCTGCGCTGCGGCGCGCATGAGCCGGGGGATGTGGAGGAGCGCAACCGGCTGGTCCGGGCCGGGGAAGCGCCCTGCCAGATCCACAACAACTGTTCCGGCAAGCACACCGGCTTCCTGATGCTGAACCAGCAGTTGAAGGGCGGGCCGGAGTATGTCGACCCCGACCACCCCGTGCAGCGCGCCGTGCGGCAGGCCACGGTGGAGGTGACGGGCGAGGAACCCGCGGGCATGGGGATCGACGGCTGCTCGGCCCCCAACTTCGCCGTGACGCTGACCGGCCTCGCCCGCGCCATGGCGGCCTTCGCCAATGCCACCGGCAGCGGCGATGCCCGCGACCGCGCCATGCACCGGCTGGCGCGCTCGATGGCCAGCCACCCCGAGATGGTGGCGGGCGAGGGGCGGGCCTGCACGGAACTGATGCGCGCCATGGGCGGCCGGGTGGCGATCAAGACCGGGGCCGAGGCGGTGTTCGTGGGCATCCTGCCCGAGCGGAAGCTGGGCCTGGCGCTGAAGATCGCCGACGGCGGCACAAGGGCGTCCGAGGCGGCGGTGGCCGCGCTGCTGGTGCATCTGGGGGTGCTGGAGGCCGAGCATCCGGCCACGCGCAGGCGGCTGAATGCCGTGCAGCGCAACTGGCGGGGGCTGGAGGCGGCGGAACTGCGCGCGGCGCCCGGTTTCCCGGGGTGAGTATCGAGGGATCGACCCGGCCCTTTTGCCGGGTGGGGGCGTTATGGCAGCGGGACCGGGCCGACCGCACTCGATGATCCGGTTCTGGCCCCGGATTCGGGCGGCGGTGGGGCGGCTTCGGGGAACCTGCAAGGTTTTTCGGCGGCCGGTCCGCGGCCTGTCGCGGCCATGGCGACAAAACTCCGGCGCAGGCCGGATCGTCGCCGCCTCGGCACGCTTGATTTGATCACGAACTGGCGTCACAGTTTCGTCATGACGGTCCTGCCCCCGCCCATCCCCTTCTCCGCCGCCTTGCACGAACAGGTCAGCTTCGACCGGATGGAGCTGAGCGCGATCCTCTCGGTCTACGGGCGGATGGTGGCGATGGGCGAATGGCGCGACTATGCGATCACCAGCCAGCGGGACGTGGCGGTGTTCTCGATCTTCCGCCGCAGCGCCGAGGTGGCGCTCTACCGGGTGGAGAAGCGGCCGAAGCTGCGGGGGCGGCAGGGGATCTATGCGGTGATCGGCCCCGAGGGGCAGGTGCTGCGCCGCGGCCACGACCTGCGGCAGGTGGTCAAGGTGCTGGAACGCCGCCTGATCCGCCCGGTGGACTGAAGGCGTGCAGCCGGGGGCGCTGAACCTGATCACCGACGTGCCGGGGCTGCTGGTCGGGCAGGCGCAGGACGAACGGCTGCGCTCGGGCGTCACCGTGCTGACCGCGGGGCGGCCCTTCACCGCCGCTGTCAGCGTGATGGGCGGCGCCCCGGGCACGCGGGAGACCGACCTCTTGTCCCCCGAACGGCTGGTGCAGGAGGTGGACGCGCTGGTGCTCTCGGGCGGCTCGGCCTTCGGGCTGGCGGCCTGCGACGGGGTGATGGCGGGGCTGCATGCCATGGGACGCGGGTTTCCGGTGGGGCCGGCGCGGGTGCCCATCGTGCCGGGGGCGATCCTGTTCGACCTGCTGAACGGCGGGGAGAAGATGTGGGCCGAGAACCCCTATCCGGCCCTGGGCCGGGCGGCTTTCGAGGCGGCGGGGCGGCAGTTCGATCTGGGCTCGGCCGGCGCGGGGTTCGGGGCGACCACGGCGCAATGGAAGGGCGGCATCGGTTCCGCCTCGGCGGTGCTGGAGGGCGGGCTGACGGTGGGGGCCTTGGTCGCGGTCAACGCGCTGGGCTCGGCCACGGTGGGCGACGGCCCGCAGTTCTGGGCCGCGCCATGGGAGATCGGGGCGGAGTTCGGCGGGCTCGGCCTGCCCTCCACCTTCCCCGCCACCGCCGAGCCGCAGCCCGCGAAACGCGCCGGCGAGGCCACCACCATCGCCATCGTGGCGACCGACGCGGCGCTGACCCAGGCGCAGGCCCAGCGGCTGGCCACCGCGGCGCAGGACGGCATCGCCCGGGCGCTGGTCCCTTCGCACAGCCCGCTCGACGGCGATCTGGTGTTCGCCGCCGCGACCGGGGAGCGGCCGCTGGACGACCCGTTGCGCGACGCCTTCCGCCTGGGTCACGCCGCCAGCGCCTGCCTTGCCCGCGCCATCGCCCGCGCGGTGTATCATGCGGCGCCCCTGTCGGGCGACGCGCAGCCGGCGTGGGCGAGCCGGTTCGGGTAGGGCGGGATTCATCCCCCCAATACACCCCCTCACACCCCCCACACCCCCGCCGCCA
>JBBCJM010000253.1:0-13824 GCA_037190175.1 Paracoccaceae bacterium | reverse complement strand
TTGGACCCCCCGCGCCCGGGGCAACCGCCGCGGCGGGCGCTGTCGCGCGGGAGGGTGCGCCGGGGGCCGGCCCCCGGGGGTTTTGGACCCCCGGACCCCGCAGGATATTTAAGACACCAAAGAAAGCCGGAGGGGGACAATTTGAATCAAACTGTCTTTCTTTGGTGTTCAAAATATCCCGGGGGGTCCGGGGGGCCGGCCCCCCGGCGCTCGCCGCCAGCACGACGCCGGCAGGGTTGGCCCTATTTCAGGATCCCCGGCAGGTTCAGCCCGTGCTCGCGGGCGCAGTCGAGCGCGACCTGATAGCCCGCGTCGGCGGGGCGCATCACTCCCGTCGCGGGGTCGTTCCACAGCACGCGGGCCAGCTTGCGGTCGGCCTCTTCCGTCCCGTCGCAGCAGATCACCACGCCGGAGTGCTGCGAGAAGCCCATCCCCACCCCGCCGCCGTGGTGCAGCGAGACCCAGGTGGCGCCCGAGGCGGTGTTGAGCAGCGCGTTCAAGAGCGGCCAGTCCGACACCGCATCCGAGCCGTCCCTCATCGCCTCGGTCTCGCGGTTGGGGCTGGCGACCGAGCCCGAGTCCAGATGGTCGCGGCCGATCACCACCGGGGCCTTCAGCTCGCCCGTCCGCACCATCTCGTTCAGCGCCAGTCCCGCCCGGTGGCGGTCGCCCAGCCCGATCCACATGATCCGCGCCGGCAGGCCCTGGAAGGCGATGCGTTCGCGGGCCATGTCCAGCCAGCGGTGCAGGTGGGCGTTGTCGGGGAACAGTTCCTTCATCCGGGCGTCGGTCCTGTAGATGTCCTCCGGGTCGCCCGACAGCGCCGCCCAGCGGAACGGGCCGATGCCGCGGCAGAACAGCGGGCGGATATAGGCGGGCACGAAGCCGGGGAAGGCGAAGGCGTCCTCCAACCCCTCCTCCTTGGCCATCTGGCGGATGTTGTTGCCGTAGTCGAGCGTGGGCACGCCGGCGCGGTGGAAGGCGACCATGGCCGCCACCTGTTCCTTCATCGAGGCGCGGGCGGCGCGGTCCACGGCCCTGGGGTCGGTCTCCTGCCGCGTGCGCCATTCGGCCAGGGTCCAGCCGCGGGGCAGGTAGCCGTGGATGGGGTCATGCGCCGAGGTCTGGTCGGTCACGATGTCGGGGCGCGGGCCAGCCTGCATCCGGGCGGCCAGCGCCGGGAACACCTCCGCCGCGTTGCCGATCAGCGCCACCGACTTCGCCTCGCCGGCTGCGGTCCAGCCGGCGATCATCGCCAGCGCCTCGTCCAGGTCATGGGTCTTGGCGTCGCAATAGCGGGTGCGGATGCGGAAATCGGCGCGGGTCTCGTCGCATTCCACCGCCAGGCAGCAGGCCCCCGCCATCACCGCGGCCAGGGGCTGCGCGCCGCCCATGCCGCCCAGGCCCGCGGTGAGGATCCAGCGGCCCTTGAGGTCGCCGCCGTAGTGCTGGCGGCCGGCCTCGGCGAAGGTCTCGTAGGTGCCCTGCACGATGCCCTGGGTGCCGATGTAGATCCAGGACCCCGCGGTCATCTGGCCGTACATCGCCAGCCCCTTGCGGTCCAGCTCGTTGAAATGCTCCCAGGTCGCCCAGTGCGGCACCAGGTTGGAGTTGGCGATCAGCACGCGGGGCGCCTCGGCATGGGTGCGGAACACGCCGACCGGCTTGCCCGACTGCACCAGCAGGGTCTCGTCGCCCTCCAGCCGGCGCAGGCTGTCCACGATCAGGTCGAAGTCCGCCCAGGTCCGCGCCGCCCGGCCGATGCCGCCATAGACCACCAGCTCATGCGGGTTCTCGGCCACGTCGGGGTGCAGGTTGTTCATCAGCATCCGCAGCGGCGCCTCGGTCTGCCAGCTCTTGGCGCTGATCTCGGGGCCGGTGGGGGGATAGACGTCGCGCAGGTTGTGGCGGGGGTTGGTCATCGGGGGGTCCCTCAGGGATGGATCTCGGTGAGGATGTCGGCAGGCACGGCGGCCGCCAGCGCGTCGGAGGCCACCAGCGCCGCGGCCGCCGCCAGGTCGGGGGCGAGGTAGCGATCCTGCCCCAGCGGCGCCACCTCCTGCCGCAGCCGGGCCAGCACCGCGACCAGCGGGGCGGAGGTCGCCAATGGTGCCCGCGCCTCGATCCCGGCGCCGGCGCAGAGGGCCTCGATGCCGACGATATGGGCGAGGTTGGCGTTCATCCGCCGCAGCCGGCGCGCGCCATGGGCGGCCATGCTGACGTGATCCTCCTGGTTGGCGCTGGTGGGGGTGCTGTCGGTGGAACAGGGGTTGGCCAGATGCTTGTTCTCGCTCATCAGCGCGGCCGAGGTGACCTCGGCGATCATCAGCCCGCTGTTCAGCCCCGGCACGGGCGTCAGGAAGGCCGGCAGGCCGAAGCTCATCGCCGGGTCCACCATCATCGCGACGCGGCGCTGCGAGATGGCGCCGATCTCGGCCAGCGCCAGCGCGATCTGGTCGGCGGCCAGCGCCACCGGCTCGGCGTGGAAGTTGCCGCCGGAGACGATGGTCTCGGCCAGCACCAGCGGGTTGTCGGTGGCGGCATTGGCCTCGATCTGCAAGGTCGCGGCGGCCTGCCACAGCAGGTCGAGGCAGGCCCCCGTGACCTGCGGCTGGCAGCGGATGCAGTAGGGATCCTGCACCCGGGCATCGCCCTCGCGGTGGCTTTCGCGGATCTGCGAGCCCTCCATCAGC
The DNA here is from genome assembly GCA_037190175.1 of Paracoccaceae bacterium. Taxonomy (GTDB): domain Bacteria; phylum Pseudomonadota; class Alphaproteobacteria; order Rhodobacterales; family Rhodobacteraceae; genus JBBCJM01. Next base: position 11,131 of record JBBCJM010000253.1, on the reverse strand, counting down.
GCCCGGATCACGCCCGCCGCCAGCATCTGGCCGCGATGGCCGCGCAGCGCATGGATCTCGGCCATGAAGGGGGCGGTGGAGCCCATGATCGCATCGGTCGACATGGCCGAGACCACCAGCGCCGCCCGGGCCGCGCGGAACCCGTCGAACAGCCCGGCCAGCGCAAAAGCCGTCGAGACCTGGGTGCCGTTGATCAGCGCCAGCCCTTCCTTGGCCGCCAGCGTCAGGGGGGCGAGGCCGGCGGCTTCCAGCGCCTGCCTGCCGCCCGTCTCCCGCCCGTTGTATGTGGCCCGCCCCTCGCCCAGCATCACCGCGGCCAGATGGGCCAAGGGCGCGAGGTCGCCCGAGGCGCCGACCGAGCCCTGCGCGGGGATCACCGGCAGCACATCGTGGGCCAGCATCGCCTCCAGCAGCTCCACCACTTGCGGGCGGACGCCCGAGGCGCCGCGGCCGAGGCTCAGCAGCTTCAGCACCATGATCAGGCGGGTGGTCCCGGGCTCCACCGGCTCGCCCACCCCGCAGCAATGCGAGAGGATGAGGTTGCGTTGCAGGGTGGCGGTGTCCTCCGGCGCGATGCGTACCGAGGCCAGCTTGCCGAAGCCGGTATTGACCCCATAGACCGGCGCCGCGCCCGCCGCCGCCTGCGCCACCCGGATGGCCGAGGTAGCGATGCCGGGCCGGGCGGTCTCGTCCAGCCGCACGGCCAGCCCCTCGCGCCAGACCCGTTCCAGTTCGGCCAGGGTCGTGCGGCCGGGGATCAGCACGAGATCAGGCAAGGCGGCCTCCGAAGATGCGGGCGTGGATGGGGTTGAAACCGATGCGATAGGCCAGTTCCGCGGGATGGGCGACATCCCAGACCGCCAGATCGGCCAGGGCGCCGGGGGCGATGCGGCCGCGGTCGGGCAGGCCCAGCGCGCGGGCGGCGTTCACCGTCACGCCGGCCAGGCATTCGGCCGGGGTCAGGCGGAACAGCGTGGCGGCCATGTTCATCGCCAGCAGCAGCGAGGTCAGCGGCGAAGTGCCGGGGTTGCAGTCGGTGGCGACGGCCATGGGCACCCCGGCGGCGCGCAGCCCGGCCACGGGCGGCAGTTTCGTCTCGCGCAGGGTGTAGAAGGCGCCGGGCAGCAGCACCGCCACCGTTTCCGCCCTTGCCATGGCAGCGATCCCGGCCGGCGACAGCCATTCCAGATGATCCGCCGACAGCGCCCCGTGCCGGGCGGCCAGTTCCGCGCCGCCCAGGTCGGACAATTGCTCGGCGTGCAGCTTGACCGGCAGGCCCAGCCGGGCGGCCTCGGTGAAGATGCGGTCCATCTCGGCGGGCTGGAAGGCGATGCCCTCGCAGAACCCGTCCACCGCGTCGATCAGCCCTTCGGCCCGGGCGGCCTGCATCCCCGCGATCGCCACGCGGTCAAGATAGCCGGCGCGGTCGTGGGCATGTTCGGGCGGCAGGGCATGGGCAGCCAGCCAGGTGGTGACCACCCGCAGCGGGCGCGCCTCGCCCAGCCGGCGGGCCACGCGCAGCATTTTCAACTCGGTCTCGATGTCCAGCCCGTAGCCCGACTTGATCTCGACGGTGGTCACGCCCTCGGCGATCAGCCGGTCGGCGCGGACCAGCGCCGAGGCGAGCAGGTCGGCCTCGCCGGCCGCCCGGGTGGCGCGGACGGTGGAGAGGATCCCGCCCCCGGCCCGCGCGATCTCCTCATAGCCGACGCCGTTCAGCCGCAGGTCGAACTCCCGCGCCCGGTCGCCGCCATGGACCAGATGGGTGTGGCAGTCGATCAGGCCGGGCGTGACCAGCCGCCCGCCCAAAGGCTTTTCTTCCCGCCCCGCATAGGCCCCCGGCAAGTCTCCCCGCGGGCCGGCCCAGAGGATTCGCTCGCCCTCCAGCAGGATCGCGGCATCCTCGACCAGCCCGAACCCGCCGCCATCGGCAGGGCTGGCGAGGGTGAGGTCGGTGAGCAGCATGGATCGCCCCTTATATCCAGATGAAACGATATTATGAGCATACATAATTGTCAAGCGCGGTGCCGGTGGAGAGCGCCGGGGGTTTCACACCCCCGGACCCCCGTGGGATACTTACAGACAGAAGAAGGCAGGTTGGGGTAACGGCAGCCATGCCCGCGCCCGCCCTGCCCCCGTCAGTAGCGCGTGGTCAGCCGGTGGTCGCGGCGGTAGAGGAGGGTGACGAAGGTCACCACCTCGTCCTGCCAGGTGGTCTGCCGCTCGACCCGGAACAGCGCGTCGCCCGGGGTGCAGTCCAAGAGCAGCGACTGTTCCGCCTCCGCCGCGGTGGCCGAGAAGCTGATCTCGACGCTCGAGAACGGCACCTGCCGCACCAGCCATTCGTTGGGGCTGACCGCGGCGAAGTCCACCCCGCGCGCCCCCGGGGTGGCGGCGAGGTTGATCCAGCGGTCTTCCAGCTGATAGGGCTGCCCGTCGGCGAAATGCAGGCAGAGGAGGTGCAGCACCTCGGCCCCCGGCCGCAGCGCCAGCCGCGCCCGCTGCCAGTCGGGCGGCACCAGGACCTCCGACCGCACCAGGCTGTAGCGATAGGCCGCGCCCTGTTCCTCGATCTCCTGCCGCACCAGCGGGATCTCGAACCGCGCCTGCCGCAGCGGCGAGGGGCGCACCCGGGTGCCGGCCTTGCGCCGGCGCTCGACGATGCCCTCCTCGACCAGTTCGCGCATCGCCCGGTTGACCGTGGCGCGGGCCGCGCCATATTCGGCGGCGAGATCCTGTTCGTTGGGCACCAGCGCGCCCGGCGGCCAGTCCCCGCGCATGATCCGGCGCAGGATGTCGGCCTTGATGTCGCGATAGGTCGTCGTGGTCACGCCCGGGCTCCCGAAGGCGCCCATAACCAGACATATCTGGGCAAAAGTCCAGACAAATGCGCCCCCGCCCGCGACCCTTCCGCCGCCCCGCGCGAGGTGATACCGCAGCCGGGCGGCAGGAGCGGGAGAGATGCGATGACGACGCCACCTCTGGACGGGCTGCGGGTCGTGGAACTGGCCCGCATCCTGGCCGGGCCCTGGATCGGGCAGACGCTGGCCGACCTGGGCGCGCGGGTGATCAAGGTCGAGGCGCCGGAGGGCGACGACACCCGCCGCTGGGGCCCGCCCTTCATCGAGCGCCCCCGCCCCGACGGCACGACCGAGACGGTGGCCGCCTATTTCCACGCCGCCAACCGCGGCAAGACCTCGGTCACCTGCGACTTTGCCGACCCCGCGGACCTCGGGCGGCTGAAGGGGCTGATCGCCGAGGCCGACGTGGTGATCGAGAACTTCAAGGTCGGCGGGCTCGAGCGGTTCGGGCTCGACTATCCCAGCCTCGCGCGGGACAACCCGCGGCTGATCTATGCCTCGGTCACCGGCTTCGGCCAGGACGGGCCGCGGGCGCGGCAGCCGGGCTATGACTTCCTGATCCAGGGCATGTCGGGGATCATGGACCTGACCGGCGAGCCGGGGGGCGAGCCGCAGAAGGTCGGCGTGGCCTGGATCGACATCTTCACCGGGCTTTACGGGGTGATCGGCATCCAGGCCGCGCTGGCCGAGCGGGCGCGCTCGGGCCGGGGGCAGCATGTGGACCTGTCGCTGCTGGACAGCGGGGTGGCGGTGCTGGCCAACCAGGCGACCAACCACCTGCTGGGCGGCACGGTGCCGCGGCGGATGGGCAACGCGCACCCGAATATCGTGCCCTATCAGGTGTTTCCCGCCGCGGATGGGCATCTGATCGTGGCCTGCGGCAACGACCGGCAGTTCCGCGGGCTCTGTGCGGCACTGGGGCTGGAGGGCGTGGGCGAGGACCCGGACTATGCCACCAACGCCGCCCGGGTGCGGAACCGCGCCGCGCTGGCCGCGCTGCTCTCCGCGGCGACGGCACGGCGGACCCGGGCCGAGTTGATCGCGGCGCTGGACGGGGCCGGGGTGCCGGTGGGGCCGATCAACTCGGTGGCCGAGGCCCTGGCCGAGCCGCAGGTCGCCGCGCGCGGCCTGATGATCGCGCCCGAGGGGATCGCCGGGCTGCGCACGCCGATCGCCTTTTCCCGCAGCCCGCTGTCGACCGGCCGCGCCGCCCCGGCGCTGGGGGCGGGGGGCTGGTCCTTCGATCCGCCGGCGGGGGAATAGCGCCCGGACCTATCCCAGAACGATCCGGGTGCCCCAGGGGTCGGCGAGCGTGCCGTCGGTGGCCGCGATGCCCTCCGCCGCGGCCCGGGCCAGGATCGCCGCGCGCGTGGGCTCGTCGCGCGGCACGATCTCGACCGCGCCGAGGCCCGCCCCCTCGCCCCGCACCCCTGCCCCGCGGCTGTTCCAGGTGTTGCCGGCCAGCTGGTGGTGATAGCCGCCGCTGCCGAAGAAGCTGGCGCCGGGATAGCGGCCGGTCAGTTCGAGCCCCAGCACCCCGCCGTAGAACCGTTCCGCCACAACGGTATCGCCCACTTGCAGGTGGACATGGCCGATGCGGCCGCCCTCGGGGAAGCCGTCCCATTCGCCAGCGGTCGCGGCCAGCAGGCCCCGCCCGTCCAGCGGTTCGGTCGCCATGCGGATCGCGCCGTCCGCTCCCCGCCAGCGCGACGGCGGGCGGTCGGCGTAGATCTCGATCCCGTTGCCCTCGGGGTCGTCGAGATAGATCGCCTCGCTGACCAGATGGTCCGAGGCGCCCGTGACCGCGATGCGGTGGCGGATGGCGAAGCCCAGCCAGCGGCCGAGGTCGGCGCGGTCGGGCAGCAGGAAGGCGGTGTGGAACAGCCCCGCCTCGCGCGGGTCGCGCGGTGGCAGCGCCGGGTCGCCGGTCAGGCGCAGGAGCGGCGTGGCGGCCGTGCCCAGGGTGACCGCATCCCCGTCCTCGGCCAGCAGGTGAAGGCCCAGCACCCGCCGGTAGAAGCCGGCGACCAGGCCCAGGTCGCGAATCTTCAGGTCGACGCGACCGATCCGCATCGGCGCCCGGGAAAGGTCGAAACGGTCGGTCATGGGGGCCTCCCTCAGCCGCGGGCGCGCTTCAGCGCGAAGGCGCCGTCGCCCAGCAGCGCCTGCACCACCAGCGCGACGGCCCAGAACGCAGGATACTCCCACCCGCCGCCCTCGTTCGAGAAGAAGAAGCCGGCCGCGCCATGCGGGGCCCAGATCGTGCCCAGCAGGATCGGCACCAGCGCCAGCGAGACCCAGCGCGTCCAGACCCCGGCGATCAGCGCCAGACCGCCCAGGAACTCGGCCGCGATGACCAGATAGGCGAGGAAGCCGGGAAAGCCGATGCTTTCGAAGAAGCCCGCGGTGCCGGCGGGGGTGAAGACCGCCACCTTCAGCCAGGCATGGGCGAGAAACAGCCCCCCCATCGTGACGCGCAGGATGAAGGCGGCGAGTTCGGCATTCGCGACGCCGGCGATCAGAGGGCGGGTGGTCATGGGCGGTCTCCTGTCGAAATGGCAGACCCCGCCGGAGAGGCAGGGTGGACCGGGGCAAGATGACCGCCGGCGATGCCGCTGATAATCCGGGCGGCGGGAAGATCATTCCATCCGGAATGGAAGAAATCACCACCCCTCTTCCCACGGCGGGGTGCCGCGATACCACTCGGCCAGGAAATCGACCAGCACGCGGACCTTGGCGGCCAGATGCCGGCTGTGGGGATAGATCGCATGGACCGCGAAGGGCGCGGTCTCGAAGCCCTGCAGCACCCGGCGCACCCGCCCGCCGCGCAGCGCCTCGCCGGCGATGAAGCTGGGCACGCAGGCCAGCCCCAGCCCCGCCTCGGCCGCCCGCAGGCAGGCCTCGGCGTTGGAATAGCGGATGCGGCCCGCGACCGTTGCCGTCAGCGGCGCGCCCGCCGGGTCGCGGAAGGGCCAGCGGTTCGGCTCCTTGAAATTGGTGTCGATGATGCAGTCGAACCGCGCCAGATCGGCCGGCGTCGCGGGCTCTCCCTCCCGTTCCAGCCAGGCGGGCGCGGCCACGGTCAGCAGCCGCACGTCGCAGAGCCGGCGGGCCACCATGCTGGAATCGTCCGGCCGGCCGACCCGGATCGCCAGGTCGAAGCCCTCGTCCACCAGGTTCACCACCCGGTCGGTGAAGCCCACGTCCAGTTCGATCCCCGGGAACCGGGCGGCGAAGGCGTTCAGCGCCGGCACCAGCTCCAGCGCCCCGAAGCCCAGCGGCGCGGTGACCCGCAGCCGCCCGCGCGGGGCGAGCGAGGCCGCGCGCACCGCGGCGTCGAGCGCGTCGAACTCCTCCAGCAGCGGGCGCAGGCGGTCGAAATAGGCCCGGCCCGCCTCGGTGGGCGAGAGCGCGCGGGTGGTGCGGCTGAGCAGGCGCACCCCCAGCGCCGCCTCCAGCCGCGAGACCAGCTTGGACGCCTGGCCCGAGCTGGTGCCCAGTCGCTCGGCCGCGGCGGTGAAGCTGCCGGTCTCCATCACCGCCACGAACATCCTGTCGCAGTCCAGCCTGTCCAACGCCCGCCCCGCTCCGAAAGCCTCCGCCGAAGGCTAGCACCACCCGGCGGCCGGCATCCATGGTGGAACATCCGCGCGCATTCGGGGTTCGTGGTCCGGGACGCGGGAGCGGCGTGCGGTCTTCTTTCGCGGAACACCGCCGCCCCGCGCCCCAGCGGCGCGTCGGAGCAGGCGCACGGCCTCCGGCGCGCGATCGGCACCAAGGAGGAAACCCATGGCACGACAGAGCCTGACCCCATTCCGCCCCGCCGGCCTGGCCGAGCGCGGGTTCGGCGACCCCTTCCTTTCGCTGCACCGCGAGATGGACCGTCTGCTCGACGACGTCTTCCGCGGCCGGACCGGCGGCCCGGCGCAGGGCGGCGGCATGATGATGCCGGACATCGACGTCTGCGAGACGGACCAGGAGGTGCGCATCTGCGCCGAACTGCCCGGGGTGAGCGAGGACGACATCGACCTGTCGCTGAGCGACGACATGCTCACCATCCGGGGCGAGAAGAAGTTCGAGCGCAAGGACGAGAAGGAGAACTACCATTTCACGGAGCGCGCCTACGGCACGTTCCAGCGCGCGCTGCGGCTGCCCTATCCGGTCGATCCGGACAAGGTCCGGGCGGACTTCGACAATGGCGTGCTCACCGTGACCCTGCCCAAGGGGCCGGAGCAGGACAGGAACCGGAAGATCCAGGTGCAGCGCGCCCGCCGTCATGAGGCCGCGCCGGGCTCCTCGACGGAAGGAGGCTCCGGGGAAGAAAAGCGGCGCGGCTCCGCGACATGAGGTGAAGGGAACATCGCGAGGCGAACCCGCGCCGTGGCGGCGAAGCCGCGCCGCCCGGCGCGGGTCAGGCGCAGGGCGCGGCTTCCGGGGGAACGCGCCCGGTGCAGTACCGCATCGAGAAGCCCGCGCCGAACAGGCCGCACGGCGCCCGACCGCTGCGGGGCGCGCCTGCTCATCCCCGCGGGCGCGGGGAACAGGAAACGGGGCGCTTACTGGTTGCAGCCCACGGCCTCCGACAAGGCGGAGTTCATTGCGCACGGCTTCCCGCATTTGTGCGCCGGGACAACACGGAACCGACGATGCGGCCGTCGATGAGCAGCAGTCCCGCCGCAATCATGACGAAACCCAGGTAAGCCCGCAGCGGCAGAAGCTCGTGGAAAAGGATCGCGCCCAGCACCACGGCGACCGGACCGTTCAGCAGGGTCGACAGGTTCATGTTCCCTGCGCCCGCCCGGTCGAGGAAGGCGTAGAGCAGGATATAGGCCGCGGCCGAGCTCAGACAGGCAAGGAACCCGAGTGCCGCCCAAGTTTCGGCCCGGAAGGCGAAACCCGGCAACCCGTCGCGCCAGAGCGCCAGCGGAACCAGAACCGCGGTGGCGAAGGTGAACATGGCGGCGGCGGCGACCTCGGGGCGGATGCCGCGCATCGCGACGCGCGCATAGACGGTGGCCAGCGCATAGCTGAACCCTCCGGCGAAGATCGAGAGCTGCCCGAGCGAGGCGAGGTCCACCCCCCGGAGATATGCCGGCCCGAGCGTGACCGCCACTCCCGCAAAGCCGACCAGCACACCGGCCAGCTTGTTCGCAGTCAGCCTCTCGTCGCGGAAGAAGAGGGCGCCGAGAAGGACGGTGATGATCGCCACCGACGAGTTGATGATCCCGGCGAGGCCCGAAGGGACATGGCTCTGGCCCCAGACGACGAGGATGAAGGGAAGGGCGTTGCTGGCACAGCCCAGCAGGAACAGGTCGAGGATCTGTCGCGGACGGCGGGCGACGGGCAGGCCGCGCCACCACACCCATGCCCAGAGCAGGATCGTTGCGCCCGATGTGCGCAGCGCCACCACCGTCAGAACCGGAAGTTCCTGCAAGGCCACGCGGTTCGCCGGAAAGCTGCCGCCCCAGAACACCGCCAGAAGGACGATCACGGCCCAGATGGCCGGCGTGAGCCTTTTCTGGGTGTCCGGTTCGGCCATCTCGTCCCTCCGGCGGGCTTAGACCTGCTCGATCACCACGGCGATGCCCTGTCCGCCGCCGATGCACATGGTGGCGCGCCCGTAGCGCTTGCCGCTGCGGTGCAGTTCGTGGACGAGCTTTGTCACCGCCGAAACGATCGCGGTCTGTCCTGCCACGGCAGCCTCCATTTCAAGCAACAGCGAGATGCCTTGCGCGGATTTCGGGCCTTGCGTCGAAATCCTCCCAGCTTCCGCTGAACACCAGCCGGCCACTGTCCAGCACATGCACCTCGTCTGTGCACTGGCGCGAGAACCACAGCGACTGCTCGCACAGGATCAGCGCGCAGCCGGTCTCGTCGCAGATGCGCCGCACGTCGGCGGCCAGTTCCTCGACGATCTTGGGGGCCAACCCCTCGGTCGGTTCGTCCAGAAGCAGAAGCACCGGGTTCTGGATCGCCGCGCGGGCCAGCGCGAGGAGTTGCTGCTGCCCGCCGCTCAGCACGCCGCCCAGCCGGTCGCGGATCGGGCCGAGCATGGGAAACTGGGCCAGCACCTCGTCGGGCGTGCGGCTCCGGCGCGGCCTGGGCGTTCCTTCCCAGGCCATGCGCAGGTTCTCCAGCGTGGTGAGGTTGCCGAGGATGCGGCGATCCTCGGGGACGAAGCAGAAGCCCGCCTGCGTGCGCTCGTGCGAGGGGCGGCGGCCCAGATCGGCACCGTTCCAGCGGATCATGCCCTCGGCACGCGGCCCGGCGTTCATCACGCATTTCACGAAGCTGCTTTTTCCCGCGCCGTTGCGGCCCATCAGCGCCACCCGCGCCCCGGCGGCGACCTGCATCGACAGGTCGAACAGGACGTGGCTGTCGCCGTAGAAGGCGTTCAGGCCCGCGACCTCAAGCATGGGTCATCTCCTTGCCGAGGTAGATCTCGCGCACGACCGGACTTCCGGCCACCTCTTCGGGCGTGCCGTCCATGATCTTGCGGCCGTGGTTCATGACCATGACCGCCTGCGACAACTGAAAGACGAAATCCATGTCGTGTTCGGTCAGCAAGATGGTGAGGCCCAGTTCCTCCTTGGTGCGGCGGATCAGGTCGATGATCGCAGTCCGCTCCGAAGGGGACATACCGGCGGTCGGCTCGTCGAGCATCAGCACCACCGGCTCCATCGCCAGCGTCATCGCCAGTTCCAGTCGCTTGCGGTCACCGAGCGACAGGTGATGCGCCTCGGTGGCATGGTGGCGGGCGATGCCCAGATGATGCAGGCGCTGATAGGCCTCCTCGGTCACGGCCGGGTCGGGACGCAGCCGCAGGCCCCGCCTAAGGCCGCGCAGGCGGTTCCGCGCCTCGATCGCAAGGATCAGGTTCTCCATCAGGGTGAATTCGCCGAAAACCCGGACGATCTGGAAGGTGCGGCCCAGCCCCAACGGCACCCGTTCCTCGGCCGAGGCGCGCGAGATGTCCCGCCCGTCCAGCCACACCCGCCCCGCATCCTGCGGCACCTCGCCCGTCATCATCTTGAACAGCGTCGTCTTGCCTGCGCCGTTCGGACCGATGATGGCATAGGTCTGGTTGCGCGCCACCTCAAAGGTCACATCGTCCAGCGCCCGGAAGGAACCGTAGCGTTTGGATACGCCCTCGACCCGCAGGATCGCTTTCATCTCCGCTCCTCCACCACATCGCCGGGCGCCGCATCCCTGCCCCGCGGCCGGATGAGGGCCACCGCCCTGTGCCACAGACCCACCGCTCCCGCCGGAGCCAGCAACACCACCGCCAGCAGGATTCCGCCCGAGATCAGTTCGGACAGGCCGGCCAGGGTTCTGGTGCCGTATCCGATGCCGGCGAAGATCGCCGCGCCCAGCGCCGGCCCCCAGAAGGAATGCGCGCCCCCCAAGAGCGTGTTCAGCATCGGTTCGGTCGACCGCGCGACTGCGGCCGCGGCGGGGCTGACGATCTGGCTCAGCGGCGCGGCGAGAGCTCCGGCGAAGGCGGCGGCGGCCGCCGAAAGGATGAAGGCGCCCAGCAGCATCCGGTCGACGTTGATACCCAGGAACCGCGCCCGCTGCGCGTCCTGGCGGATGGCGCGCAGGCTGCGGCCGTAACTGCCATGAATGACCGCCCACAGCCCCGCGATGACCACGGCAGAGGCCCCCACAAGGAAGAAGTAATAGGCCGTGTCGCTGACCAGAGACATCCCGGCGAACGTCGGACGGGGAATGGCGCTCAAACCCTCGTCGCGGCCGAGGCTGCGGGAATAGCTGATGAGCACGCGCAGCACTTCGGCCAGGGCGAGCGTGAGGATGGCGAGTTGCACGCCCGTCGCCCGCCGCAGCGCAACGATGCCGACCGGCAGTGCCACCACCGCCGACAGCGCGGCGGCGCCGATCAGCACCAACGGGAACGGAACTCCGGGCAGGGTCTTGAGCATCCATGCCGACAGATAGGCGCCGATGGCGAAGAAGGCGGCATGGCCGAAGCTCGCCGTGCCGGCAAAGCCGAAGAGCAGGTTCCACGACATTCCGAAGACCGTAGAGACCAGCACGAGACAGGCGACGAAGATCACCCCGGGAGAGGCCCAGAAGGGCAGCGAGACCAGCGCCGCCGCCGCGGCCAGCAGGAGCAGCAGATTGGGCCGCGCCGCGCCGGCGTCCTGCGCCCCCGCCGGGACGGCGACGGGATCGCGCGCCGGCGAGGCGCGCTCCGCCCCCGGTGCGCGCTGGCGGCGCTGCCACAGCCAGCGGAAGGACCATGTGCCGGG
>JBBCJM010000252.1:0-2695 GCA_037190175.1 Paracoccaceae bacterium | reverse complement strand
CCCGGACCCCCGCGGGATATTTGTGGCTCAAAAGAGACGCGCCAGGCTCCGGAGTTCAGACCGCCGCCTTCAGCGCCTCGGCGAGGTCGGTCCTTTCCCAGCTGAAGCCGCCCTCGGGGTCGGGCTGGCGGCCGAAGTGGCCGTAGGCGGCGGTCTGCTGGTAGATGGGCTTGTCCAGCTTCAGCTTCTCGCGGATGCCGCGGGGGGTCAGGTTCATCACCTCGGCCACCGCCCTTTCGATCGCCGCCTCGGGGACCTGGCCGGTGCCGTGGGTGTCGACGTAGATCGACAGCGGCCGGGCCACGCCGATGGCATAGCTGAGCTGCAGGGTGCAGCGCCGGGCCAGCCCCGCGGCCACCACGTTCTTGGCCAGATAGCGCGCGGCATAGGCGGCCGAGCGGTCGACCTTGGTCGGGTCCTTGCCGCTGAACGCCCCGCCGCCGTGGGGCGCCGCGCCGCCGTAGGTGTCGACGATGATCTTGCGCCCCGTCAGCCCGGCGTCGCCGTCGGGGCCCCCGATCACGAAGGCACCGGTCGGGTTCACGTGCCAGTCGGTCGCCTCGGTGATCCAGCCCTCGGGCAGGACCTCGCGGATATAGGGCTCCACGATCGCCCGGATGTCGGCCGAGGACTGCTTCTTGGACTCGTGCTGGGTCGAGAGCACGATGGAACTGACCCCCACCGGCTTGCCGCCGGCATAGCGCACCGAGAGCTGCGACTTCGCATCGGGGCGCAGCAGCGGCTCGCGGCCCGACTTGCGCGCCTCGGCCAGCCGGCGCAGGATCTTGTGGGCATAGAGGATCGGCGCCGGCATCAGTTCCGGCGTCTCGTCGGTGGCATAGCCGAACATGATGCCCTGGTCGCCCGCGCCCTCTTCCTTGCCGTTCTCGCCGGTCACACCCTGCGAGATGTCCACCGACTGCTCGTGCAGGAAGTTCAGCACGTGGCAGGTGTTCCAGTGGAACTTCTCCTGCTCGTAGCCGATGTCCTTGATGCAGTCCCGCGCGATCTGCGGGATGCGGCCCATCACGTCCTTCAGCCGTTCCTCGCCCAGCCGGCCGTCGCGGTCGGGCAGGCCGATCTCGCCGCCGATCACCACCAGGCCGGTGGTGGCGAAGGTCTCGCAGGCCACGCGGGCGCGGTTATCCGCCTTCAGCAGGTAGTCCAGCACCGCGTCCGAGATCCGGTCGCACAGCTTGTCGGGATGGCCCTCCGAGACGGACTCGGAGGTGAAGACGTAATCGGTTCTGCTCATGGGACGCTCCGCTGATCTATCCCCGCCACGCCAGGAAGCCGTTGTGGCGGTTCGAAGGCCGGGGCTAGACCCCCGCGGGCCGGGCGTCAAGCCCGCCTGCGCCGGCTCCATGCGAGGGCGGCGAGGATGAGGATTGCCGGCACCGGCAGCACCGGCCACCAGCCCCACCGCGCATAGGGGGGAGCGGGCAGCGCGCCGGGCAATGCCACGTCGAGGATGCCGCGGTGGCCCAGCGGCATCGTGGCCAGTACACGGCCGCGGGCGTCGATCAGGCCCGAGACGCCGGTATTGGCCACCCGCACCAGCGGCAGGCCCTGTTCGATGGCGCGCAGCCTGGCCTGCGCGAAATGCTGGTAGGGGCCGGTCAGGGTGCCGAACCAGGCGTCGTTGGTGACCTGCAAGAGCCAGTCCGCCCGTTCGACGCCGGCGATGTCGCGGGCGAAGATCGCCTCGTAGCAGATCAGGGGCAGCACCCGGCCCAAGGGTCCGAGGTCCATCAGCCCCGGCCCGGGGCCCGCGGAATAGCCGAAGCCCAGCTGCGCGGCAAAGGCGCGCAGGCCCAGCCAGCGGAAGGCGAGGTCGCCGAAGGGGACGTATTCGCCGAAGGGCACCAGATGGTGCTTGTCGTAGACCGCCTGCACCTCGGCCCCGGGCCCGATCACCGCGAGGCTGTTCCAGCCGCGGGTGCCGCCGTCGCTGCGCTGGATGCCGGTGGCGACGGGGATGCCGGCCGCGGCCTCGGCAATCGCCTCCAGCATCAGGGGATTGCCGTCCAGCAGATAGGGCACTGCGGTCTCGGGCCAGATGACCAGCGCGGGGGGCGTGCCCAGCGCGGGCTCGGCGGTCAGCTCCAGCAGGCGGTCGAAATGCTCGCGGGCGCGGACGGGATCCCATTTGGCCTCCTGCGCGGCATGGGGCTGGATCAGGCGCAGGGCGGGCGCGTCGGGGGCCGCGGGCGGGCCGGGCTGGGCGAGGCGCGCGGAGCCCCAGAGCCAGGCGCCGGCCACCAGCGCCACCGCCGCCGCCAGCCCGATGCGCCCGAAGGCCACCGGCAGGGCGGCGGCGACCAGCAAGAGCAGCGTCAGCGCCTCGGCACCCCCCAGCGCGGCCAGTTGCGCCACCGGCGTGTCGATCCAGACATGGCCGGGCAGCGCCCAGGGAAAGCCGGTCAGCACCACGCCGCGGGCCGTCTCCACCGCCATCAGGCAGCCGGCGAAGGCCAGCGCCCGGGCGGGCGGATGCGGGGCGATGCGGGCGGAGAGCCACCCTGCCCCGCCCCAGAGCAGCCCCAGCCCGCCGGCCATCAGGGCAAGCGCGAAGGGCGCCATCCAGCCGTGGCGGGAGAGGTCGATCAGGAAGGGCTCCACGATCCACGACAGCGCCGCGGCGAAATGCGCGGTTCCGGCCAGGGCCGCGCGGCGGAAGGCGGCGCGCGGGCCT
>JBBCJM010000251.1:0-13320 GCA_037190175.1 Paracoccaceae bacterium | reverse complement strand
TATGACTTCTCGACCATCCGGCCCAAGGGCGCGCCGGTCGCCTCGGTCGCCGCCGATGCCTCGGGGCCCCTGTCCTTCATGGACGTGTGGGACGCGATGTGCCGCACCATCATGTCGGCCGGCAACCGCCGCGGGGCGATGATGGCCACCCTGCGCTGCGACCACCCCGACATCGAGGACTTCATCGACGCCAAGCGCGACCCGGCGCGGCTGCGGATGTTCAACCTCTCGGTGCTGGTCAGCGATGCCTTCATGGCCGCGGTCAAGGCCGACGGCCCCTGGGAACTGGCCTTCGACGGCCGCGTCTACCGCACCCTGCCGGCCCGCGACCTCTGGGCCCGCATCATGCGCTCGACCTACGACTACGCCGAGCCCGGGGTGATCTTCATCGACCGCATCAACGCGCTGAACAACCTGTCGTATGTGGAGACCATCGCGGCCACGAACCCCTGCGTCACCGCCGACACCTGGGTCGCCACTGCCGAGGGGGCGCGGCAGGTGGCCGATCTGGTGGACCGGCCCTTCACGGCGCTGGTGGACGGGCGGCCGGCGGCCTCCGGCCCGCAGGGGTTCTTCGCCACCGGGGTGAAGCCGGTGCTGCGGCTGCACACGGCCTGCGGGCGCGAATTGCGGCTGACCGCCGACCATCCGGTGCGCCGGGTGACCGAGCGCAGCCGCTGGCGGGTGCTGTCCGACTGGACCGCGGCGGGATCGCTGCGGCCGGGCGACGAGGTGCTGCTGCACGACCACCGCGCGGCGGCTGTGGTGACTGCCCCGGGGGATGAACTCGGCTATCTCCTGGGCGCGCTGATCGGCGACGGGGTGATCCGGGCGGACAAGGCGCTGCTGTCGGTGTGGGAGGCCGCGCCCTGCGCCGATGGCTCCACCGCGCCCCATCCGGTGATGGCCCATGTCGAGGCGCTGCTGCGCCGCCTGCCGCACCGGGCCGACTTCGCCGGCTGGCAGCGGGTGGCGGATCGGGGGGAATGGCGGATCGGCACCGCCGCCCTGCGGTCGCTGGCTGCCGCCTGGGGGCTGGACCGCGGGCGCAAGACGCTGACGGCGCAGATCGAGGCCGCCCGCCCCGGCTTTGCCGCCGCCGTGCTGCAAGGGCTGTTCGATGCTGACGGCTCGGTGCAGGGCACGCAGGACAAGGGCGTCTCGGTGCGGCTGGCGCAGAGCGACCTCGGCCTCTTGCAACGCGCCCAGCGGATGCTCTTGCGGCTGGGGATCAACGCGGTGATCTATCCGAACCGCCGCCCCGCCGGCACGCGCCCCCTGCCCGACGGACGGGGCGGTACGGCGGAATATCCCACCCGCGCCCAGCACGAGCTGGTGATCGCGGGCGACAACCTGCCGGTCTTTGCCCGGCGCGTGGGATTCGCCGATCCGGTGAAATCCGCCCGGCTCTCCGCTGCGCTGTCGGGCTATCGCCGCGCCCTGAACCGCGACCGTTTCGTGGCGGTGGTCGCCGGGGTGGAGCCGGATGGCGAGGCCGAGGTCTTCGACGTGCAGGTGCCGGGAGTGAACGCCTTCGACGCCAACGGCCTTGTCGTCCACAACTGCGGCGAGCAGCCCCTGCCCCCCTATGGCGCCTGCCTGCTGGGCTCGGTCAACCTGGCGGCGCTGGTGGTCGATCCCTTCGGGCCGGGGGCGCGGGTGGAGGGGCTGGAGGAACTGGTCGCCACCGCCGTGCGCATGATGGACAACACGGTGGACGCCAGCCGCTTCCCCCTGCCCCGGCAGGCCGAGGAGGCGCGGGCCAAGCGGCGGATCGGGCTGGGGGTCACCGGGCTGGCCGATGCGCTGATCATGCTGGGGCTGACCTACGGCAGCGAGGAGGCGGCCAGGGTCACCGGCGAGTGGATGGAACGCATCGCCCGGGCGGCCTATCTGGCCTCGGCCGGGCTGGCGGCCGAGAAGGGATCCTTCCCCCTGTTCGACAAGGACAAGTATCTGGCCTCTCCCATGGTCCAGCGCCTGGGGAAAGATGTGGTTTCTGCAATCGGCCGGCACGGGATCCGCAACGCCCTGCTGACCTCCATCGCCCCCACCGGCACCATCAGCCTGCTGGCCGGCAACGTTTCCAGCGGGATCGAGCCGGTCTTCGCCACCAGCTACAGCCGCAAGGTGCTGCAGCCCGACGGCTCGCGCACCGAGGAGGAGGTGGTGGACCACGCGGTGCAGGTCTGGCGCCGGATGCATGGCGAGGCCCCGCTGCCCGCGGCCTTCGTCAACGCCCAGACCCTGCCCCCCATGGCCCATGTGCGGATGCAGGCGGCGGCGCAGGAATGGGTGGACAGCTCGATCTCCAAGACCATCAACTGCCCGGAAGACATCAGCTTTTCCGAGTTCCAGGACGTGTACCTGGCCGCCTGGGACCTGGGCTGCAAGGGCTGCACCACTTATCGGCCCAATGCGGTGACCGGCTCGGTGCTGACCGCGCCGGAGAATGCCCCGGCCGAGGCGCCGCTGCCGGTCAAGGCGGGCGAGGTGGTCTATCTCTCCGAACCGCTGGACCGCCCGGCGGCGCTGGAGGGGCATACCTACAAGCTGAAATGGCCGGCCTCGGAACATGCGCTCTACATCACGCTGAACGACATCGTGATCGCCGGGCACCGCCGGCCCTTCGAGATCTTCATCAATTCCAAGAATATGGAGCATTACGCTTGGACCGTGGCGCTGACCCGGATGATCTCGGCGGTGTTCCGGCGCGGGGGCGACGTGTCCTTCGTGGTGGAGGAGCTGAAGGCGGTGTTCGACCCCCGCGGCGGGGCCTGGATGGACGGGCGGTACATCCCCTCGATCCTGGCCGCCATCGGGGGCGTGATCGAACGGCATCTGGTCGCCATCGGCTTCATCGAGGCCGAGGGCATGGGGCTCAAGGCCGACCCCAAGGCCGAAATGGTGGTGGGCGCGCCGCGCGCCTGCCCGGCCTGCGGCGGGTTCGACCTGCGGATGATCGAGGGCTGCCTGACCTGCGCCGCCTGCGGCTTCTCGGAATGCGGCTGAGGCGTCAACCCGCCCATGGCCCCGGTCAGGCCGCGGCGGACTGTACGTGCTGGCCGGCCGAGGTGCCGGCGATGCGGCCGAAGACGGATCCGGCGGTCAGCCCGGTGCCGCCGGGATAGTTGAAGTAGAACAACCCCCCGATCATCTCGCCGGCGGCGAAGAGGCCGGGGATCGGCTGCTGGTTCACGTCCATCACCCGCGCGGCGGTGTCGATGCGCAGCCCGCCGAAGGTGAAGGTGATCCCGCAGGTCACCGCATAGGCCTCGAAGGGCGGGGCATCTATCGTGTTGGCCCAGTTCGACTTCGGCACCTCCAGCCCGCGGGTGCTCCGGCCGTCCTTGACGTTGGGGTTGAAGGGCCGGCTGGTGTCGACCGCGGCGTTGTAGGCCCGGATCTCGCGCAGCGCCTGGTCGGCGTCCACGTCCTCCAGCTTGCCGACCAGCTCCTCCAGCGTATGGGCGGTGACCTTGGTCACCTGCCGGATGCGGTATTCGTCGCGCAGCAGGTGCAGGGTCTTGCTGTCGAAGATCTGCCAGGCGAACTGGCCGCGCTGCTCCAGGATGCGGCGGCCGTATTTCGCATAGGTATAGTTGCGGAAGTCCGCGCCCTCGTCCACGAAGCGCCGCCCGTCGGCGTTCAGCATGATGCTGAACGGATAGCTGTGCTTCTGGAAGTTGTCGCCCACCGCCAGGTCGCCGAACTCGGGCGCGTTGCGCTCCCAGCCCACGGCGTGGCAGCCCGACCAGTTGCCCGCCGACATCGCCCCGATCTCCAGCGCCATCCGCAGCCCGTCGCCCTGGTTGTAGCGGGTGCCCCGCACCTTGGCGAGATCCCAGCCCGGCCCCAGATAGCGGGTGCGCATTTCCGAATTGGCCTGGAACCCGCCGGCCGCCAGCACCACCGAACGGGCGCCGAAGCTCACCCGCCGGCCCTCGTGGCGGGCCACCAGCCCGGTCACGCCCGCGTCGGTGCGGACCAGCTCCAGCGCGCGGCAGTCGTAGAGGATCTCGATCCCGTTCCTGCGGCAGGCCGCCTCCAGCCCCTCGACCAGCCCGGGGCCGCCGCCCCAGGCCTCGACCGTCAGCCCGCCCCAGAACTTGAACTTGCCGTCGATCTTGAACGCCTGCCGGCCGTAGATCGGCGCGAAGCGGATGCCCTTGTCGCGCATCCACAGCAGCGTGGGATAGCTGCGGGTGACCAGCGCCTCCACCAGGTCGGGGTCGGCGCGGTACTGGGTGATCCGCCCCATGTCCTCGAAGAACTGCCCGGACGTATAGGTGCCGAAGTCGGTGGTGGCGATCTCGTCGGGCGTGAGGTCGGGCATCAGCCGCACGAGGTCGTCCACCCCGTCGTAGACGGTGCGCATCGCGCCGGCGGTGAAGCGGGTGTTGCCGCCGCTGTCGGCGCGCGGGGCGCTTTCCAGCACCAGCACCTCGGCCCCGGATTCGCGGGCCGACAGCGCCGCGCAGAGCGCCGCATTCCCTGCGCCGACCACGATCACGTCGACTTGTCTCGTCATCCGGTCACCCGTTCCTCGCCACCCGAGTCATTGTCGACACGTGTATTCACATGTATCCAGTCAGGCAACCCCTCATGTCGAAGGGTGCGGCGATGTGTCAGAATGTGCCTTGGCGATTGCCCGGAAACTGTGGGATAGGTCCGCGATGTTTGGTGTGCTGACCGACGACGAACTGAAGCGTCACGGGCGCAGCGACGTCGTGGCGGCCCGGATCCGCGCCGCGATTCGCGAGGGCGCGATCAAGCCCGGCGACCGGCTGACCGAAACCGCATTGGCCGCCTCGATGGGGGTCAGCCGCACCCCGATCCGCGAGGCGATCGAAAAGCTCTGCGCCGAGGGGCTCCTGACCAGCACCGCCACCCGCGGGCTAATCGTGACCGAGCTCAGCCGGTCGCAACTGATCCAGATCTACTCCCTGCGCGCGGTGCTGGAGGGGATGGCGGCCTCGCTGGCGGCCAAGCAGGCCTCCGAGGCCGAGATCCTCGACCTGCGCGACATCCACGAGGCCAACGCGCAGCTGCTGGAGTCACCCGACCGGCTGGCCGAGGCCAACCGCGAGTTTCACCGGGCGATCTACGCCGCGGCGCATAACGAATATCTCATCCAGGCCGCCGGCCGGCTGGCCGACACGCTGAGCCTCCTGTCGGGGACCACCTTCCAGGCCCCCGACCGGCCGCAGTCGGCGCAGGCCGAGCACGCCGGGATCCTGGAGGCGATCGCCGGCCGCGACGCCGATCTGGCCGAGGCGCGGGCGCGCCGGCATATCGAGATCGCCCAGCAGATCCGGCTGAAGCAGATCTACAGCGGCGAATAGCCCCTACAAATCCTCCACCAGCGCCACCCCGGGCACCGCGCGCAGCGCGCCCTTGATCTGCGGGCTGACCGGATAGTCGCCGGGCACCGCCAGCTCGACCTCGGTGGTGCCGGCGGGGACGCAGAGCCGCACCGGGCCGGTGGACCGCCGCCCGGGCTCGGCGGCCAGGCGGGCCAGCAGCGCGGCCACTCCTTCCGCCGCCTCGGGCCGGGCGATGTGCACGCGCAGCCCGCTCGACGGCGCGGTGTCGGCCACCGCATCCACCGGCTGCACCGCGCGGGCCAGCAGCTTCACCGAATCGCCCTCGGCCGTGGCCTCGACCGTCAGCACCACGTTGCAGCCGGGTTCCAGGAACTGCCGGCCGGCCTCCAGCGTGTCGGAGAACACGGTCACCTCGTAAAGCCCGGTCGGGTCCGACAGCGCCACGAAGGCGAAGCGGTTGCCGCGGGCCGACTTGCGCTCCTGCCGGGCCGAGACCGCGCCGGCCATCTTGGCCACCAGCGGCCCGCGCTCCACCGCCTCGGTCACCTGCGCCAGCGTCTGCACCTGCCGGCGGCGCAGCGAGGGCATGTAGTCGTCCAGCGGATGGCCGGAGAGGTAGAAGCCGATGGCCTGATGCTCCTCCGCCAGCCGCTCCACCGGCAGCCAGTCGTCGCGCCAGGGCAGGCGCGGCTCGGGGATGTCCTCGCCCGAGGCGCCGAAGAGCGAGACCTGCGCCGAGGCCCGCGCCTCGTGCACGGCTGCCGAATAGGCCACCAGCGCGTCCAGCCCCTCGAACACCCGGGCCCGGTTGGGCTCCAGCCGGTCGAAGGCGCCGGCGCGGGCCAGCATCTCCAGCGGCCGCTTGCCCACCCGCTTCAGGTCCACCCGGCGGGCCAGGTCGAAGAGGGTGGTGAAGGGCCGCTCTTCAAGCCCGCCGGCCTTCATCGCTGCGTCGTCCGGCGAAGAAGCCCGCAAGGGCTGATGAGCGCCCCGCCGCGCCGCGACGATCAGGTTCATCGCCTCGACGCCCACGTTCTTCAGCGCGCCCAGCGCATAGACCACCTTGCCCTCCGCCACGCCGAAGGTGGCCAGGCTGCGGTTGACGCAAGGCGGCACCGTCTCGATCCCCATCCGGTCCAGCTCGCGCTTGTAGAGCGCCAGCTTGTCGGTCAGGTGGATGTCGCAGTTCATCACCGCGGCCATGAATTCCACCGGATGGTTGGCCTTCAGCCAGCCGGTCTGATAGCTGACCACGGCATAGGCCGCCGCATGGCTCTTGTTGAAGCCGTAGTTGGCGAATTTCTCCAGCAGGTCGAAGACTTCGCCGGCCTTCTTCGCGTCGATCCCGTGGGTCCTGGCGCAGCCCTCGATGAACTTCGGGCGTTCCTTGGCCATCTCCTCGGCGATCTTCTTGCCCATCGCCCGGCGCAGCAGGTCGGCGCCGCCGAGGCTATACCCCGCCATGACCTGGGCGATCTGCATCACCTGTTCCTGGTAGACGATGATGCCCTGGGTCTCGGCCAGGATGAAGTCGATGGTCGGGTGGATGGACTCCAGCGGCCGCACCCCGTTCTTCACCTCGCAATAGGCCGGGATGTTCTCCATCGGCCCGGGGCGGTAGAGCGCCACCAGCGCCACGATGTCCTCGATGCAGGTGGGCCGCATCCGGCGCAGCGCGTCCATCATGCCGCTGCTTTCCACCTGGAACACCGCCACGGTGCGGGCCGAGGCGTAAAGCTCGTAGGTCCTGCGGTCGTCCAGCGGGATCGTCCCGATGTCGTCCACCGCCCCCGCGGGCGGGTCGTAGAGCTGCGTCCCGTCCGCCGCCAGATGCAGGTGCCGGCCCTGCCCGCGGATCAGGTCGACCGCGTTCTGGATCACGGTCAGGGTCTTCAGCCCCAGGAAGTCGAACTTCACCAGCCCCGCGGCCTCGACCCATTTCATGTTGAACTGGGTCGCCGGCATGTCCGAGCGCGGGTCTTGGTACAGCGGCACCAGCTCGTCCAGCGGCCGGTCGCCGATCACCACCCCGGCGGCGTGGGTGGAGGCGTTGCGCAGCAATCCCTCGATCTTCTCGGCATATTGCAGCAGGCGCCCGACCACCTCCTCCTTCGCCGCCTCGCGCAGGCGGGGCTCGTCGGCCAGCGCCTTGGTGATGCTGACGGGCTTCACCCCCTCCACCGGGATCATCTTCGACAGCCGGTCCACGTGGCCGTAGGAGAGTTGCAGCACGCGGCCCACGTCGCGCACCGCGGCCTTGGACAGCAGCGCGCCGAAGGTGATGATCTGCCCCACCCGGTCGCGGCCGTACTTGCCCTGTACGTAGTGGATCACCTGCTCGCGCCGGTCCATGCAGAAGTCGATGTCGAAGTCGGGCATCGACACCCGCTCGGGGTTCAGGAACCGCTCGAACAGCAACGCATAGCGCAGGGGGTCGAGGTCGGTGATGGTCAGCGCATAGGCCACCAGGCTGCCGGCCCCGGAGCCCCGCCCCGGCCCCACCGGGATGCCCTGCTTCTTGGCCCACTGGATGAAGTCGGCCACGATCAGGAAATAGCCGGGAAAGCCCATCTTCTCGATGATCGACAGCTCGAACCGCAGGCGGTCCTCGTACTCCTCGCGCGTGGCGGCGAGGGGGATGACCGAAAGCCGCCGTTCCAGCCCCTCCCAGGCCTGCCGGCGCAGTTCCTCCACCTCGTCGTCGGCGAAGCGCGGCAGGATCGGCTTGCGCTTCGAGGGCGCATAGGCGCAGCGGCGGGCGATCTCCACCGTGTTCGCCAGGGCCTCGGGCAGGTCGGCGAAGAGCGCGGCCATCTCGGCCTCGGTCTTGAAATAGTGCTGCGGGGTCAGCCGGCGGCGGGGGGCCTGCTGGTCGACATAGGCGCCCTCGGCGATGCAGATCAGCGCGTCATGCGCCTCGTAGAGGTCGGCTTTCGGGAAATACACGTCGTTGGTGGCCACCAGCGGCAGGCCCATGTCATAGGCCAGCTCCACCAGCGGCCGCTCGGCCAGCCGCTCGGCCTCGGGCAGCGCCCCGCCCTCGGCCGGGTGGCGCTGCAGCTCGATATAAAGCCGATCGCCGAAGGCCGCCGCCAGCCGCTCGGCCAGCGCCCGCGCCCGCGGCGCCTGCCCGTTGCGGTAGAACTGCCCCAGCGGCCCCTCCGCCCCGCCGGTCAGGCAGATCAGCCCGCCGGCATGGGCCTCCAGCTCCTCCACCGTCACCTGCGGCAACTGCCCGCCCTTGCCGATGTAGAGGCAGGAGTTGAGCTTCATCAGGTTCAGCCAGCCCGCCTCGGACTGCGCCAGCAGCACCACCGGCGCCGGCAGCCGCGGCCGCTCGCCGGGCTGGGCGGGGTCGTGGGCCAGCGCCACCTGACAGCCGATGATCGGCTGCACCCCGGCGTCCTTGGCCAGCACCGCGAATTCCAGCGCGGCAAACAGGTTGTTGGTATCGGTCACCGCCACCGCAGGCATTCCCTGCGCGGCGGCCAGACCGACCAGCTTCTTCACCGGCACCGCGCCTTCCAGCAGCGAATGTTCGGTATGGACGCGCAGGTGGATGAATCGGGGGGGATTGGCAGGCGGAAGCGACATGCGGGCGAGTCTAGCGACCCGCCCGCACGCCGAAAAGGGCTTGATGAAAAGGTCGGGGAGAGAATGTCGGTCGGTATGCCCTGGCTATGTAAATCTCAGGCGACGACCACGCCCCGCGCCGGTGGCCGCAGGAACACCACCGCGCCCAGCAGCACCGCGAGTCCCGCCGCGCCCAGCACCGACTGCGCCTGCCAGTCGGGCTTGGCCACCATCAGGAACACGATGGCGAACTGCACCACATAGTCGAACCCCGCCAGCCGCAGCAGCCGCCGGGTGGCCGCCATGTCGGCCCGCCCCTCGGCCACCGACCGCGCCGCCAGCCGCTCGGTGGTCGGGCCCAGCACCAGCCCGCCGAAGAGCGCGGTGAAGGCGATGCCGGCGAGCCCCAGCACGATCCAGGCCTGCCAGCCCAGGCCGAACAGCAAGACCAGCGCCAGCCCGCTGACCAGCGTCGCCGCGCTGGCCGGCACGAAGAGCCGCGGCGCCATGAAGGCCAGCTGCGTCAGCGCGCCCTGGGTCGCCACCGCATCGCGCCGCGCCACCTGCAGGGCCGCCAGCAGCACGAAACCGAACCCGCCGCCCAGCCAAGTAACCGCACTCGTCACATGCACAAACTTCAAGACCAGGTAGAAATCCATGATCGTCAACTTTCGCAAAAATTCGTTTGCGTGCGTATAAACGCGAAGCGCGCCCTGCGTCCAGTAGGATTTTCCCTACCCCGCACATTTTCCGGCGCCCATTTTCGCCCCATCCCCTGCCCGTTCTTTCGGCAAAACCTGAAACTGCTTCGGGATCGGGGCCGCATCCGGGGCTTGCCTTGTAGCCCGGGGCAGGGCTTTCATGGTTGGCAGAGAAACGGGGCGCCAAGACCCCTGGGGCCGCAGGGACGCTTTACGCCGCATCGGGCGGCCCTGCATCATGCCTCGACCGGGGAGAAGGCGGCGGACATAGCCATGCAGGAGATCGCGTTTCTCCTTAACGGAACGCCCGTCAGGGTGACCGATGCACAGCCGACACGCACGCTGCTCGACTGGCTGCGGGGGCCGGCCGGGCTCTGCGGCACCAAGGAGGGCTGCAACGAGGGCGACTGCGGCGCCTGCACCGTGATGGTGACGGACGCGCAGGGCTCCCGCGCGCTGAACGCCTGCATCCTGGTCCTGCCGCAGCTGCACGGCAAGGCGATCCGCACGGTGGAGGGGATCGCGGGGCCGGACGGCACGCTGCATCCGGTGCAGCAGGCGATGATCGACCTGCACGGCTCGCAATGCGGCTTCTGCACGCCCGGCTTCATCGTCTCGATGGCGGTGGGGCACCTGAACGGGCGGAGGGACCATGACGACGTGCTGGCCGGCAACCTCTGCCGCTGCACCGGCTATGCGCCCATCATCCGCGCCGCCGAGGCCGCCGAGGCCGCGCCGGTGCCGGAGTGGATGACGGCCGATGCCGAGGGCCTGCTTTCTTTGGTGTCCCAAATATCCCGGGGTCCGGGGCAGCGCCCCGGGGCTTTCCGCCCCACCACCGCCGACGAGCTGGCGCAGGTCTATGCCGAAAACCCCGAGGCCGTGCTGGTCGCCGGGGCCACCGACGTGGGGCTCTGGGTCACCAAGCAGTTGCGCGACCTCGACCCGGTGATCTTCCTCAACGGCTGCGCGGACCTCATGCGGATCGAGCGGCAGGGCGAGAACCTGCGCGTCGGCGCGATGGTCTCCATCTCGGACCTGTGGGAGGCGATGAAGCCCCTGCACCCCTCCTTCGCCGAGCTGCTGCGCCGCTATGCCAGCGTACAGGTGCGCAATGCCGCCACCATCGGCGGCAACATCGCCAACGGCAGCCCCATCGGCGACAGCCCGCCGGTGCTAATCGCGCTGGGCGCGACGCTGCACCTGCGCCACGGCGACAGCCGGCGGGAGATGCCGCTGGAAAGCTTCTTCCTCGAATACCGCAGGCAGGACCGCCGCCCGGGCGAGTTCGTGGAGGCGGTGACGATGCCCGCCCACGCCCCCGCGCTGCGCTGCTACAAGCTGTCCAAGCGGTTCGACCAGGACATTTCCGCGGTCTGCGGGGCCTTCAACGTGACAGTGCAGGACGGCCGGGTGGCCGAGGCCCGCATCGCCTTCGGCGGCATGGCGGGGATCCCGAAGCGCGCGGGCGCCGTCGAAGCGGCGCTGGCCGGGCGGGACTGGACGCTGGAGACGGTCGAGGCCGCCCTGCCCGCCTTCGCCGCCGACTTCCAGCCGCTGACCGACATGCGCGCCTCGGCCGCCTATCGGCTGACCTCGGCGCAGAACATGCTGCTGCGGTATTTCCACGAACTGGGCGGCGCCCGGGTCTCGGTGCTGGAGGTTTCCGCATGAGCATCGGCCAGCCCCTGCCCCACGACGCCGCGCCGCTGCATGTCACCGGACAGGCGCGGTACATCGACGACATCCCGCTGCCCGCCAATGCGCTGCACCTGGCCTTCGGCCTGTCCACCGTCGCGCATGGCGAGATCGCCGCGATGGACCTTTCGGCCGTGCGCAGCGCCCCCGGTGTGGTGGGCGTCTGGACGGCGGATGACTTCCACGAGGTGCCGGACTGCTCGCCCTCCATCGGCGACGAGCCGCTGCTGGCCACCGGGACGGTGCATCACATCGGCCAGCCGGTGTTCCTGGTCGCCGCCACCAGCCATCTGGCCGCCCGCAAGGCCGCCCGGCTGGGCAGGATCGCCTATGCCGAGAAGCCGGCGCTGCTGACGGTCGACCAGGCGCTGGCCGCCGACAGCCGGTTCGAGGGCGGGCCGATCACCTGGGCCCGCGGCGACGCCGCCGCCGGGCTGGCGCAGGCCGCGACCGTGGTCGAGGGGCGGTTCGAGGTCGGCGGGCAGGAGCATTTCTATCTGGAGGGCCAGGTGGCGGCGGCCGTGCCCCTGGAGGGGGGCGACCTGCACATCCTCTCCTCCACCCAGCACCCGACCGAGATCCAGCACAAGGTGGCCCATGCCTTCCACCTGCCGATGAGCGCGGTGCGGGTGGAAACGCGGCGGATGGGCGGCGGCTTCGGCGGCAAGGAATCGCAGGGCAACGCGCTGGCCATCGCCTGCGCGGTGGTGGCGCGGGAAACCGGCCGGCCGGCGCGGATGCGCTACGACCGCGACGACGACATCATGATCACCGGCAAGCGGCACGACCTGGCCATCCTCTACCGCGCCGGGGTGGACGGCGAGGGGCGGGTGACGGGGGTGGAGTTCACCCACCTGTTCCGCTGCGGCTGGTCGCAGGACCTGTCGCTGCCGGTGGCCGACCGCGCCATGCTGCACGCCGACAACTGCTACTGGCTGCCCGATATCCGCATCGAGAGCCACCGGCTGAAGACCAACACGCAAAGCGCCACCGCCTATCGCGGCTTCGGCGGCCCGCAGGGGATGGTGGGGATCGAGCGGGTGATGGACCATCTGGCCTTCGCCACCGGCCGCGACCCGCTGGAGCTGCGCCGCATCAACTTCTACCGCCCGATGCAGCCCGCCGGGCCCGGCACCGGGCACCGGATCTCCGGCCCCCATTCGCCCAAGGCCGCGCAGGCCCAGACCACCCCCTACCACATGCCGGTGGAGGATTTCATCGGCCACGAGATGGTGGCGGAGCTGGAGAAATCCAGCCAATTCACAGCCCGCCGGGCCGAGATCGACGCCTGGAATGCGCAAAATCCGATCCTGAAGCGCGGGATCGCCCTGACCCCGGTGAAGTTCGGGATCAGCTTCACGCTGACCTGGTACAACCAGGCCGGGGCGCTGGTGCATATCTATCAGGACGGCTCGGTGATCCTGAACCACGGCGGGACCGAGATGGGCCAGGGCCTGAACCAGAAGGTGGCGCAGGTGGTGGCATCGGTGTTCGGCCTGCCCACCGAGCGGATCAGGATCACCGCCACGGACACCGCCAAGGTGCCCAATACCTCGGCCACCGCGGCCTCCTCGGGCTCGGACCTGAACGGGATGGCGGCGCAGGCGGCGGCCGAGACGCTGCGCAACCGGCTGGCCGACATGCTGGCCGAGAAGCACCAGGCGGAACGGGCGGACGTGACCTTCGCCGAGGGCAAGGTCAGCGTCGGCGGGGCCACCTACGACTTCTGGGAAGTGGCGAAGATGGGCTATCAGGCCCGCGTCTCGCTGTCCTCCACCGGCTATTACGCCACCCCCAAGATCACCTGGGACCGCATCCGCGGCGAGGGGCGGCCGTTCTACTATTTCGCCTATGGCGCCGCGGTTTCCGAGGTGGTGATCGACACCCTGACCGGCGAGCACCGCATCCTGCGCGCCGACATCCTGCACGACACCGGCACCTCGCTGAACCCCGCGCTCGACATCGGGCAGGTGGAAGGCGCCTATGTGCAGGGGGCCGGGTGGCTGACCACCGAGGAACTG
>JBBCJM010000250.1:0-28715 GCA_037190175.1 Paracoccaceae bacterium | reverse complement strand
CGGGTGTTCCTGCTGCCCGCGGCGCCGGAGGGGGATTGCCGGTAAGGCACCGGAGTTTTTGAAAACTCCGGCGCGGAGCCTTCAAAGGCTCCGGTCCGATTTCTTCAAAGAAATCGGCGCCTACCCCTCCGCCTTCTCCGCCAGCCGCAGCCATTCCTCTTCCGCCGCCGTCAGCGCCGCCTGCCGCTCGGCCAGCATCCCGGTGGCCCTGGCGGCCTTCGCGGGCTCGCGGGCATAGACCTCGGCGTCGGACAGCAGCCCGGCCAGCTTGCCGATCTCGGCCTCCAGCCGGGCGATCTGGGCGGGCAGGTCGTCCAGCCGCTTCTTCTCGGCATGGGTCAGGCCGGCGGCGGGCTTCTTCACGGGCGGCGGCAGCTTCGGCGCGGAAGCCGCTGGCATGGTTGGCGTTTCCGCCACCGGCGCCGGGCGCTGCGCGGCATAGTCCGACCAGCCGCCGGGATAGGCGGTGATCCGGCCCTGCCCCTCCATCGCCACGGTCAGGCTGGCCACCCGGTCGATGAAGTCGCGGTCGTGGCTGACCATCAGCACCGTGCCGGGATAGTCGCCCAGCACGTCCTGCAACAGGTCCAGCGTCTCCACGTCCAGGTCGTTGGTGGGCTCGTCCAGCACCAGCAGGTTCGATTCCCGCGCCATGATCCGCGCCAGCAGCAGCCGCGCCCGCTCGCCGCCCGACAGCGACCTGACCGGCGCGCGCACCCGCGCCTCGTCGAACAGGAAGTCCTTGAGGTATCCCACCACATGCCGGGGCACCCCCCGCACCAGCACCTGGTCCCCCTGCCCCGAGACCGCCAGCGCCGGATCGCCGGTCAGGCTGTCCCACAGGCTGGCGTCGGGGTCCAAGGCGGCGCGGGCCTGGTCGAAGACCGCCATCTGGATGCCGGTGCCCAGCACCACCTCGCCCGCATCGGGGGCCAGTTGCCCGGTCAGCAGCTTCAGCAAAGTGGTCTTGCCCACCCCGTTCGGCCCCACGAAGGCCACCCGGTCGCCCCGCATCACCCGCAGGTCCAGCCCCTTGCAGATCACCCGCTCGCCGTAGCGGTGCGTCAGCCCGCGCGCCTCGATCACCCGCGCGCCCGACTGCGCGCCCCCCTCCAGCGCCAGCGCCGCCGTGCCCTGCCGGCGGATCTGCGCCGCACGCTCGGCCCGCAGCGCGGCCAGCGCCCGCACCCGGCCCATGTTGCGCTTGCGCCGGGCGCTGATCCCCTCCACCGCCCAGCGCGCCTCGGCCTTGATCTTGCGGTCCAGCTTGTGGCGCGCCTCGTCCTCGGCCTGCCAGATGGCATCCCGCCAATCCTCGAACCCCTCGAACCCCGCCTCGCGCCGCCGCACCGCGCCGCGGTCGATCCACAGCGTGGCCCGCGTCAGCCGGCGCAGGAAGGCGCGGTCGTGCGAGATCAGCACGAAGGCCGAGCGGGATTCGGCCAGCCGCGCCTCCAGCCATTCGATGGCGGCGATGTCGAGGTGGTTGGTGGGCTCGTCCAGCAGCATCAGGTCGGGCGCCTCGGCCCAGAGCCGGGCCAGCGCCGCCCGCCGCCGTTCCCCGCCGCTGGCGGTGGCCACAGGCGTCGCAGGGTCGAACCCCAGCCCCTCGGCCGCCGCCGCCACTCGCCAGTCCTCGCCCGAGAGCCCGGCGGCGGCAAAATCCCCCAGGGTGGCGAAACCGGACAGGTCGGGGTCCTGCTCCATGTAGCCCACGCTGACCCCCGGCCCGGGCGCCACCACGCCGGCGTCGGGCTCCACCAGCCCGGCCATCACCTTCATCAGCGTGGACTTGCCCGAGCCGTTGCGGCCGACCAAGGCCACCCGGTCGCCCTCCTGCACCACGAGGTCGAGCCCCTGGAACAGGGGATTGCCGCCGAAGGTCAGCGAGATGGAGGAGAGTTGCAGGAGCGGTGCGCGGGCCATCCGGGCGAGCTATCCGGCGGCTGCGCCGGCGTCAACGGGATCGGTCAGGTGCCGCCGTGCGGGGCGTCGGGGTTGTCGGGGTCCTTGTAGAGGCCCTGTTCCTTCAGCGCGTCCATCACCTCGCGCGGCATGTAGGTCTCGTCATGCTTGGCGAGGATCTCGGTCGCCACGAACACCCCGTCCACCAGCCGCCCGGTGCCCACCATCCCCTGCCCCTCGGAGAAGAGGTCGGGCAGGATGCCGGTATAGCGCACCTCGACGGTGGCATTGGTGTCGGTCACGCGGAAGCTGACCGTCTCGCCCTGCCCCCGCACGATCGAGCCATGTTCCACCAGCCCGCCGATGCGGAAGCGTTCGTCGGGGCCGGGCGGGGTTTCCACCACCTGGGTGGGCGAGCGGAAGAAGCTGATCCCGTCGCGCAGGGCATAGCCCGTGAGCCCCCCGGCCAGCGCCAGCGACGCCAGCGCCAGCACCACGATCTGGATGCGCCGTTGCTTCTTCAACCCCCGCATCTTCGCCTCCTTACGGGAACACGGGCGCCAGCATCAGCCCCGCGGTCTCCTCGATCCCCAGCATCAGGTTGGCGTTCTGGATCGCCTGGCCCGAGGAACCCTTGGTCAGGTTGTCCAGCACCGCCACCACCACCGCCCGGCCGGGACGCCGGTCACTGACAACGCCGATGTCGCAGAAATTGGAGCCTGCGATGTCGCGCGTCGAGGGGAGTGCGCCGAAAGGTAGCACCCGCAGGAAGGGCTCGGCGGCATAGGCGGCGGCCAGCGTGTCATAGATCGCCTTGGGGTCGCCCTTGACATAGACCGTGGCTAGGATCCCGCGGTTCATCGGCAGCAGGTGGGGGGTGAACTGCACCTGCACGGGCCGGCCGGCCACCGCGCCGAATTCCTGGTCGAACTCGCCCAGATGCCGGTGCTTGCCGCCCGCGGAATAGGCGTGGGTGCCACCCGAGAGCTCGGCGTGCAGCAGGTTCTCCTTCAGCGACCGCCCGGCGCCCGAGACCCCCGCCTTGAGGTCTATCACGATATCGTCAAGGTCGATCACCCGGGCGGCGATCAGCGGCCGCAGCGCGAATTGCCCGGTGGCGGCGTTGCAGCCGGTGCCGGCCACCAGCCGGGCGGCGCGGATCTCCTCGCGGTAGAATTCGGTCAGGCCGTAGACCGCCTCGGCCTGCAGGTCCATCGCGGAATGCGGCCGGCCGTACCACTTTTCATAGGCCGCGGGGTCGCGCAGGCGGAAATCGGCGCTGAGATCGACGATCTTCAAGTCGCGTGGGAGAGTTGCGACCACTTCCTGAGTCGTCGCATGAGGAAGCGCGCAGAAGCACAGGTCGACATTGGAGAAATCGACTTCCTCGATCTTCACCAGCCGCGGCAGGTCCAGATGGCGCAGGAAGGGGAAGACCTCGGCCATGCGGCTGCCCGCCTTGCGGTCGGCGGTCAGCGCCACGATCTCCATCGCCGGATGGGTGGCGATCAGCCGCACAAGCTCGGCGCCCGTATAGCCCGAGGCCCCGAGAACGGCGATCCTGCTGGTCATTCCTTGCGTCTCCCCATGCAAAAGGCCGGACCCGCGGCGGCGGATCCGGCCTGCTTTTCGTCCCCGAAGGGTGTCAGGTCAAGCCGCCGCGGAAGCAACCTTGCGGCGGCGCAGCGCGGCCCCGGCCCCCAGCGTGCCCAGGGCAGCCAGCAGCAGGCCCAGACCCGCGGGCAGCGGCACGGGTGCGACGGCCCAGGCCGAGGAGGTGATGTTGTAGCGCACCGGGCTGGGGTGGGTGCCGTAGAGGCCCAGGTTCAGGAAACCCCCGAAGTCGTCGCCCAGGTTGATGGTGACGGTGAAGGGATCCATCCGGCCCTTGACCAGATCGAAGGCGGCCGCCTGCACGCCCTCCCAGGCGCTCCACTGATAGGCGGAGGTCTTGTACTTCACCGTCCCGCCGCCCGAGAAGCTGTCGAGCTGCTGCGGGCTGAGCCCGTCGAGGATGGCCTCGAACACCAGCGTGATCGCCTGCGCGCCGGTCGGCAGATAGAGCGACAGCAGGTCGTAGTCGTTCTGGAACCCCCAGGTTCCGGTAATGGCGGTGACCGAGGGGTCGTTCACCACGGTCGGGCTTTGCCAGTTGCCGGAATAATCCACCGTCTCGTGCACGGTCGCCGCACCAGCGGCCCCCGCGGACAAGGCGGCAATCAGTGCGGCTGCGGCGGGTACACTCGTCTTCACCTGAGATCTCCATGTGCCGGCGGCGCCCCTGCGTCCCGGCCCGCGCGATCTAGCCTTGCAGCCACCACCGCTCAAGCGATTTCGCGGCGTGACGCGGCGTCATTAACCACGAGAACCGGGCACTCCCGGCTTCGCCTCGCGGCTTCCGGCGAAATGGGGCGGGATCGCCGCGGCGGCGCCGTTTTTTCGCCTTGTTTCAGCGCCGTAGCCCCGCCTTCGCGCCGGGGTGGCCGAATCGGATCAGGCCGGCTCGAAAGCCACCGGCCGGCGCAGGAACTGGGTGGCGCGGTCGCCGACCGAGCGGGGATCGCCGGTGGTCAGGAACCGCGCGCGGGTGCCGGAGCCCAGGAACTGCGGCCGGCGGGCGAGATAGTCGGCCAGCGCCTCGGCCACCAGGCTGGCCTGGCTGTAGACCCGCACCCCGGGGCCCAGCGCCTCCTGGAACGCGTGCTGCATCAGGGGGTAATGGGTGCAGCCCAGCACCGCGGCCTCGGGGCTGGGCATCCGCCGCTTCAGCGCCTCGACGTGGGAGCGCACCAGCGCCTCGGCCAGCAGCTCGTCGCCCTGCTCGATGGCGTCCACCAGGCCCCCGCAGGGCTGCGCCTCCACATCCACCCCGATGGCGCGGAAGGCGAGTTCCCGCTGGAACGCCCGGCTGGCCACGGTGGCCGGGGTGGCGAAGAGCGCCACATGCTTCACCGCCACCTCGCGCGGCGGCGAGTTGTCGCCCCATTGCCGTTCGGTCAGCGCCTCGATCAGCGGGACGAAGACGCCCAGCACCCGCTTGTCCTTCGGCACCCAGGTCTCCTGCATCCGCTTGAGCGCCGCGGCCGAGGCGGTGTTGCAGGCCAGGATCACCAGGTCGCAGCCCTCCTCCCACAGCCGTTCGACGTTGGCGCAGGTGAGGTTGAAGATGTCGTCCGAGGTGCGCACGCCGTAGGGCGCATGGGCGTTGTCGCCCAGATAGACGAAGGGCACGTCGGGCAGCCGGCGCGAGACGGCCTCGTGCACGGTCAGCCCGCCCAGTCCGGAATCGAACACCCCCACCGCCATGCTGCCCCCTTCCGGTCCGGGGCTCTCAGTGGCCCCGGTGCCTCGCCTCGAACTCGTAGCCGTAGTCATAGGACCGAAGCGGATGCGGCGAAAGGGCATAGGTCTCGCGGCGCAGGAAATCCATCAGCGCGGGCGGGTCGTTGCGCAGGGCGTCGAGCCCGGCCAGCGGCCGGCCGATCACCACCCGCACCGGCTCGTCCGTCCGGGCGCGGAACTCGCGGATCAGCAGGCCCAGGCGCAGCGTCATGTGCAGGTGGCTGGCGATCTGGAACAGGCGGCTGTTGTGCCCGGCGAAGAACACCGGCACCACCGTGGCCCCCGAACGCGCCACCATCCGCGCGGTGAACCGCCGCCAGCCCGGGTCCATCGGCTGCGAGAAGGGCCGCGCGGCGGTCGAGACGGTGCCGCCCGGGAACACCCCGATGGCGCCGCCCCCGGCCAGATGCCGCAGCGCGGCCTCGCGGGTGCGCAGGTTCTGCTCCACCCCCTCGCGGTCGAAGCGCACGGGCAGGATCACCCGGTCCAGCGCCTCGGCCCCGCGGAAGACCGAATTGGCCAGGATGCGGAATTCGGGCCGCACCCGGTCCAGCAGGTGGCCCATCATCAGCCCGTCCAGGATGCCGTAGGGGTGGTTGGCGATCAGGATCAGCGGGCCGTTGGCGGGGATGTCGGTCAGGCTGCCGCCCGCGATCTCCAGCGACAGGCCGAAGCGTTCGGGGATCACCTGCCAGAACGACCGGCCGCGGGCCAGTTCCTCCTCATAGCCCCGCGCGCGCCGGATCAGCCCGCTGCGGCCGGTAGCCGCCTCCATCAGCCGGATCACCACGCGGCCGCCCCGGGTTTCGGCCGAGGAGGCATAGCTGATCTGGCGCGTCACGTCCTGCCACTGCATCCCGCCCCCCTGCCTGGCCGGAGAGTGTCGTCAACGGCGGTGACAGGCGTGCGACAGCTATTCCGCGGCGATGGCCTGCGGCGCGGGGGCGTTCAGCGCGGCCAGCAGTTCGGCGCGGCGGGCGGCCGCCTTCTGCGCATTGGCCTCCTTCACCGGGCCGAAGCCGCGGATGGAGAGCGGCAGTTCGGCCAGCTCGCGGATCAGCGAGAGGTTCGCCGGCCGGGCTTTCGGCAGCCATTCCGCCATGTCGGCCTCGTATTCCGCGATGAGCCGCCGCTCCATCCGCCGGTCGTGGCTATGGCCGAAGGGATCCCAGCGGGTGCCGCGCAGGGGTTTCATCCGCGCCAGCAGGCGGAAGACGGGGAGCATCCACGGCCCGAAGCCGCGCTTCTTCGGCCGGCCCAGGGCATCGCGGCCGGGCAGCATCGGCGGGGCCAGCCAGAATTTCGGCTTCAGGTCGCCGTCGAACTCGGCCCGGGCCTTGTCCATGGTGGCGAGGTGCAGCCGCGCGACCTCGTATTCGTCCTTGTAGGACAGGAGCTTGTGATAGCCTCTTGCCACGCTTTCCTTCAGGCCCTCGGGCGCCCGGGCGACCAGGCCCAGGAAGCGGTCGGCCAGTTTCTGGTCCTGATAGTCGCGCAGGTGGCCGGCACGGAAGGCCACCGGATCGGGCTTCGCCGGCGGTTCGGGGGTTATCGCGGCAGCGGCCTCGGCCGGGTTCAGCACTGCCCAGCGGCCCAGGGTGAAGGCGCGGGCATTGGCCTCCACCTGGGTGCCGTTCAGCTCGATCGCCTTCAGGATCGAGGCCAGCGACACGGGGATCAGCCCGCGCTGCCAGGCCGCGCCGAAGGTCAGCATGTTGGAATAGATCGAATCCCCCAGCGCCCTTTCGGCCAGCGAGGAGGCGTCGAGGAAGGCCACCCGCTCCTGCAACCGCGCCTCAAGCGACAGCCGCAAGCGGCTGGACGGAATGCGGAATTCGGTGTTGCGGGTGAACTCGCCGGTCACGATCTCGTGGTCGTTGACTACCGCGCCGGTGCGGCCCGTGGTCATCAGCCCCAGCGTCTTGGCCCCCGCGGTCACCACCAGGTCGCCGCCGATCACCGCGTCGGCCTCGCCGGTGGCCACGCGGATGGCGCTGATGTCCTCGGGCCGCTCGGCCAGCCGGCAATGGATATGCACCGCGCCGCCCTTCTGGGCCAGCCCGGCCATCTCCATCATCCCCGCGCCCAGCCCCTCGACATGGGCGGCCATGGCCAGCACCGCGCCGACCGTCACCACCCCGGTGCCGCCCACCCCGGTGATCACCACGTTGTGGGTGCCGCGGATGGCCGGCAGCACGGGCGCGGGCAGATCGCCGGTCTCCACCGCCACCGTGGCGGCCTTGCGCGGCCGCGCACCCTCCAGCGTGACGAAGGAGGGGCAGAAGCCGTTGACGCAGCTGTAATCCTTGTTGCACGACGACTGGTCGATGGCGCGTTTGCGGCCCAGTTCCGTCTCCACCGGCACCACCGAGACGCAGTTCGACTGCACCCCGCAGTCGCCGCAGCCCTCGCAGACGTCGGTGTTGATGAAGACCCGGCGGTCGGGGTCGGGGAAGGCGCCCTTCTTGCGGCGGCGGCGCTTTTCGGCGGCGCAGGTCTGGATGTAGAGGATGGCGCTGACGCCGGGCACCTGCTTCAGCCGCTCCTGCACCTTGGGCAGCTCCTCGCGCGGCAGGATCTCCAGGCCGGACGGAAACTCGGAAGCGGTGATATCCTCTTTGGAATCAACGACTACCACCAGGTCCTTCACGCCCATCGCCAATAGCTCGCGCGCGATACGATACGGCGAGAGATTTCCCTCGTTGGGCTGGCCGCCGGTCATCGCCACGGCGTCGTTATACAATATCTTGTAGGTGATGTTGGTCCGGGCCGCCAGCGCCGCCCTTATCGCCAGCACCCCGGAGTGGTTGTAGGTTCCGTCGCCAAGGTTCTGGAAGACATGGGGAGTTTTCGAGAACGGCGCCTCGCCGATCCAGTTCGCGCCCTCGCCGCCCATATGAGTGAAGCCGGTGGTCTCGCGGTCCATCCACTGCACCATGTAGTGGCAGCCGATCCCGGCATAGGCGCGGCTGCCCTCGGGCACCTTGGTAGAGGTATTGTGCGGGCAGCCCGAGCAGAACCATGGCAACCGGGCGGCGATGTCGGTGGCGTTGTCGGATTTCCGGGTTTCCTCAATCCGTTGCAGCGCGGCCTTCAGGCGGTCGGAGCCGCGGCCCTCCTCGATCAGCACCCCGCCCAGCTTCTCGGCGATCAGCACCGGGTCCAGCGCATAGCGGGTGGGGAACAGCTCCAGCCGCCGGCCGTTCTCGTAGCTGTCGCCCTTGTGCCAGCCATAGACCCGGCGCCCGCGGCGGTCGTCGAAGATCGCCTCCTTGATCTGCACCTCGATCAGCTTGCGCTTTTCCTCGATGACGACGATCAGCTCCAGCCCCTCGGCGAATTCGTGGAACGAATCCATGTCCAGGGGCCAGGTCTGCCCCACCTTGTAGGTGGTGATGCCCAGCCGCTCCGCCTCGGCCTGGTCGATGCCCAGCAAAGACAGCGCATGGACCAGGTCCAGCCAGTTCTTCCCCGCCGCTACCAGCCCGATCCTCGCGCCCGGCCGGCCCCACATCCGCTTGTCGATTCTGTTCGCCCGCGCAAAGGCTTCCGCGGCGAACCTCTTGTAGTCGATCATCCGGGCTTCCTGCCCCACCGGCGTGTCGCCCAGCCGGATGTTCAGCCCGCCCTCGGGCATGGCGAAGTCGGGGGTCACGAAGCTCATCCGCTCCGGCCGGCCGTCGACCACCGCGGTCGCCTCCACCGTGTCCTTCATGGTCTTGAGGCCCACCCAGACCCCGGCGAACCGGCTCAGCGCCCAGCCGTAAAGCCCGAAGTCCAGGATCTCCTGCACACCCGCGGGGGACATCACCGGGATATAGGCGTCCACCATCGCCCAGTCCGACTGGTGCAGCACGGTGGAGCTTTCGGCGGTATGGTCGTCGCCCATCGCCATCAGCACCCCGCCGTGGCGCGAGGAACCGGCCATGTTGGCGTGGCGCATCACGTCGCCGGTGCGGTCCACCCCCGGGCCCTTGCCGTACCACAGGCCGAAGACGCCATCGAACCGCCCCTCGCCGCGCAGCTCGGCCTGCTGGCTGCCCCAGAGCGCGGTGGCGGCGAGGTCCTCGTTCAGGCCGGGCTGGAACAGGATGTCGTTCGCGGACAAGAGCTTGCCCGCCCGCATCATCTGCAGGTCCACGCCCCCCAGCGGAGAGCCGCGATAGCCGGTGCAGAGCCCGGCGGTGTTCAGCCCCGCGGCCCGGTCGCGCGCCTTCTGCATCAGCATGAGCCGCACCAGCGCCTGCGTGCCGTTCAAGAGCACCGGCGAGCGCGAAAGGTCGAAGCGGTCGGCCAGCGACACGTCCTGCCTGCCCATCGTGCACCTCCCCCGTGTCGTGAGCATATCGGAGGATAATAGGTCAAAAATGCTGACCCACCAACCGAAAAAATCGTGACCTTCACGGTTGTGACGACAAGATTGTTGTCCATTTGGATCGTTGCGTGCTAGCGGCCGGGGAATTTGAGGGAATTGCGATGATGGACTGGGACAAGCTGCGAATATTTCACGCGGTGGCCGACGCGGGCAGCCTGACCCATGCCGGGGATGCGCTGCATCTGTCGCAGTCGGCGGTCAGCCGGCAGATCCGCTCGCTGGAAGAGGCGCTGGGCGTCACCCTGTTCCACCGCCACGCGCGCGGGCTGATTCTGACCGAACAGGGCGAGCTGCTGTTCGACGCCACCACCGCCATGGCCAAGAGGCTCGACGCCGCCGCCGCCCGCATCCGCGACAGCGAGGACGAGGTGTTCGGCGAGTTGCGGGTGACCACCACCACCGGCTTCGGCACCATGTGGCTGGCCCCGCGGCTGGCCGCGCTCTATCGCAAGTACCCGGCGCTCAAGATCGACCTGATGCTGGAGGAGCGGGTGCTGGACCTGCCGATGCGCGAGGCCGACGTGGCGATCCGCATGAAGGAGCCGAGCCAGGCCGACCTGATCCGCCGCCGGCTGATGAACATCAACATGCGGCTCTACGCCTCGGCCGCCTATCTGGCCGAGGCGGGGGTTCCCGCCACGATGGACGACCTCTCGCGCCACCGGCTGATCTGCCAGCACGCCGGCACCCCGCAGGTGGCGGCCGGCGCGCTGCTGGTGCAGCAGCTGATGGCACACGACATCTCCTCGACCCTGACGGTCAACAACTACTTCGGGGTGTTGCAGGCGGTGCTGGCCAACCTCGGCATCGGGGTGCTGCCCGACTATCTGACCGACGACTTTCCCGCGCTGGTCCGCGTGCTGCCGGATGTCGAATCGGCCGAGGTGCCGGTCTTCCTCGCCTATCCCGAGGAACTGCGGCATTCGAAGCGGGTGGCGGCCTTCCGCGACTTCGTGATGGAAGAGATCGGCAACTACCGCCGGCGGCAGCAGGCTTAGGCCGGACCCGTATACCGGCCGCACACAGCCATGATCCCAGCGCATAGCGGCCATGCCCCTGACGGGACGACCGCGCGCTTGCACCGGAACGCCCCCGCGCCTATCTCCAGCGGCGAGGGCGGGATTGAGTTTCTCTTCCGCCCTCATACCTCCCTGTTGGACTTGGGCCGAGCTTCTGCTCGGCCTCTTTTTTTTCCCGGGCGCGGATTTCCTCGCCCTTGCCGCCGCGCGAGGCAGGGTTGCCTGCTGCATGGGCATTGCTGCAACGCCGCATCTCTTCCGCCGCGCGCCCGGCTGGGCTAAGAGGCGCGCAAAGCGCGGGGGCAGCTCATGAACGAACCGACAATCACGCCCGACCTGGTGGCCGCCCACGGGCTGAAGCCCGAGGAATACGACCGGCTGCTGGCCATCGTGGGGCGCGAGCCCACCTTCACCGAGCTCGGCATCTTCTCGGCGATGTGGAACGAGCATTGCTCCTACAAGTCGTCCAAACGCTGGCTGCGCACGCTGCACACCACCGGGCCGCAGGTCATCTGCGGGCCGGGCGAGAACGCGGGCGTGGTGGACATCGGCGACGGCCAGGCGGTGGTCTTCAAGATGGAGAGCCACAACCATCCCTCCTACATCGAGCCCTACCAGGGCGCGGCGACCGGGGTGGGCGGCATCCTGCGCGACGTCTTCACCATGGGCGCGCGGCCCATCGCGGCGATGAACGCGCTGTCGTTCGGCGAGCCCTCGCACCCCAAGACCCGCCGGCTGGTGCAGGGGGTGGTGGAAGGCATCGGCGGCTACGGCAATGCCTTCGGCGTGCCCACGGTAGGCGGCGAGGTGCGGTTCCATCGCAGCTACAACGGCAACTGCCTGGTCAACGCCTTCGCCGCCGGGCTGGCGGATGCCGACGCGATCTTCTACTCGGCGGCCAGCGGCGTGGGGATGCCGGTGGTCTACCTGGGCGCCAAGACCGGGCGCGACGGGGTGGGCGGGGCCACCATGGCCTCGGCCGAGTTCGACGACACCATCGAGGAGAAACGCCCCACGGTGCAGGTGGGCGACCCCTTCACCGAGAAGCGGCTGCTGGAAGCCTGCCTGGAACTGATGGCCTCGGGCGCGGTCATCTCGATCCAGGACATGGGCGCCGCGGGCCTCACCTGTTCGGCGGTGGAGATGGGCGACAAGGGCGGGCTGGGGATCCGGCTGGACCTCGACCGCGTGCCGGTGCGCGAAAAGGGCATGACCGCCTACGAGATGATGCTATCGGAATCGCAGGAGCGGATGCTGATGGTCCTGCGGCCCTCGATGGAGGCCGCGGCCAGGGCGATCTTCGACAAGTGGGACCTCGACTTCGCCGTGGTGGGCGAGACCATCCCCGAGGACCGCTTCCTGATCCTCCACGGCAACCAGGTGAAGGCCGACCTGCCGCTGTCGCAACTCTCCTCGCAGGCCCCCGAATACGACCGGCCGTGGACACCCACGCCCCCCGCCACCCCCCTGCCCCGGATCCCCGAGATCCAGCCGATGCAGGCGCTGGAACGCCTGCTGGCCTCGCCCTCCCATGCCCACAAGGGCTGGGTCTGGGAGCAGTACGACAGCCAGGTGATGGCCGACACCCTGCTGACCCCCGGCGCCGGCGCGGGCATCGTGCGGGTGCACGGCACCGGCAAGGCACTGGCCTTCACCAGCGACGTGACCCCCCGCTACGTCAAGGCGAACCCCGCGCAGGGCGGAAGGCAGGCGGTGGCCGAGGCCTACCGCAACCTGATCGCGGTGGGCGCCACGCCGCTGGCCGCCACCGACAACCTCAACTTCGGCAACCCGGAGAAGCCCGAGATCATGGGCCAGTTCGTGGGCGCGATCCAGGGCATCGGCGAGGCCTGCCGCGCGCTCGACTTCCCCATCGTCTCGGGCAACGTCTCGCTCTACAACGAGACCGACGGCAGCGCGATCCTGCCCACCCCCACCATCGGCGGCGTGGGGCTGATCCCCGCGGGCCACCCGGTGATCGCCGGCAAGGCGGCCGAAGGGATGGTGGGGCTGCTGGTCGGGACCACGCAGGGCCACCTGGGCCAGTCCGCCCTGCTGGCGGAACTCGGCATCGAGGCCGGCGACGCCCCCCCGGTGGATCTGGAGGCCGAGCGGCGGCATGGCGCCTTCGTGCTGGCGAACGCCGCGCGGATCGTGGCCTGCACCGACCTCGCCGACGGCGGCCTGGCGCTCGCCACCTTCGAGATGGCGGAACGCGGCGGGGTGGGCGTGGGCTTCGCCGCCGCCGACCTGACCACCCTCTTCGCCGAGGACCAGGCGCGCTACCTGCTGGCCGTGCGCCCCGAGGACGCCGGGGCGATCCTCGCTGCCGGCGAAGCCGCCGGAGTGCCGGTGAGCCAAGCCGTCACTTTCGGCGGCCCCGATGTGGTCATCGGCCCCGCCCGCCGCCCGCTTTCCGAACTCTCCGCCCTCTGGCGCGGTGCCTTTGCGGAAGCCCTGGGCCTGTGACGCGAGACAGAGGACAGCTTGATTCAAATTGCCCCCTCCCGCCTTCTTCTGTCCATAAATATCCCGCGGGGGTCCGGGGGCGCGAAGCCCCCGGCGTCTGCCGCTTGCACCCCCGCCCGGGCGCGCCTAGATTCCCCTGAACGAAGGAGACGCCCATGCCCATGGAAGCCCGCGACATCGAGAACCTGCTGCGCGCGGCCTTTCCGCAGGCCCGGATCCGGGTCGAGGGCGACGATGGCGCGCATTTCGCCGCCGAGGTGATCGACGAGAGCTTTCGCGGCCTGAACCGCGTGCAGCAGCAGCGCGCCGTCTATGCGGCGCTGAAGGGCAAGATGGATGGCGCGAACGGCGATCTGCACGCGCTCGCGCTGACGACCAAGGCGCCGGATTGACCGCCGCCTCCGAAGGGGACCCAAGATGACCGCGCAGGACCAGATCCGCGAGACGATCCAGACCCACGACGTGGTGCTCTACATGAAGGGCACCAAGATGATGCCGCAGTGCGGCTTCTCCTCGCGCGTGGCCGGGGTGCTGAACTACATGGGGGTGGACTTCACCGACGTGAACGTGCTGGCCGATGCCGAGATCCGCCAGGGGATCAAGGAGTTCTCCGACTGGCCCACCATCCCGCAGCTCTACGTGAAGGGCGAGTTCGTGGGCGGCTGCGACATCGTGACCGAGATGACGCTCTCGGGCGAGCTGGACGCGCTCTTCGACCAGAAGGGCGTGGCCTATGACAAGGCGCGGGCCGACGAGATCCGCAAGGCCAACGAATAGCTACTTCTGTAGCCGCCGGGTGATCCGCGCGGCCTGACGGGCGCGCTTGGCCGCGTCGCGGGCGGTGCGTTCCTGTGCGGCGGCGGGCGTGCCCTTTGGCGCGGGCTTGGACATGGCCCTGATCCCCCGCCGCAGCAGGCGGTTGACGATCATGTTCAGGATCCGGCCCAGGTTCATCGCGTCCTCCCCGCTCAATCCTCGAACAACTCGCTCTGGCCCGCAAGCCCCTCGGCCTCCTCGCCCTCCTCGGCCCCGCCCATCCCGGGCGGCAGCGGCCGGGGGTCCAGCAGGCCCGCGGCGCGCAGGTCGGACAGCCCGGGCAGGTCGCGGGCGGTCTCCAGCCCGAAATGATCGAGGAAGGTCTCGGTGGTGACGAAGGTCACCGGCCGGCCCGGGGTCATCCGCCGCCGCCCCAGCCGCACCCAGTCGAGTTCCAGCAACTGGTCCAGCGTGCCGCGGCTCAAGGCCACCCCCCGGATCTCCTCGATCTCGGCCCGGGTCACCGGCTGGTGATAGGCGACGATGGCCAGCGTCTCGATGGCGGCGCGGGAGAGCTTGCGCGTCTCCACCACCTCCTTGCGCATCAGGTGGCCCAGGTCGGGCGCGGTGCGGAAGGCCCAGGCCTCGCCCACCCGCACCACCTGCACCCCCCGCCCCTCATAGCGGCGGCGCAGGCCCACCAGCGCCTCGGCGGGGTCGCAGCCATGCGGCATCCGCGCCGCCATCTCGGCCACGGTCAGGGGCTCGGCGCTGGCGAAGAGCATCGCCTCCACCATCCGCTCCTGCTCGGCCAGCGGCGGCAGGGGGAACAGGCCGGGTTCCTGCTCGCTCATGTCTCGCGCCGGCGGATCATCAGGGGGGCGAAGGTCTCGCCCTGCTTCAGCTCGATCTGGCCGCGCTTGGCCAGTTCCAGCACCGCGGCGAAGGACGAGGCGGTGGCCGAGCGGCGGCGCATCGGATGCCCGCCCCAGCCCGGCGGCAGGAAGGAGGCCAGATCCGACCATTGCCCGACATGGCCGATCAGCCCGCGCAGCCGTTCCAGCGCCTGTTCCATGGTGTAGACGTGATCGCGGTCCATCGCATAGGGGCGGAATTCGTCCTTGGTGCGCAGCCGGGCATAGGCGCGCATCAGGTCGTAGAGCGTGGCGGTCCAGCGGATGGCGCGCTTGCCCTCCACCGCCTCGGGCGCGCCGCGGGCGAAGATGTCGCGCCCCAGCCGGTCGCGCGCCATCAGCCGGGCCGCGGCCTCGCGCATCGCCTCCAGCCGTTGCAACTGGAAGGCCAGGTGGGCCGCCAGTTCCTCGGCCGAAGGCCCCTCGGCCTCGGGGTCGGGCGGCAGCAGCAGGCGGGATTTCAGGTAGGCCAGCCAGGCCGCCATCACCAGATAGTCGGCGGCGAGTTCCAGCCGC
Source organism: Paracoccaceae bacterium (assembly GCA_037190175.1). Taxonomy (GTDB): domain Bacteria; phylum Pseudomonadota; class Alphaproteobacteria; order Rhodobacterales; family Rhodobacteraceae; genus JBBCJM01. Next base: position 13,419 of record JBBCJM010000250.1, on the reverse strand, counting down.
ACGGCGCGCGCCTGTTCCACGAAGGCCAGATACTGCTCGGCCAGTTGCAGCACGGAAATCCGTCGCAGGTCCACCTTCTGGCTGCGCGAGAGGGTGAGCAGCAGGTCGAGCGGCCCCTCGAACCCGTCCACGTCGACGATCAGCGTCTCGTCCGCCACCCGCGCGGGCGTGCCCGTCTCGTCCCAGTCATCCGGCATAGGCCGCTCCGCCCGTGAGAAGGCGAAGTTCGGCCTCGCAGGCGGCGATGTCAACCGGATCGGGCAGGCAGCGGGCGGCAAGCGCGCGGTCGGCCCGGGCGGTTGCCGGGGCGGACAGGCGGCCGGCGGCGGCGACCGCCTCCTCCATCTCGGCCGGCTTGCCGTTGCAATGCAGGATCACGTCGCAGCCGGCTGCGAGCGCCGCCGCCGCCCGCTGCCCCACGGAACCGGAGAGCGCGTTCATCGAGATGTCGTCGGTCATCAAGAGGCCGCGGAAGCCGATCCGGTGGCGGATCAGCCCGATGATGGCGGAGGAGGTAGTGGCAGGCGCAGGGTCCACCGCCTCGAACACCACATGCGCGGTCATCGCCAGCGGCGCCTCGGCAAGTGCTGCGAAGGGGGCGAAGTCCTGCGCGGTCAGTTCGGTCAAGGGCGCGGGCGTATGGGGCAGCGCGTGGTGGCTGTCCAGGGTGGCGCGCCCGTGGCCGGGGATGTGCTTGACGACCGGCAGCACGCCGCCGGCCAGATGCCCCTCCACCCAGGCCCGGCCGTTCGCCGCCACGGCCTCGGCCGTCTCGCCCAGGCAGCGGTTGCGCAGGAAGGGATGGGTCTGGGGCATGGCCAGGTCCAGGCAGGGCGCGCAGTTGCCGTCGATGCCGCTGGCGCGCAACTCATGCGCGATGAGCCGCGCGCGCAGCCAGAAGGCCCGCGCCGCCAAGGGGCCGGCCGCCCGCGCCTGCACCAGCGGCGGGCGCCATTCCCGCCATTGCGGCGCGCGCAGCCGCTGCACCCGCCCGCCCTCCTGATCCACGAAGACCGGCGCATCGCGCCCCACCGCGGCGCGCAGATCCCCGGTCAGCCGGCGCAGCTGCGCCGGGCTTTCCACGTTGCGGGCGAAGAGGATGAAGCCCCAGGGGTCGGCCTGCCGGAAGAACGCGGCCTCCCCTGCCCCCAGCGCCGTGTCGGCGCAGCCCAGGATCGTGGCGCCCGCCATGCCATCAGCGCAGGGTGACGGGGATGCAGGAGGTCTGCTCGGCCAGCAGCGCGGCGCAGAAGCGGCGGGCGTCGGCCTCGGTCTCGAACCCCTGCGCGCGCAGCCGCCAGAAGGCGCGGCCGCCCGACTGCGCCTCCTGCAACACCCGGGCCTTGCCGGCCATCAGCTCGCCGAAGCGGCCGACCACCCGGTCCCATTCGGCGCGCGCGAGGTCCTGCGTCTCGAAGGCGCCCAGCTGCACCAGCCGCGAGCCGGTCTCCAGCGAGCCCGCATCGACCTCCACCACCGCCAGCGCGGCGGGCGTGGGCGCCAGGGCTCCCGCCGCGACGGCGGCCGACCCCGGCCGCGGGCGCGGCCGCACCGCCGAGGCGAAGGCGCCCTGCGGCATCGAGGCGGCCAGCCGCAGCGTGGGCTCGGCCTCGGCGTCCAGCGAGCCGGCCAAGGGCGTGGTGCCGGTGATCCCGAAATCCTCGGCCATGGCGGCGGCCACCGCCGCGGCGATCGCATCCTCCTGCGTCTGCGCGGGCTCGGGCGGATATTCCGGCAGCGCCATCGCCATGGTGCCCGGATCGCGGGCCGAGACCGGCGCGGCCGGCCCTGCCGTCAGCCCGGCGGCATCCTCCTCGGCCAGGTCGACGGGCGGCGGGGCCAGCACCAGCCGCTCGGCCGGGCCGGCGGCGGCGCCCTCGGCCGCCACCTCGTTCACCGCCAGGCCCTGATGCGCCGTGGTATTGCCGCCGGGATTGTCGGGCGCCACCCGCATCGGCCCGGCCAGCGCGCGCACCACCGGCACGCCCGCCACGTCGCGCACGGCGAGGCGATAGCCCCAGAGGCCCATGCCGACCACCAGCCCCACCGACAGCACCGCCGCGCCCATATTGACCATCCGCTGCACGCGCCCGGGGGGATCGAAATCCCCCGCGCCGAAACGGTCGAAATCCACATCAGCCATGCTCTGCCCCTTGGCGCCCCGGTCGGGTGGCCCGGGTTTCCCCGGCCGCCGGTCGCTCTTTGCTTGCCTGCCCGGCCCGCAAAGGCTGCGCCTTGTGGCTAGCGCATTTCCTCCACGGGTTTGACGCCCAGGATAGCAAGCCCGGCCCGGAGCACAACGCCCGTGGCGCGGGCCAGGGCCATTTTCGCCGATGTTGTGGCCGGATCGCCCTCCTGCACGAAGCGCAGGCCGGGCTCGTCGTTGCCCCGGTGCCACAGGCCGTGGAAGTCCGAGGCCAGTTCGTAGAGGTAGAAGGCCACCCGGTGCGGCTCGTTCCCCCGCGCGGCGATCTCGACCAGCCGCGGCCATTCCGCCAGCTTGCGGACCAGCGCGATCTCGGCCGGATGGTCGATCAGGGCCAGATCGGGCGGCGGCAGCGCCATGGCGGCCGCCTTGCGCTCCACCGAGCGCACCCGGGCATGGGCATATTGCACATAGAAGACCGGGTTGTCCTTCGACTGCTCCAGCACCTTGTCGAAGTCGAAGTCCAGCGCCACGTCGTTCTTGCGCGTCAGCATGACGAAGCGGGTCACGTCGGGCCCCACCTGCTCCACCACGTCGCGCAGGGTGACGAAGGTGCCGGCGCGCTTGGACATCTTGAAGGGCTCGCCGTTCTTCCACAGCTTGACCAGCTGGATCAGCTTGATGTCCAGGGCCACGCGGTTGTCGGACAGCGCCGCCACCGCGGCCTTCATCCGCTTGACGTAGCCGCCGTGGTCGGCCCCGAAGATGTCGATCAGCTGGTCGAAGCCGCGTTCGATCTTGTCCCAGTGATAGGCGATGTCGGGGGCGAAATAGGTCCAGGACCCGTCCGACTTCTTCACCGGGCGGTCCACGTCGTCGCCATGCGCGGTCGAGCGGAAAAGGGTCTGCTCGCGCGGCTCCCAGTCCTCGGGCGTCTTGCCCTTGGGGGGCTCCAGCACGCCCTCGTAGATCAGCCCGGCGGCGCGCAGCCTTTCCAGCGCCGCCTCGATCCGCCCGGTGCCGTAAAGCGCCTTCTCGCTGGAATAGACATCCATGGTCACGCCCAGCGCCGCCAGATCCTCGCGGATCATCGCCATCATCCGGCGGGTGGCGAAGTCGCGCACCGTCGCCAGCCATTCCGCCTCGGGCCGGTCCAGGAAGGCGGTGCCGTAGGTGTCCTTCAGCGCCTCGCCCACCGGGATCAGGTAGTCGCCGGGATAGAGCCCCTCGCGGATTTCCGGCTCCAGCCCGTGCGCCTCGCGGTAGCGTTCAAAGGCCGAGCGCGCCAGCACGTCGACCTGCGCCCCGCCGTCGTTGATGTAGTATTCCCGCGTCACCTGCCAGCCGGCGAAGGCCAGCAGATTGGCCAGCGCATCCCCCACCACCGCGCCGCGCACATGGCCCACATGCATCGGGCCGGTGGGGTTGGCGCTGACGAATTCGACATTGACCTTCGCCCCCCCGCCCAGGGTCGAGCGGCCGTAGTCCGCCCCCCGCTCCAGCACCGCACCCAGGAGGCCCCGCCAGGCCCGCGGCCGCAGCCGCAGGTTCAGGAAGCCGGGGCCGGCGACCTCGGCGGCCTCGATCCTGAGGTCGGCCTTCAGCCCCGCGGCCAGCGCCTCGGCGATCTGGCGCGGCGGCAGGCCGGCGGGCTTGGCCAGCACCATGGCGGCGGTGGTGGCCATGTCGCCATGGCCCGGATCGCGCGGCGGCTCCACCGAGATGGCGGAAAGGTCGAGCCCCGCGGGCAGTTCGCCGGCCACCTGCATCGCCGCCACCTCGGCCAGCACCAGATCGCGGATCTCGGAAAAAAGGTTCATCTTGGGTCCCCCGTCTGGCGATGTGGCTTGCCAGAGGGCCGCTCCGGGGTCAATGCCGCGGAATTCGGGCGAATTCCGCCTCGGTCAGCCCTCCGCCCGCTGCGAGAGATCCGGCGCCAGCCCCGGGGGCACCGACGGATGCACCCGTTCCGAGCGGTCGCGCCCCACCACGCGGCGGCGGCGCAGCAGGAAGGCGCTGCCCCAGCCGCGCCAGGTGCCCACCATGGGCGCGGCCGGATCGCCGGGGAAGCGGTCGCGCCAGCCCTCGGGCAGCGCGAGGCCCACGGTCTCGGCCCGGTCCAGCATCCAGGCCAGGGGGATGTTGCCCAGCGGCCGGGCGGGGGCGAAGCCGCCCACCTGCCCGCCCACGTCGCCATGCGCGCCGCGGAACCAGACCTGTTCCACGTTGCCCTCCCACTCCGGCGGGCAGTCCCACAGGATGGGGGCGAAGACCTCGCGCGTCTCGTTCAGGGCCAGCGCGTGGAAGCCGTGGCGGATCGAGCGGCCCAGCTGGTGGTTGTGGAAATTGTTGCGCCCCTCGGTCAGCATCCACAGAAGCGGCAGCCGCAGCCCCAGCGCCTTCACCGTATCCCAGACCCCGACCAGCTCGACCGGCGCCTCGGGGTGGCAGAAGGCCGCGGCGAAGGCGCGCGCCGCCGGGCGGTCGGGGTCGGTGCGGTAGTGGCGCCAGGCCAGGCGGATCTGCCGCTCGGTCGCCTCCTCCTGCCGCACCAGCCCCACCCGGTCGATCACGCCGGCCAGCGAGCGCACCGCGAAGGCCCCGCGGGAATAGCCGAACAGCCAGATGCGGTCCCCGGGGCGGTAGTGGCTGGCCAGCCACCCGTAGGCGCGCCGGATCTGCCGGCCCAGGCCCCGGCCCTCCATCACCGCGATGGTGTCGGCCCAGTTCTGCCATTGCAGCCCGGGCTCGTAATAGACCGTCCGGTGCGCCTTGGGCCCGCCCTCGGCCAGCAGCAGATAGGTCAGCCCCGCGTTGCTCTCGTGCCCGGGGTCCAGCGAGGATAGGGTGCCGTCCAGGATGACGATATGATCGACCCGCCCGCGCCGCGGCCCGGGGGGCGCGGCCGCCGCCGCCTCGACCACCACCTCCGGCGGGGCCGGGGGGCGGATCAGGCGGATCAGCCGGTCGAGAAGCCGCACCACCCTGTTGCCTCAGCCTCCCTGCCCCGGCGCGTGCCCGCGGGGCCAGAGTAGCAAGGGGGGCGGCCCTGTCCAGCCCGCCCCCGATCCTGGCCGGAGCCGCCCGTCAAGCTTTCCGCGAGGAAAGCGCCCGGGCAGCGCGGCTCACACCTTCTGGCTCAGCACCGTGGCCATCGACAGTTCGCCGAAGCCGTTGAAGCGGGTGTTGGTGACCGTCGAATAGGCGCCCATCCCCTGCACCACCACGAAGTCGCCCTCGGCGATGTCGCCCGGCAGCGGGATCTCGCCCGGCAGCCGGTCGACCGAGTCGCAGGTGGGGCCGAAGACGATGCGCGGCACCGTGGCGCCCTCGCGCCGCACCCCTTCGGGCGTCAGCACGGTGATGCGGTCGATCATCCCGATCAGCGGCAGTTCGGTCATCGCGCCATAGACGCCGTCGTTCAGGAACACATGCGTCCCGTCGCGCAGCGCCTTGACCCGGGCGGCCAGCGTGAAGGCATCGCCGCAGAGCGACCGGCCCGGCTCGCAGATCAGGAGCGGCCGGTCGTCGCCGAAGGCCTCGTCCGCCACCCGGTCGATAAGCGCGAAGGTCTCCTCCAGCTGCGGCACCACGCCGTTGAGCCGGTGGCTGGGGAACCCCCCGCCCACGTTCAGCCGCGCCACGGTCACCCCGGCCTCCTGGCCGATCTCGGCCGCCTTGCGGATATAGGCCTCCCAGGCCGCGGGGTCGGTGCATTGCGTGCCGGGGTGGAAGGTCAGCGAGGGGATGAAGCCCGCCTCGTCCACCCGGCGCAGCAGGTCCACCGCCAGTTCCGCGGTGGCCCCGAACTTGGCCCCGAAGTTGTAGGCCGCGCCCGCCACCGGCAGCTTGAAGCGCACCGAGATCTCGCAGCCCTCGGCCGGCACCAGCTCGATCAGCTTCTCCAGCTCGCTGGCCGAATCGACGCTCCAGGACTTCACCGCGTTCTCGACCCCCACCGCGATCTCGGCGCGCGAGCGGACGGGGTTGTTGTAGTGCAGCGCGGCCTCGGGGGCGAGGCGGCGGATCATGCGGATCTCGTGGGGCGAGGCCACGTCGAAGCCGCGCAGCCCCGCGGCGACCAGGTTCTCGATCACCGCCTCCTCGGGGTTCGACTTCACCGCATAGGTGACCATGCCCGGGAAGCCGTCGATGAAGCGGCGCGCCTGCGCCTGCAACGCCGAGGGGCAGAAGAACAGCACCGGGGCCTCGGGCCCCAGGTTGCGCAGGTATTCGGTCGGGTTGGTCCAGATCGTCTTCGAGAGTCCCATCGGCGCTGCCCTTTCTTGTCAGCCAACAGAACGCTTCGGCCCGTCCGGCGGGGGTCGCCGTCGGTGCACCTGCGCGGTTTCGAGCGAACCAGGCAAGGTGCGTATGAGCCGCCCTTTTTCCTGAAAACGAGGATGCCGCATATGGGGTGCATTTTCTCCGGACAAAACTATCGAATCGTGTCATGTGGTCGTCAGAATGACGAAAACGGACGGCAGATTGCATGGACGAGCTGGATCGCAACATCATCGCGCTCCTGGGGGCCGATGCGCGGATGTCGGTGGCCACCCTGGCGCGCCGGCTGCGGGTGGCGCGCTCCACCATCCAGGCGCGGCTGGAGCGGATGGAGACCTCGGGCACCATCGCCGGCTATACGCTGAAGCTGGGCGAGGGCGCGCGCGGCGGGCGGCTGCGCGCCTCGGTGCTGATCACCATCGAGCCCCGCGCGCAGGCCGCGATCCTGACCCGCCTGCGCTCGATCGCCGAGGTCGAGCGGTGCCACACCACCTCCGGCCGCTTCGACCTGTTGCTGGAGATCGCCGCGCCCGACACCCAGGTGCTGGACCAGGTGCTGGACCAGATCGGGGCGATGACGGGGGTGAAATCGTCGGAAAGCCTCATCCACCTCTCCACCAAGATCGACCGGGCGGTGTGAGGGGCATTTCGATCCGCGCCCTCGCGAGGAGGGCGACGCGCGTCGAGTGGCACGCCGTCTCGATCTTCGATGTTTCGATCCGCGCCCTCGCGAGGAGGGCGACATCCGCCGATCAGCGCCCAGTGCCTCGGGATCGGGTTTCGATCCGCGCCCTCGTGAGGAGGGCGACCTTCGCGCTGGGCGTGGCCCGACTGGCGGGGGCTGTTTCCATCCGCGCCCTCGCGAGGAGGGCGACGCCGCGACCCCGCCGACGCGGATCCCGCCGCCCGAGTTTCGATCCGCACCCTCGCGAGGAGGGCGACGCCGTGATCCAGAGGGCGTCGAACGCCAACGGTGTTTCGATCCGCGCCCTCGCGAGGAGGGCGACCGCGCATCGCAGCCGTAGACGAAGGCGTTGTTGTCGTTTTCGATCCGCTCCCTCGCGAGGAGGGCGACATTGCCTGCTCCCGCTTCTCCGGGCGGATTGTCTCGTTTCGATCCGCGCCTCTGGGTGGGAGGCGACCGCCCCATCACCATGGGGATGGGGCGGCAGGTCTGGTTTCGATCCGCGCCGTCGCGAGCCTTGCGCCGCCGGTACGGCACGCCTCTGGTACTCCGCCTCCCGTCGCCCCTCAGTGCAGGATCTGCTTCTTCACCGTCAGCGCCAGGTCGTTCAGCGAGAAGGGCTTGGGCAGGAAGACCGCGTTGGGGATGCGGTCGCGGCTGGTGGCGAGGCTTTCCTCGGCATAGCCCGAGACGAAGACCACCCGCACGCCCGGCCGGTCGACCAGCGCCTGCCGCACCCAGGAGGGGCCGTCCATCCCGGGCATGATCACGTCGGTGACGAAGACGTCGACCTCCAGATCCGGGTCGCGCAGCGCCTCCAGCGCCTCCTCGGCGCTCTCGGCCTCGATCACCGTATAGCCGCGCATCCGGAGCGCGCGGGAGGCGAAGGCCCGCACCGGCGCCTCGTCCTCGACCAGCAGCACCACCCCCTCGCCCTGCCGCGCCGGCGCCGGCAGCGGGTCGCCCAGCCAGGACAGCCGCCGCCTCCCCTCCCGGGCGGGCGGCGGCCCGGGGTCCGCGGCAGCGGCGGCGGCCCCGGGGGGCGGGTCGGAGACCGGCTCCGGCGCGGCTGGCGGAAGCTCCCCCGCCAGGGCGACATCGACCGGGACGGCGGCATCTTCCGGCAGCCCGGCCGGCATCTCCGCGGAGATCCCTTCCTCCGCCGCGTCCGGCGCGAACACATTCTCCACGGCCGCGGGGCTTCCGTCCCCGGCCGGATCTCCCGCCTCCTCCGCCCGGGGATGGTGCAGCGGCTGCGCGTCGCGTTCCGCCTCGGCCCGCGCGGCGGCGTGGTCGTGCACCGCCTCGGCGCGCAGCTGGCGCAGGATCAGGTCCAGCGGGGTCTCCTCCTCGGCCGCGGCGGCGGCCGGCTCCCCGTCGGGGGCTTCCTCCGCCGCGGCCGGCGGCGGGGCGGCCAGCCGGGTGGGCGGCAGGGTGGTCTCGGGCTCGGGCCGGTAGACCGGGAACCAGATCTCGAAGGTGGTGCCCTGCCCCGGCTCGGACTGCACGAAGACATAGCCGCCCGACTGTTTCACGATCCCGTAGACGGTCGAGAGGCCCAGCCCCGTGCCCTCGCCCACCCGCTTGGTGGTGAAGAAGGGCTCGAAGATCTTGTCCAGCCATTCCGGGGGGATGCCCACGCCGGTATCGGTGACCGAGATCACCGAATAGTCCCCCGCCGGCACCGGCGCCCGGTCGCGCTGCCGGTCCTCGGCCAGGTGGCGCGCCTCGGTCTCGATGCGGATGGTGCCGCCCTCGGGCATCGCGTCGCGGGCGTTCACCACCAGGTTCATCAGCACCTGCTCCAGCTGCCGCTTGTCGGCGCGGATCGCGGGCAGGTCCGGGGCATGGCTCACCCGGATGCGCACCCGTTCGCCCACCAGCCGGTTCAGCAGGTGGCCGAGTTCGGACAGCACCTCCTGCACCTCCACCCGCTCGGGGTTCAGGGTCTGCTTGCGGGAAAAGGCCAGAAGCTGCCCCACCAGCCCCGCGGCGCGGTTGGCGTTCTGCAGGATCTGCACCAGGTCGGCGAAGTCGGGATCGGCCGTGTCGCGGCGCAGCAGCAGGAGGTCGCAATGCCCCGAGATCGCGGTCAGGAGATTGTTGAAGTCATGCGCGATGCCGCCCGCCAGCTGGCCGATCGCCTGCATCTTCTGGCTCTGCACGAACTGCGCCTCCAGCGTCTTCATCGCGGTGGCGTCGTGCAGCACGGCCAGGATGCTGGCCCGCCCATGCTCGACGAAGCGCCGCACCGTGACCTGCACGAAGGTCTCGCCGCCGTCGCGGCGCAGGCGCAGCACCTCCGAGCCGCCGGGCAGCCGCTCGGTCGCCACGTCGCCCAGCCAGTCGGGGATCGACCGGCCCAGCCCGTCGAACAGGTCCTGGAAGCTCAGCGCGCCCTGGAACTCCGGCCCCACCAGCTCGCGCGCGGCGCGGTTGGCGGCGCGCAGCGCCCCGTCGGCGCGCAGTTTCAGCAGCGCCACCGGCACGTGTTCGAAATCGGCGAGGATCCCGTCCTCGCCCGGCAGGTCGGGCGCGGGCAAGAGGTAGATCTCGCGCCGCTCGCCCGGCCCCTCGATCTCGGCCATGAAGGCGCGCACCGGGCCCTCGGCGCCCGAGACCTGCACCTCCTCGCCCGAGCGCGGCACCGGGTTCACGAACACCCGGTCCAGCCGCTTGGGCCGGGTGCCGACCAGCCGGCGCATCGCCTCGTTGGTGAACAGAACCACGCCCTGCTTGTTGGCCACCAGCATCGGCAGGCTCAGCCCCTCGGCCCCCCGGCCGGTGGCGCCGCGGTCAGTGAATTCCTCCACCCGCCACAGGAAGCGGCGCGCGGCGATGCGGTGGACCGAGAGCCGCATGTGGCCGCGCCGGGTCACCACGTCCTCGCGCCCCGCGCCGAGGTTGGCGGCCCGGCTTTGCAGGCGGAACAGCACCGAGGCGGGGCTGGCGAAATGGTCGCCCAGCGCCGCGACCAGGGTCTGGCCGTCGTCGGCGCGGAAGCGCGAGCGCGCGGCGGCGTTCTGCCAGCCGATCTGGCCCAGATCGTCGGTGGTGAAGCAGGGCGAGGCGTCGTGGCCCACCAGCACCGAAAGCCGCGCCTCGGCCAGCCGTTCCGAGATCCCGGCGGTGGCCGCCATCCCGCGGATCAGGATCGCCAGCGCCGAGAAGGTGAGCCCGGCGGCCACCGCGGTCAGCTGCAGGCCGCGGTCGGGGGCGGCCAGCGCCAGCGCCATGCAGGCCAGCGCCGCCAGCATCAGCACGCCCGCCCGCGGCGAGAGGCCCCGGGCCGTCCGCACCATGTCGCCGCCGAAACCCTGTGCCCGTGCCACCGCGCCCCCCAGATTCGCCCTCGCCCCCAGTAGCGCGGCACAATCGTTAAGGGCCGCTTAAGGTCAGCAGCCGAACATCCTGGAGTTGAGGCACGCTAATGCTGGCGAAGAAACTGCGCCAGATAAAACCCGTCGCCGCCGTCGAGCGGGGTCAGGCGCAGGTCCCCCGTCGACGCGAAACCGGGGTGGGCGGCCAGGAAGGCGGCGGCGCGGTCGGCATTCTCGGCGTCGAGCAGCGAGCAGGTGGCATAGGCGAGCCGGCCCCCCGGCCCCACCAGCCCGGCGGCGCGGTGCAGGATTTCGCCTTGCAGATCCGTCAGTTCCGCCAGCCGCGCCGGGGTGAGCCGCCACTTGCCCTCCGGCTGCCGCCGCCAGGCGCCCGAGCCCGAACAGGGGGCGTCGGCCAGCACGAGGTCGAAGGGGCCTTCCGGCCGGTCCGTGATCGCGATGCGGGCCCCGGCGCGGGCGGCGCGGGGCGGCAGGTCCTTCAGCCGCGCGGGAATGGTGTCATGGGCGGTGACCCGCGCCCCCAGCGCCGCCATGGCCAGCGCCTTGCCCCCACCGCCGGCGCAGAGGTCGAGCACCCGCAGCCCGTCGAGCTGCCCCAGCGCCTCGATCACGGCCTGCGAGGCGGCGTCCTGCAACTCCACCAGCCCCTCGGCGAAGGCGGCGGCATTCTGGATTTTCCGGGCGTTCGCCGTGACTTCCAGCGCGGTCTTCGCAAGCGGATGCGGTCGGGCGGCGATACCCTCGGCCGCCAGCCGGGCCGCCGCCTCCTCCCGGGGGATCCGCGCGAGGTTCACCCGCAGGAACACCGGCGCCCGGCTGCGCAGCACCTGCATGACGGGGGCGAAATCCCCGCCCAGGCTGTCCCGCAGCAGGGGCGCCAGCCAGTCGGGGCAGTCCAGCGCCACCAGCCCCTCGGGCGGCGGCGGAACCTCGGCCTCGGCGGCGGTCAGGGGGGCGGGCGCATGGCCCTCGCCGGTGAAGAACCCCGCCGGATCGGCCCCCTGCCCTCGCAGCAGCCCGAGGATCAGCCCCCGCCCCGTCTCCGCCCCGCCCCGATGCGCGCAGGAGCGGCGGCAGCGGATGGCGTCGAACACCAGGTCGCGCACCGCGGCGCGGTCGGCGGAGCCGGCAAAGCGGCTGGCGCGGCCCCAGTTGGTCAGCGCCTTCTCGGCCGGCTCGCCCGCCAGCCAGCGGTCCAGCACCCCGATGGCCGCCGAGAGCCGGGCCGCTGGGGTCACGGCTTCACGTAAAACATGAGGATCGGCCCGCAACCCACAGGGAAATCACCCCATTCGGTAATTGGGGCTTTCCCGGGTGATCTGCACGTCATGCACATGGCTTTCCTTCAGCCCCGCGCCGGTGATCCGCACGAACCGGCACTGGGTGCGCATCTCGGCCACGGTGCGGTTGCCGGTATAGCCCATGGCGGCGCGCAGCCCGCCCACCATCTGGTGCAGCACCGCGGTGACCGAGCCCTTGTAGGGCACCTGCCCCTCGATCCCCTCGGGCACCAGCTTGTCCTGCGCGGCGTCCTTCTGGAAATAACGGTCGGCCGAGCCGCGGGCCATGGCGCCCAGGCTGCCCATCCCCCGGTAGGCCTTGAAGCTGCGCCCGTTCCACAGGATCACCTCGCCCGGGCTCTCGTCCGTCCCGGCGATGGCCGAGCCCACCATGGCGCAGGAGGCGCCCGCGGCGATGGCCTTGGCGAAGTCGCCGGAATACTTGATCCCGCCGTCGGCGATCACCGGCACCTCACCGGCCGCCCCGGCGGCATCCATGATCGCGGTCAACTGCGGCACCCCCACCCCGGCCACGATCCGGGTGGTGCAGATCGAGCCCGGGCCGATCCCCACCTTCACCGCATCCGCGCCCGCGCCGATCAGCGCGCGGGTGGCCTCGCCGGTCGCCACGTTGCCCGCCACCACCTGCACGGCGTTCGAGAGCTTCTTGATCCGCTCTACCGCCAGCGCCACGCCCTCGGAATGCCCATGCGCGGTGTCGATCACCACCAGGTCGCAGCCCGCGTCGATCAGCGCCTCCGACCGCGCGAAACCCGCATCGCCCACCGTGGTGGCCGCGGCCACCCGCAGCCGGCCCAGTTCGTCCTTGCAGGCCTGCGGGTTCAGCACCGCCTTCTCGGTGTCCTTCAGCGTCAGCAGCCCCGTCAGCCGCCCCTCGCCATCGGTCACCAAAAGCTTCTCGATCCGCCGCGCCTTCATCAGGCTGATCGCCTCGGCCCGGTCCACCGGCTCGCGCAGGATGGCGAGGTTCTCGGCCGTCATCATCACCCGCACCGGCGTGTCGTCCGAAGTCGCAAACCGCATGTCGCGGTTGGTCACGATCCCCACCACGCGGCCGTCCTGCACCACCGGAAAGCCGGTGATCGCATAGCGGTCCATCAGCGCCTTGGCGTCGGCCAGGGTCTGGTCGGGAGTGAGGGTAATGGGGTTGTAGACCACCCCGCTCTCGAACCGCTTGACCCGCCGCACCTCGGCCGCCTGCGCCGCGGGGTCGAGGTTGCGGTGGATCACCCCGATGCCCCCGGCCTGCGCCATGGCGATGGCCATCCGCGCCTCGGTCACCGTGTCCATGGCGCTGGAGAGCAGGGGAATGTTCATGCGGATCGCCCGGGTGACCCGGGTGGCCACATCGGCCTCGGCCGGCAGCACGGCGGAGGCGGCGGGCACCAAGAGCACGTCGTCGAAGGTGAGGGCCTCGCGAATCTCCATCGGGGTCTCCTGGGAGGGGTTCGTTTGGCACGCCCTCCTTTCACGGGGGGCGGGCGGGCGCAAGGGCTTGCAGGCGGCGGGCGGCCATGCAGATTGTGGCGCCATCACAACCAGGTCGGCGTGGCGCTGCACGAGGCCGGGGGGAAGGTGGACCTCTAGCCAGCAGCCATCGCCCGGGCATTCGTGGCGCGGGTCAGGGGATGATCCGCCGCTCTTCAATCCAGCCGGCGTTCA
>JBBCJM010000249.1:0-2799 GCA_037190175.1 Paracoccaceae bacterium | reverse complement strand
GGCCCCACCACGGTGACGGTCAGCGCGCTGCGGTCCAGCGCGAAGGCGGCGCCGGTCACGTCCATCAGGTCGGCCACCGCGGTCAGCCGGCTGCCCTCGCGCCGCACCCGTGCCTCCGAGGCCCAGAGGTTGCCGCCCGCGGGCTCGATCACCACCGCCTCGGCCCCGCGGCCCTGCCGCGGCAGGTCCATCCGCGCGGTCACCCGCAGCCCGCCGCGCACCGGCTCGACCTCGCAGTTCAGCCCCTTCAGCCCGGCCTCGTGCGGGGTGGCGGGCCGGTCGGCCAGCGCGGCGCGGATCGCGCTGTCGGGCGCGCCCTGCCCGGGGGGCAGCGCCGCCTCCAGCCGCAGGTCGGCGGGCAGGCAGATGTCGCGGCAGATGCCCATCTCGATCGCCACCCGCAGCACCACCGGCCGGCCCGGGTCCACCGGCACCACCTCGACCGGCAGCACCACGCCCTCGTGATAGCCCAAGGTCTGCATCCCGTTCAGCGAGAAGACCTGCGGCTTCGGCCAGTGGATCCGCACCGCGCGCAGGTTCTCGGACCCCGACCAGTCGAAGGCCGGCGGGATTCCCGCCTCGCCCGGGCTGCGCCAGTAGGTCTTCCACCCGGGCGAGAGCCGCAGGTCGATCCCGGCCATCCGGCTGCCGGCTTCGGTCTTCCACCCCGGCCGGACCGTGCCGCTGACCGTGGGCGCCGCGGGGGCATAGCCCGGCAGCGCCAGACCGCGGGTCAGTTCGGCCGCCGCGGGCAGCGCCAGACCTGCCATGACCGCGGCGAGCGCGAGAGTGGGAAGCATCCTCATGCCTTCCGACATAGGCCCGGCGGCGGCCGGCTGACAATCACATTGCGGCGACCCCCGCCCCGCGTGCCTTTCCTGCAACGTGTGCGTGAGGGGGGGTTGAGCCCGCCGCCGCCGCGGCACATCTTGGGTGGTCAGTTTGGTGGTGGGACGATGGATCTTTCGGGCAAGCTGCTGATCGCGATGCCGGGCATGGGCGACCCCCGCTTCGGCCGCTCGGTGATCCTGGTCTGCGCGCATTCCGACGAGGGGGCGATGGGCCTCATCGTCAACAAGCCCATGCCGGAGCTGAGCTTTTCGGGCCTGCTCGACCAGCTCGGCATCCCCCGCGGGCCAAGCGAGCGCGACATCCGCGTGCAGTTCGGCGGCCCGGTGGAGCGGGGGCGCGGCTTCGTGCTGCATACCCCCGACTACCGCGCCGAGGGCGGCGGCACCATGCAGATCGCCGGCCGCTTCGGGATGACCGCGACGCAGGACATCCTGACCGCGCTGGCCAGCGGGCAGGGGCCGGGCGAGGCCTTCCTGGCGCTGGGCTATTCCGGCTGGGGGCCGGGGCAGCTGGAGGCCGAGATCCTGCGCAACGACTGGCTGACCGCCGAGGCGCCCGAGGATCTGGTCTTCGGCGCCGACCTGGACGGCCGCTGGGCCGCGGCGCTGCGCAGCCTGGGGATCGACCCGGCGATCCTGTCGGGCGCGGCGGGGCGGGCCTGAGGGCCGGGCCCTGCGGGGGTCAGAACCGCCCCGGATGGCAGGCCGCCACCGCCGCCCCCGGATCGCGCCCCGCCACCATGTCGGCGATGGCCCGTGCGGTGGCGGGCGCCAGCGTCACCCCGATATGCCCGTGCCCGAAGGCCAAAAGCACCTCCGGCCCCGCCTTCGACGGGCCGATCACCGGCAGGCTGTCGGGGATCGAGGGGCGCAGGCCCATCCATTCCCGGTCCGGCGGCCCGAGCCCCGGGAAGACCGCCCGCGCCCCCGCCTCCAGCCGCGCCAGCCGGTGGGGCGAGGGCGCCGCGCCCAGGCCCCCCAGTTCCACCGTGCCCACCGCCCGCAGCCGCCCGGCCATGGGCGCCAGGTAGAAGCCGCGCGCCACCGGGCAGGCGGGGCGGGTCAGCGGCAGCGAGGCCATGTCCCATTCCAGATGATAGCCGCGCTCGGTGTCCAGCGGCACCCGGCTGCCCGCCTGCGCCGCCAGCCCCCGCGACTGCGCGCCGGCGGCGATCACCGCGCGCGAGGCGGTGCGCAGGAAGCCGCGCCCCTTCAGCACCACGCCGGTGGGCGCCCGCTCCACCCGCTCGATGCGCTGGCGGATGATCTCCACCCCCCTCTGCGCGCAGCCGGCGGCCAGCCGCGCCATCATCGCGCCAGGGTCGGAGAGCGTCAGCACCTGCGGAAAGAACGCCGCCCCGCCGGGGAAGGGCGGCAGGCCGGGCTCCAGCGCCGCCAGGCCCCCGGCATCCAGCCACTCCACCGCCACGCCAAGGTCTCGGCGGCGGCTGAGTCCCGCTTCCGCCGCCCGCCCCTCGGCCTCGGTGGCATAGAGGTAGAGGCAGCCCGTGTCGCGCAGCAGCGCCGAGCCGCCCACCTCGCCCGCCATCTCCCGCCACAGCGGCGCGGCATCCGCCACCAGCGCCGCCAGCGCCCGGGCATTGCGCGCCGCCGGCCCGGGCAGCGACTGGTGCAGGAACCGCACCAGCCAAGGGGCCAGCGACATCAGGCTGGCCCGGTGCAGCGCCAAGGGCGAGGAGCGGTCGAACAAGAGCCGCGGCAGGTCGCGCAGCACCTCGGGCGTGCCCACCGGCATCACCGCGTAATCCGCGATGGTCCCGGCATTGCCGTGGCTGGCCCCCGACCCCGGCTTTGCCTCGTCGATCAGCGCCACGTTGTGCCCCTCGGCCGCCAGCCGCAGCGCGCAGGCCATGCCGATCACCCCGGCACCGACCACGGCGACATCGGTGCGGCGGGGCGGCTTGGTGACCAGACGGGGGGGCATGGG
>JBBCJM010000248.1:0-27635 GCA_037190175.1 Paracoccaceae bacterium | reverse complement strand
GTAGCCGCCGCGGTAGTTCACCAAGAGCGGTTTCTCGTTGGCCAGGAACTCGGCGAACAGCGACAGGCCGAACAGCACCGCGAACAGCCACAGCGACCACCAGGCCCGCCGGTTGGCCTTGAAGTTGCGCCAGCGGCGCTGGTTCAGAGGGGACAGCCGCATCCTACCCCCTGCGCTCGAAGTCGATGCGGGGGTCGATCCAGACATACATCAAGTCCGACAGGATGCCGACGAACAGCCCCAGCAGGCCGAAGGCGAAAAGCGTGCCGAAGATCACCGGATAGTCGCGGTCCACCGCCGCCTCGAACCCCAGCCGCCCCAGCCCGTCCAGCGAGAAGATCATCTCGATGATCAGGCTGCCGCCGAAGAACACCCCGATGAACACCGCCGGAAAGCCCGCGATCACGATCAGCATGGCGTTGCGGAAGACGTGGCCGTAGAGCACCCGCCGCTCGGGCAGGCCCTTGGCCCGGGCGGTCATCACGTATTGCTTGCGGATCTCGTCGAGGAAGCTGTTCTTGGTCAGCAAGGTCAGCGTGGCGAAGGAGGCGATGGTCGAGGCCACCACCGGCAGGGTGATGTGCCAGAAATAGTCCACGATCTTGCCCCAGAGCGAGAGATCCGCCCAGTTGTCGGAGGTAAGGCCCCGCAGCGGGAACCAGCGGAAATAGGACCCGCCGGCGAAGACCACCATCAGGAGGATGGCGAACAGGAACCCGGGGATCGAATAGCCCACGATGATCGCGCCGGAACTCCAGGTGTCGAAGGGGGTGCCGTCGCGCACCGCCTTGCGGATGCCCAAGGGGATCGAGACCAGATAGGCGATCAGCGTCGACCACAGCCCCAGCGAGATCGAGACCGGCATCTTTTCCAGCACCAGATCCACCACCGAGATCGAGCGGAAATAGCTCTGCCCGAAGTCGAAGCGCAGGTACTTGCCCAGCATGATCCCGAAGCGTTCGTACCAGGGGATCATCTCCTTGACGCATTCGGGGGCGGCGATGGTGGGCCGGCCGGTATAGCCGGGCTCGCAGACGATGCGGGCGAAACCGAACTGGCGTTCCAGGTCGGCGATGAACTCGGGCGGCAGCCCGCGCGAGCCGATGTAGGAGGCTTCCGCGCCGCCGCCCATCTGCGGCACGCCCCCGCCGCCGCCCGCGTCGCCGCCGCCGGAGATCGCGCTGAGCGCATCGCCCCCGCCGTCGATCCGGGCCAGCACCTGTTCCACCGGGCCGCCGGGGACCAGCTGGGTCAGGGCGAAGTTGATCAGCATGATCCCGAACAGCGTCGGGACCACCAGCAGAATCCGCCGCAGGATATAGGCGCCCATCCGCCCCTGCCCCCCGTTGCCCCGCCGCCGGCCGCGGTTCTACCGCAGCGCCCCGGCCGCCCTCAGCGCGGCCGCCTTGTCGGCGTTGTACCACCAGAAGGACAACTCGCCCAGCGCATAGGGCGGCAGCTCCTCGGGATGTTCGTACATGTCGTAGTAGGCGACGGTATGGGTGGCCTTGAACCACTGCGGCACCCAGAACATCTCGCGCCGCAGCACCCGGTCCAGCGCCATGGTGGCCACGGTCAGCTCGTCGCGGCTGTCGGCGGCCATCACCACCTCGATCAGCCGGTCCACCGCCGGGCTCTTCAGCCCCATGATGTTGAAGGCCGAGACGTCGGCGGTCTCCGATCCGTAGAACTGCTTCAGCTCGGCGCCCGAGAAATAGTTGGACCGCGCGTTCCCCGTCACGATGTCGAAGTCATAGCTGGGCGGGCGGGTGCGCGATTCCATCTGCGCGTTGTCCACCCGGGTGTTGGTGGCGTCGATGCCGGCGGCGCGCAGGTTTTCCACGAAGGGGTTGATGATGCGGTCGAAGGAGGGGCTGTCGTTCAGGAACTCGATGCGCAGCACCTCGCCGCGGGCGTTGCGGCGCAGCCCGTCCTGCCCCACGGTCCAGCCCGCCTCGTCCAGCAGGGCGGAGGCCTTGCGCAGGTTCGCCCGGTCCAGCTGCCGGGTGCCCGAGGTCGGCGCCACCAGCGCCGGCTCGGTCAGGATCTCGGCCGGCAGCAGCCCCTCGTCCACCAGCGGCTGCAGGATCGCCGCTTCCTCGAGCGAGGGCGGGCCCTCGGCCTCCAGCCAGGAGTTCTCCCACACCGAGTCGATCCGGGCATAGATGCCGTAGAACAGCGTGGCGTTCGACCATTCGAAGTTGAACAGCAGCCCCACCGCCTCGCGCACCCGCGGGTCCTGGAACTTCTCCCGCCGCAGGTTGAACAGGAACGCCTGTCCCGGCGCCTTGGCGCCCGAGGGCAACTCCACCTTCTTCACATGCCCGGCGCGCACGGCGGGAAAGTCGTAGCCCGTGGCCCAGTCGATCGACGACGCCTCGTTGCGGAAGGTATAGTTGCCGGCCTTGAACCCCTCGAAGGCGGCCTTGTAGTCGCCGTAGTATTCCAGCCGGATGCGGTCGAAGTTGCTGGTGCCCCGGTTGATCGGCAGGTCCTTGCCCCAGTAGTCGGGGTTGCGGCGCAGCACCACGGTCTGGCCCACCGCCACCCGGTCCAGCACGTATTCGCCGGACCCCAGGAAGGGCTTCATGCTGGATTCTTCCAGGTCGAGCCCGTTGGCCTCGTAATGCGCCTTGGACAGCACCGGCAGCCCGCCCACGTCGGCCGGCAGGTCGCGATAGGGCACGCCCGGCTTGA
This sequence comes from Paracoccaceae bacterium, assembly GCA_037190175.1. Classification (GTDB taxonomy): domain Bacteria; phylum Pseudomonadota; class Alphaproteobacteria; order Rhodobacterales; family Rhodobacteraceae; genus JBBCJM01. Next base: position 24,938 of record JBBCJM010000248.1, on the reverse strand, counting down.
AGGTGAACTTCACCCGGTGGGTGTCCAGCGCCTCGGCCCCGTCGACCTGCTGGGCGAAGACGGTGCGGAAGTCGGTCAGCCCCTTGGCCAGGAAGGTCTCGTAGCTGAACACCACGTCCTCGGCGGTCAGCGGGCTGCCGTCCGAGAACCGCGCCTCGGGCCGCAGGTTGAAGATCACCCAGCTGCGGTCCGGCGGATATTCCATGGTCGAGCACAGCAGGCAGTAGCTGGCCCCGATCTCGTCCGCCGTGCCGGTCAGGATGGATTCGTAGAAGGCCGAGGACAGGCCCGCCGCCCGCCCCTTGACCGAAGAGGGGTTCATCGAATCGAAGCCGCCGAAGGACCAGATCGAGATCTCGCCGCCCTTGGGCGCGTCGGGGTTCACATAGTCCAGATGCGGGAAGTCGGCCGGGTACTTCAGGTCGCCGAAGGTCGAGATCCCGTGCGAGACGATGACCTCGCCCTCCGCCGGGGCCGGCGCCTCCTGCCCGCGGGCGGCCATCGCCCCCGCCGCCAGGATCAGCACCGAAAGGCCCGCGCCCGCCAGCGCGGCCCGCGTCCGATCCGCCGCCACAGCCGCCGCCCCGCCCCGGACCCGTCTCGCCATGCCGCCGCTCCCCTGATCTGCACTCCGTGCAATGAAAACATGCCTAAGGGCGGCTGGCCACCGTCTCAAGCCCGATTGCGCGAAAGTGAAGCGGCGAAACGCGAAAGGGCCGCCCGAAGGGGCGGCCCTTGCCCGGCGGAAGGCCGGATCAGTTCTGTGTGGCCAGCCAGGAGATCAGGTTCACGCGCTCGGCCTGGCTGGGCAGGCCGTTGAAGGCCATCTTGGTGCCCGGGGCATAGCCGCGCGGGCTTTGCAGGAAGGCGTTCAGGTTCTCGGGCGTCCAGGTCTCGCCGGCCATCGACGCCAGCACCTGGGAATAGCTGAAGCCCGGCGCGGCCGCCTTGGGATGGTTCACGATGCCGTTCAGCGCCGGGCCGGTGCCGTTGGTGCCGTCCAGCTTGTGGCAGGCGCGGCACTTGGCGAAGACCTTCTCGCCCGCCGCCGGATCGGCCGCGGCCAGCAGCGTCTCGAAATCCACCTCGGGCTCGTCGGTGGTTTCGGCCGCGGCCACCTCGATCACATAGCCCTGCACCGCCTCGCCCTCGGCGCCATGGCCGCCGCCGCCGTGATAGGTGATCTCCGCCGCCCAGCCGCCCAGCAGAAAGATGAGGAGCGCGCCGCAACCCGCGCCGACTGCCTTGGTCGCTGTCATCGTGTCGAACATGTCGCGTCCTTGGTACCTGCCTTCCCGCGCGCTTCTACCCGCTTCCCCCCCGCCATATCAAGGTGTAGAGGCGCGACCGATTGCCCAATTCGGGCCCCCGTGCCCACCCGCCTGTGAGAGAGCCCGCCATGACCGCCCCCACCACCGGCCGCATCGCCTTTCAGGGCGAACCCGGCGCCTAGTCGCACCAGGCCTGCGCGCAGGCCCGCCCCGGGTTCGAGCCGGTGCCCTGCCAGACCTTCGAGGACGTGGTGGACCTGACCCGCCGCGGCGAGGTCGACCTGGGGATGCTGGCGGTCGAGAATTCGACCTACGGCCGGGTGGCCGACGTGCACACCCTCTTGCCCAAGGCCGGGCTGCATATCGTGGACGAGGCCTTCGTGCGGGTCCATGTGAACCTGCTGGGGGTCAGGGGCGCGCCCCTGGCCGGGGTGAAGGAGGCGCATGGCCATGTGGTGATCCTGCCGCAATGCGCGGGCTTCCTGAAGGCGCATGGCATCCGCGGCCGGGTCAGCAGCGACAATGCCCGCGCCGCCCGCGAGGTGGCCGAGGCGGGCGATCCGGCGCGCGCGGCGCTGGCCAGCGAACTGGCGGCCGAGATCTACGGGCTGGAGGTGCTGGCCCGCCATATCGAGGACCAGAAGAACAACACCACCCGCTTCCTGGTGATGTCGCGCGCGCCCGACCATTCGCGCCGCGGGCCGGGGACGATGATCACCACCTTTACCTTCCGGGTGCGCAACATCCCGGCCGCGCTCTACAAGGCCATGGGGGGCTTCGCCACCAACGGGGTGAACATGACCAAGCTGGAAAGCTACATGGTGGGCGGCAGCTTCACCGCGACCGAGTTCTACGCCGACATCGAGGGCCACCCCGACGACGCCAACGTGGCCCTGGCGCTGGACGAGGCGCGCTATTTCACCTCGGCGCTGACCATCCTCGGCGTCTACCCGGCCGACCGCGCGCGGGGATAGGCGGGCTCAGGCCCGCCTGATGCTGGCGGTGACGTAGTTCACGCTCAGGTCGCGATCCGACAGGCGCCAGTCCCAGCGCAGGGGGTTGAAGACCATCCCCTTGTGGTCCACCGGGTCGAGCCCGGCCTGCCGCAGCAGGGCGTAAAGCTCGTCGGGCGTGATGAACTTCTTCCAGTCGTGGGTGCCCTTGGGCAGCCAGCGCATCACCCATTCGGCCCCGAGGATCGCCATGGCGAAGCTGCGGGCGTTGCGGTTCAGCGTCGAGCAGACCATCAGCCCGCCGGGGCGCAGCAGGTCCCGGCAGGCGGTCAGGTAGGCCAAGGGGTCGGCCACATGCTCGACCACCTCCATGTTCAGCACCGCGTCGAAGGTCTCGCCCGCCGCGGCCAGCGCCTCGGCGGTGGTGTGGCGATAGTCGATCTCCAGCCCCGACTGCGCCGCGTGCAGCCGGGCCACGGGGATGTTGCGTTCGGCGGCATCCGCCCCCACCACATCCGCCCCCAGCCGCGCCATCGGCTCGGACAGCAGCCCGCCGCCGCAGCCGATGTCGAGGATTCGCAGCCCGGCGAAGGGGCGGGGCGCGCGGGGGTCGCGGCCGAACTCCTCGGCGATCTGGGTCACGATATAGTCCAGCCGGCAGGGGTTCATCAGGTGCAGCGGGCGGAACTTGCCCGCCGGATCCCACCATTCCTCGGCCATCGCCTGGAACTTCGCCACCTCGGCGGGGTCTATGGTGGTCATTCGGCGGCTCCGGTCGGATTGGCCCGTGGCAGGGCGGGACTGCTGCGTTATATAGGGCAGCGATGGACTACAGATCAGGTCAAAAGCGCGCAGCCGAGTATCTTTACCCGCCGGTCGACCCCTTCGACCAGCGGCTTCTGGACGTGGGCGACGGGCACCGGCTCTATGTCGAGCAATGCGGGCGGCCCGACGGCCAGCCGGTGATGGTGCTGCACGGCGGCCCGGGGGGCGGGTGCAGCCCCTCGATGCGGCGCTATTTCGACCCCGGGCACTACCGCGTCATCCTGTTCGACCAGCGCGGCTGCGGCCGCTCGCGCCCCCATGCCAGCGTCGAGGCCAACACCACCTGGCATCTGGTGCGCGACATCGAGGCGATCCGCCAGACGCTGGGGATCGAGCGGATGATGCTGTTCGGCGGCAGCTGGGGCGCGACGCTGGCGCTGATCCACGCCATCACCCATCCCGGGCGGGTCAGCCACCTGGTGCTGCGCGGCGTGTTCCTGATGACGAAGGGGGAGCTCGACTGGTTCTACGGCGGCGGGGCCGGGGCCTTCTTCCCCGACCTCTGGGCGCGGTTCCTGGCCCCGATCCCCGAGGCCGAGCGCGACGACCTGATGGGCGCCTATCACCGCCGGCTGTTCTCCGGCAACCTGATCGAGGAGGCCCGCCACGCCCGCGCCTGGGCCAACTGGGAGAACGCGCTGGCCTCGATCCAGTACGACGGGGCGGTCTCGGAAGGCCCCACCGAATACGCCCGCGCCTTCGCCCGGCTGGAGAACCATTACTTCGTCAACGGCGGCTTCCTGGACCACGACGGCTGGATCCTGAAGAACCGCGGCCGGATCGAGCATATCCCCGCGCATATCGTGCAGGGCCGCTACGACATGATCTGCCCGCCGCGCGCGGCCCAGCGGCTGGCCGAGGGCTGGCCGCTGGCCCGGCTCTCGATCATCCCGATGGCGGGGCACGCGCTGTCCGAGCCCGGGATCAGCGAGGAACTGGTCCGGGTGATGGACGCGTTGCGGGGATAGGGCCTTGATGGTGGGCCAACCCGCCCGGTCCCCGGGCGGAACGGCCCACCCTACGGGAACAAACGCCGCCTCCGGGTGTTCCGCCAGTGGAACCCCCAAATGCGAGGGCAGGACCCATGCGTGCCGTGAACATCGCGACCCTTCTGCTGATCATCATCGGCGGCCTGAACTGGCTGCTGGTCGGCCTGTTCCAGTTCGATCTGGTGGCGGCGATCTTCGGCGCCGGCTCGGCGCTCTCGCGGATCGTCTACATCCTGGTCGGGCTGTCGGCGGTCTGGCAGCTGATCCCCTTCACCCGCGCGCTGTCGGACGGCGAGGTGGCCAGCCAGCGGGACAGGTAGCCTGTTGTGACGGCGTTGGGGGCGGGCACTGGAAACTTTCGCGTCTCGCATGTATATGCAAGGGCATATGCAGGCAAGGGAGGCGGCGATGCCCCATCCGGGAACCCCTGACGCGACGCGGCCGCGCGAGGCCAAGCTGTTTCGCAACAACAAGAGCCAGGCGGTGCGGATCCCGGCCGACTTCGAACTGCCGGGCGACCGGGTGCTGATCCACCGCGACGGCGAGAAGCTGATCATCGAGCCGGTGCGGAGCCGGAACCTGATCGAAATCCTGGCCGGCCTGAAACCGCTGGCGCCCGAGGATGCCTTTCCCGATGTGGACGAGGGGCTGCCGCCGGCACGGGACATCGACCTTTGACCCAGCTTTACATGCTGGATACCAACATCGTCTCGGCACTGGCCAAGGCGCCGCAGGGGCCGTTGGCCGAGCATATCGCCCGGATCGGCAGCGATGCGGTCTGCGTCAGCATCATCACCGCGGCGGAACTGCGCTACGGCTGCATCAAGAAGGGTTCGTCCCGGCTGACGGCGCAGATCGACGCCATTCTGGAGGGCGTGCAGATTCTGGCGCTCGACCTGCCGGCCGATGCCGAATATGGCGCCATTCGCTGCGGGCTGGAGGCCGCGGGCCACCCGATCGGCCCCAACGACCTGCTGATCGCGGCCCACGCGCAGGCGGCAGGGGCGGTGCTGGTGACGGCGAACGCGCGCGAGTTCCGCCGCGTTCCGGGTCTGCGGGTGGAGAACTGGCTGGCGTGAGGGAGGGGGGCCGGCGCGGTGCGTGGGGACCACGCACCCTACGGATGAGACCGCGCGCCGACAATGCACTCCGGTCGACGTAGGGTACGTGATCTCACGCACCGCGACCGATCCCCTCATCCCCCAGAAGCCCGGGCTACAGTCCGGATGTTTCGAAGCGGTACCAGGCGAGCCCTGCGCGATGGAGGGAAGCGACGTCGCCCGAGGCGAGGGCGACCTGTCCCATCCGTGTCAGCGCGGCCCGTTCCGCAGTGCGATCCTGACGGTTCGCGGCCACCCTGACGATGCAACCGTAGATCGCGACCGCACGCTCTCCATCGAACGGTTCCGCCCGAAGGATCTCGTCCATGGTGGTGGTCGCCCAGTTCAGGTGCGGCCCGGAGACATCGAAAAGGACCATGTCTTGGGCTAGACAGGCTCTGACATAGGCATTCTCCTCGACCGTCAAGGCCGGGCTGGCCGCCTGCAAGAGCCTGTCCAGCGACTCGATCGGAATGTCCGGCGTCAGCACTTCGCGCCAGGCGAAGGCCGGGTCCCTGATCCCCTCCATCATGCGGATCGCGGCATCGAGGTCGCCAAGTCTCGCTCTCAGATTGGCGATCTCGCGCCTGGCCTGGGCCTCCAGCCCGAAATTGTCCCACTGGATCGGCCCGCTGACGATCCCGAACCCGACCACCTTGCTGCCGCTTTCGGGAAATTCGCCCTCGGCGAGATCGAGCGCCTGGCGTACCTCGCCTGACTCCGCCCCCGCGGCCAACAGCGACCGAGCGGCGGCGATATGGGGAAACGACGGGAAAACGCCCCTGCTGGTCGTGGCGATCCGCGCCACGTCCTGGGCAAGGACCAGGGCGTGCTCCCGATGCCCCAGCCTGGCGGCCAGTTCCACCACACGGGCCATCTCGGTGAAGTCGGGCCAGGGCCTCCGCGCGGTGTGGATTGCGAAGACCTCGTCAAGATAGGCCCGGGCGCTCTCGGCGTCGGCAGCCGCGGCGGCCGCACGCGGCAGCATCCGCTTGCGGCAATCGGCGATCCCGCCGCACAGGTCGAGGGCTGTTTCGGCGCCGATCAGCCTGACCAGATCCTCGCTGAGAACCACCCCCCGGTCGCCCTTCGGCAGAAGCCCGAGGATGCGGGTCGCGGCCTCGCGATTGCCCAGGGCGGCCTGAAGCTCGGCGGCATCGGCCAGACGGCGGGCGCTGGGGGATCCCGTACCGGCCATCGCCGCGATCATGTCCGCCATCTCCGCCACGATGGCACGTATCCGTTCGTCGGGCAGGCGCGGGGCGGCGGCAGGGCCGTAGGGACGCCGACCCAGCAGATCGAGCGCGCTGATCCACAGGGCGCCGGCGTCGGCCCCGGGAGTACGGGCGAATGCGTCCTGCGGGTTCGCGCCATCCCGGATCGCGGCGGTGATGCGATGGCTTGCCAGCCTGGCATCGATCTCCGCCGCTGCTCCCGGTGCGAGCCCTTCCGCCGCCTGGATGCGAAGCCCGAACGCCAGGGCTTCGTCGATACGGCCGGTCTGCCCCAACAGGCCGATTTCGAGCAGATGGCGGGACGACGAGCCGTCGGCGGACGCGGTTTCGAGACCAAGCGCGAACAGGCACTCCGATGTCATGTTCAGGGCGCAATCGTCGAACGCCTTGCCCGGCCCTTGCCCGGCCGGCGCGAATTTCAACGCAAGACCTACCGCTGCCGCTGTCGCGGCTGTCGTGATCGAGATCCGCAGGATCTTTCGGGGCATCGCATACCACCCACAGCACAAGCCAAACTCGTGGACATGAAATGCGGCATTTTGCGGGGCATGGAAAAGGGACCTCCCGACCCCCTTTACCCCTTCATCCCGTCCCAGAAGCCCTTGACCTTGGAGAAGAAGCTCTTCCCCTCGGGGTTGTTGTCGGCGGAGAGTTTCTCGAACTCGGCCAGCAATTCCTTCTGCCGGGCGGTCAGGTTCACCGGGGTTTCCACCGCCAGTTCGATCACCATGTCGCCCTGCCCGCCGCCGCGCAGCGCCGGCATTCCCTTGCCGCGCAGGCGCATCTGGCGGCCGGTCTGGCTGCCCGCCGGCACCTTCACGCGCGAGGCGCCGCCGTCGATGGTGGGCACCTCGACCTCGCCCCCCAGCGCCGCGGCGGCCATGCTGACCGGCACGCGGCAGAACAGGTGCTGCCCCTCGCGCAGGAAGATCGGGTGGTCCTTCACCTCGATGAAGATGTAGAGATCCCCGGTCGGCCCGCCCCGCACCCCCGCCTCGCCCTCGCCGGCCAGGCGGATGCGGGTGCCGGTCTCCACCCCCGCGGGGATGTTGACCGAGAGCGCGCGTTCCTTCTCCACCCGGCCCGCGCCGCCGCAGGCCCGGCAGGGGTTCTTGACGATCTGGCCGTTGCCGCCGCAGGTGGGGCAGGTGCGCTCCACCGTGAAGAAGCCCTGCTGCGCCCGCACCTTGCCCATGCCGGAACAGGTGGGGCAGGTCACCGGCTCGGCGCCGCCCTCGGCGCCGGTGCCGCGGCAGACCTCGCAGGTGACGGCCGAGGGGACGGAGATGGTCTTCTGCACCCCCTTGTAGGCCTCTTCCAGCGAGACGCGCAGGTTGTAGCGCAGGTCGGAGCCGCGCTGCGCCCGCGCCCGGCCGCCGCCACCGCCGCGCCCGCCCATGAAGTCGCCGAACAGATCCTCGAACACGTCCGAGAAGGCCGAGGCGAAGTCGCCCTGCTGGAAGCCACCGCGCGGGCCGCCGCCGCCCATGCCGTTCTCGAAGGCGCCGTGGCCGAAACGGTCGTAGGCCGCCTTCTTCTGGTCGTCCTTCAGCACGTCATAGGCTTCGTTCACTTCCTTGAACGCCGCCTCGGCCTTGGGATTGTCCTTGTTGCGGTCGGGGTGAAGCTCCTTGGCCTTCTGGCGGTAGGCCTTCTTCAGCTCGTCGGCGCTTGCGCCCTTCTGGACCCCCAGAACCTCGTAATAGTCGCGTTTCGCCATGGGTTCCTATCCCCCGAACCTCAGAAGGGCGGCCCGTCGCCGGACCGCCCCCCTTTGGTTCCCTGCGGTCTCACTTCCGCTTGCCGTCGCCCATGTCCTCGAAGTCGGCGTCGATGATGTCGTCATCCACGTCGCGCGGCGCGCCGCTGTCGGCCCCCTCGCCCTCGGCCTGGCTGGCCTTGTAGATGGCCTCGCCCAGCTTCATGGCGGCCTCGGTCAGGTTCTGCATGGCCGAGCGGATCTTGCCCGCGTCCTCGCCCTTCAGCGCGTCTTCCAGCGGGCTCATCGCCAGCTCGATCGCCTCGATGGTGGCGGGATCCACCTTGTCGCCATGCTCCTTGATCGACTTGCGCGTGTCGTGCAGCAGGCTTTCGCCGCGGTTCTTGGTCTCGATCAGCTCGCGCCGGACCTTGTCGGTCTCGGCATTGGCCTCGGCGTCGCGGATCATCTTGTCGATGTCGGCCTCGCTCAGGCCGCCCGACGCCTGGATGGTGATCTGCTGGCTCTTGCCGGTGCCCTTGTCCTTGGCCGAGACGCTGACGATGCCGTTGGCGTCGATGTCGAAGGTGACCTCGATCTGCGGCATCCCCCGCGGCGCGGGCGGGATGTTCTCCAGGTTGAACTGGCCGAGCAGCTTGTTGTCCGCGGCCATCTCGCGCTCGCCCTGGAACACGCGGATGGTCACCGCGTTCTGGTTGTCCTCGGCGGTCGAGAAGATCTGCGACTTCTTGGTCGGGATCGTGGTGTTGCGGTCGATCAGCCGGGTGAACACGCCGCCCAGCGTCTCGATGCCCAGCGACAGGGGCGTCACGTCCAGCAGCACCACGTCCTTCACGTCGCCCTGCAGCACGCCGGCCTGGATCGCCGCGCCCAGCGCCACGACCTCGTCGGGGTTCACGCCCTTGTGCGGCTCCTTGCCGAAGAACCTGGTGACCTCTTCGACCACCTTCGGCATCCGGGTCATGCCGCCGACCAGCACCACCTCGTCGATGTCGCCCACCGAGAGGCCGGCATCCTTCAGCGCGTCCCTGCAGGGCTTGATCGACTTCTTGATCAGGTCGTCGACCAGCGATTCCAGCTTGGCCCGCGTCAGCTTGACCACCAGGTGCAGCGGCTGCCCGGTGTTCTTGTCCATCGCGATGAAGGGTTCGTTGATCTCGGTCTGCTGGCTGGACGACAGCTCGATCTTGGACTTCTCGGCCGCGACCTTCAGCCGTTGCAGCGCCATCTTGTCCAGCGTCAGGTCGACGCCGTGTTCCTTGCGGAACTCGTCGGCCAGGTAGTTGACGATCCGCATGTCGAAGTCCTCGCCGCCGAGGAACGTGTCCCCGTTGGTCGATTTCACCTCGAAGAGGCCGTCGTCGATTTCCAGGATGGTGATGTCGAAGGTGCCGCCGCCCAGGTCATAGACCGCGATGGTCTTCGAATCCTTCTTGTCCAGCCCGTAGGCCAGCGCCGCGGCGGTGGGTTCGTTGATGATCCGCAGGACTTCCAGCCCGGCGATCTTGCCGGCGTCCTTGGTGGCCTGCCGCTGGGCGTCGTTGAAATAGGCGGGCACCGTGATAACGGCCTGCGTCACCGGCTCGCCCAGATAGCTTTCGGCGGTCTCCTTCATCTTCTGCAGGATGAAGGCACTGATCTGGCTGGGCGAATACTTCTCGCCCCGGGCCTCGACCCAGGCATCGCCGTTGCCGCCCGAGATCACCGCATAGGGCAGGTTCTTCTTGTCCTTGGCGATCATCGGGTCGTCGGCGCGGCGGCCGATCAGACGCTTGACGGCAAAGATGGTGTTGGAGGGGTTGGTCACCGCCTGCCGCTTGGCGGGCTGGCCGACCAGACGCTCGTTGTCGGTGAAACCCACGACCGAGGGCGTGGTGCGGGCGCCTTCGGCGTTCTCGATCACGCGGGGCTGCGAGCCGTCCATGATGGCGACGCAGGAGTTCGTGGTCCCGAGGTCGATCCCGATGACTTTGGCCATGTTCTGCTACCTCTTCTTTCGGCGATATGGGGGGCTCAGGCCCGTGCGCGGCTCCTGCGCCCCGATCCCTTGTGGCATGTGGCTGAACCGTCCAGGGCGCGGGTCGCGTCCCTTCGGGCTTCGCGGGCTATATAGGGGGGGGTCAGGTGGCCCGCAAGCGTCACGGGTCCGTGATTTTGGGTTGAATTGCCGGCAAGGGGCCGCCGTCAGCGCGCCATGGTGCAGCAGCCCGAGAGGCCCAGCGGCTCCGTCTCGCCGGGGAAGAGGCCGTCCAGGAAGAACTCGGCCGCCAGGCCGAAATGGCGCTCGCTCATCCCGTCCGAGCAGCTTTCCGCGCGGATCACCGCAAAGCCGCCGGCGGTGCCGGAGGCCAGCGAGACGCCCAGCATTCCCATCCGCCCGGCGACCGGGGCCGACCAGCCGATCCCCATCGCCGCCACCGGATGGTCGGGGGTCTGCAGCAGCATGGTGCCCGGCGGCTCGCCCAGCCGGGCGGACCAGAAGGGCTCGGTGCCCAGGCAGGTCAGCGGGGTGGCCAGCGTCTCCCACCCCGGCCCGCCGGCGGCGGCCATGAAGCGCATCGAGACCCAGCCCGCGACCTCGCCCGCGTTCACCAGGCCCCAGCCGCCCTCCGGGGACAGCGCCACGACCTCCACCCCCCGCGCGCCCGGCGGCAGGGTGGCGACCACGGGCTCGGCGGCCGAGGGGCCTTGCCGCACGTTCAGCACGTCGCCCGCCGCCACCCCGGTCACGTCGTAGAGCGCCGGAAGCTCCTGCGCCGCGGCGGGCAGGGCCAGCAGGGCGCAAAGGGCCAGCGCCCGGATCACCGGCCCGCCCCCCAGCTGGCCGAGGCGTGCTTGCGGGTATAGAACTCGGCCATCATCCCGATCACGAAGAAGACCCCGGTCATCACCAGCGGATAGGTGATCGAGGTATAATGCGGATTGTAGTTGAGGAACAGGAACCCCCGCGTCTGGTCGATGATGTGGAACAGCGGGTTCCAGTCGAAGAACGGGCGCAGGTAGCCCGGCATGGTATTGGCCAGGAACATCTTTCCCGAAAACACCATGTTCATCCGCTGGTAGACCTGGGTGATCAGCGGGGTCGCCTCGGGCAGCCAGGGCCGCAGCGCCATCATCACCATGCCCAGCGAGACGCCCGAGGCCCAGGCCAGCAGGAACATCGCCATGGCCCCCACCGGATCGTGGATCGAGATGGGCGTGACCGCGGCGTGATAGATGAACAGCACCACCGCGGCCGAGATGAATTGCAGGTAGAGCGCCGAGAGCGCGGCCGAGGCGATCGAGACCGCGGTGTTCATCGGCGAATGCTTCATCATCGCCGAGGTCGGCCCCTCGGCCGCCGCCACCGCGCCCATCGCCTTGATATGGGTCATGAACAGGAAGATGCCCGACATCAGGTAGAGCACGAAGTCGCCCCGCACCGCCGAGCCGCGCAGCCCGATGAGCTCGAACAGGATGTAGAAGACGACGATCAGCACCACGGTCTGCAGGATGTTCAGCAGCAGCCCGATCACCGCATTGCCGTGCGACTTGCGCACATGGCGGACGGCGGCGTGGAACACCAGTTCGGCCAGCGCGAAGGCCGACTGCATCGAGGACTTCGGGGCGCGCTGCTGGAACATCCGCCTGACCTTGCCTGCTGCCGCCCCGCCGTGCCGGGACGGCGCAGCCTGACACGGGACTGCTTGCCGATCCCTTGCGCGCAACGATATGGATCGACGGGCGATTTGGCAACGCCGCGGGTCGCCGCGGCGGAGGAGGTGTGGATGGATCACCACGCATTGGTGGCGCGGATGCGCGGGCTCGCGCTCGACGCCGGGGCGCGGATCATGCAGGTCTACGAGGGGCCCGACTTCGCGGTGCGGTCGAAATCCGACGCCTCGCCGGTGACCGAGGCCGACGAGGCCGCCGACGCGGCGATCAGCGCCGGGCTGCGCGGCGCCTTCCCCGACCTGCCGCTGATCACCGAGGAACAGGCGGACAGCCACGCGCTCCGCGCCAGCACCTTCCTGATCGTCGATCCGCTGGACGGCACCAAGGAATTCGTGCAGCGCCGCGGCGACTTCACGGTGAACATCGCCTATGTCGAGAAGGGCGCGCCCCGCTTCGGCGTGGTCTATGCCCCGGCCAAGGGCCGGCTGTTCTGGACCCCGGCGACGGGGGGCGCGGTGGAGGAGGCCGGGCCCTTCGGCCCCACCCCCGGCCCGCTGCGCCCGATCCGCGTCAACCCCGCGCCCGACAATGCCGCGCTGATGGTGGTGGCCTCCAAATCCCACCGCGACGCGGCGACCGACGACTGGATCGCCCGCTACCGCGTGGCGGATGCGAAGAGCGCGGGCTCCAGCCTGAAGTTCTGCCTGGTCGCCACCGGCGAGGCCGACCTCTACCCCCGGCTGGGCCGCACCATGGAATGGGACACCGCCGCGGGCGATGCGGTGCTGCGCGCGGCCGGCGGGCAGGTGCTGCGGATGGACGACCGCCGGCCGCTGACCTACGGCAAGCCCGGCTGGGACAACCCGCATTTCGTGGCGCTGGCCCCCGGTGTGGTGCTGATCTGACGACAATCCGCGGCATTACGCCGGCTTTGCGGGCTCGGCCTTGCCCCCGTCACAATTGTGATCTCAAAGTGGCGTCGGACAGTTGTGAATCAAGCCATCGTGACCGCCGGGCGGGTGTAGGGCCGCATCGGCGGGCAATGGGGCGCGGCAGGCAGCGCCAGGCGGAGTGAGCGGTATGCGAAAGACGAAGAAGGTCCTCAAGGCGGTGTTCCCCGTGGCTGGCCTCGGAACCCGGTTCCTGCCTGCCACCAAGTCGATCCCCAAGGAGATCATGACCCTGGTGGACCGCCCGCTGATCCAGTACGCCATCGACGAGGCGCGGGCGGCCGGGATCAAGGAGTTCATCTTCGTCACCTCGCGCGGCAAGTCGGCGCTGGAGGACTATTTCGACAACGCCCCCGAGCTGGAGGCGGCGCTGCGCCGGTCGGGCAAGGAGCAGCTGCTGGACGCGCTCAAGGAAACCAACATGGACTCGGGCGCCATCGCCTATGTCCGCCAGAACCGGCCGCTGGGGCTGGGGCACGCGGTCTGGTGCGCCCGCCGGCTGATCGGCAACGAACCCTTCGCGGTGCTGCTGCCCGACGACGTGATCGCCGCCGACAAGCCCTGCCTGCAACAGATGGTCGAGGCCTACGAGCAGACCGGCGGCAACATGGTCGCCGCGATGGAGGTGCCGCCCGCGCGCACCTCGGCCTATGGCGTGCTGGACGTGGCCGAGGACCTGGGCTCGATCGTGCAGGTGAAGGGCATGGTGGAAAAGCCGAAGTCCGAGGACGCGCCCTCGAACCTCGCCGTCATCGGCCGCTACATCCTGACGCCCCGGGTGCTGTCGAACCTCAACCGGATGAAGCAGGGCGCGGGCGGCGAGATCCAGCTGACCGACGCGATCTCGGAAGAGGCGAAGAAACCCGACCAGGTCTTCGGCTTCCGCTTCCGCGGGCAGCGGTACGACTGCGGCTCCAAGGCCGGGTTCCTGCAGGCCACCGTCGCCTTCGGCCTGGCGCGCGACGAGCTGCGCGACGAATTCTCGGCCTATCTGCTCGACATGATGGCGCAAAGCCGCGCCGCGCAGTGAGCGGCCGGGCCGCGGGGCTCTGGACCGCCTACCGCCTGCGCTGGCGGCGGCGGCGCCTGCTCTGGCGCGCCCTGCGGCGGCGGCGGCAACTGGCCCCGGCGGCCGACCGCACCGCGGCGATCCGCCCGGGCGACATCCTGTGCTTCGCCACGGTCCGCAACGAGGCCGCGCGGCTGCCCTACTGGCTGGCGCATTATCGCCGGCTGGGGGTGGCGCATTTCCTGATGGTGGACAACGCCAGCAGCGACGCCACCGCCGCGATGCTGGCGGGCGAGCCGGATGTCTCGCTATGGTCCACCGCGGCCAGCTATCGCCGCTCGCGTTTCGGGGTGGACTGGCTGACCTGGCTGATGATCCGCCACGGGCACGGCCACTGGTGCCTGACCGTGGATGCCGACGAGATCCTGGTCTATCCCTATTGGCAGACCCGCGACCTGCGGGCGCTGACCGGCTGGCTGGACGAGCACGACCAGCCCGCCTATCCGGCGATGATGCTGGACCTCTATCCCCGGGGGCGGCTGTCGGAACAGGCGGCGGACCCGGCGGACCCCTTCGCCACGCTGTGCTGGTTCGACGCCGGCAACCTGATGCTGCGCGAGCAGGCGCCGCTGGGCAACCTGTGGATCCAGGGCGGCGTGCGGGCGCGGCGCTTCTTCGCCGCCGATCCCCGCCGCGCGCCCACGCTGAACAAGCTGCCGCTGGTGCGCTGGAACCGCCGCTTCGTCTACGTGAACTCCACCCACCAGATCCTGCCGCGCCGGCTGAACGCCGTCTGGGAAGGCGACGGGGGCGAGGCGCCTTCGGGCATCCTTCTGCACACCAAGTTCCTCGACGAGGTGGTGCAGAAATCGGCCGAGGAACGCGGCCGGGGCGAGCATTTCGCCAACAGCGCGCTTTACGACGACTATTACGCCGGCCTGATCGCCGACCCCGACCTCTGGACCCCGCACTCCGCCCGCCTGCCCGGCTGGCGCGGTCTGGAGGCGCGCGGCCTGATGTCGCGGGGGGGATGGATCTAGCGGCGGGATCGGTTCAGGCAGAATCGCCGGCAGGAAAGATGCCTCCCCTCCCCACGAGGGGGAGGGAGTTACGAGACTTCATCCGGCGGTTCCGGTGGCAGCGGCTCCACCTGAACCGATCCTGCTCCATGTTGCGCGGGCGACATTCTGACTGGTCCGGTCCGGATCGGTCATCTGTGTTTACCTGTGCACCGCAAGAGGTTACCTTCCCCGGGGGAAAACAGGGCAGTCAGTGGCAACCAAATCGCAAGGGCTCTGGTCCAGGAATGACCCGCAGGTCTGCACCTGCGGCGAAGGGGCGTTTGCGTGGGCGTAGTCGAATCCTATCGGTTGCGGCTCCGGCGCAGGCGTCTGCTGCTGCGCGCGGCGTGGAAGCGGCGCGAGCTGGCGCTGGTCAGCGACCGCACCCGCGCCATCCGGGGCGAGGCGATCCTGGCCTTCGTCACCATGCGCAACGAACGGGTGCGGCTGCCGTATTTCCTGCGCTATTACCGCGACCTGGGGATCGACCACTTCCTGGTGGTGGACAACGATTCCGACGACGGCTCGCGCGAATATCTGGCCGAGCAGCCCGATGTCTCGGTCTGGTCCACCCCGGCCAGCTACAAGTCCGCCCGTTTCGGGATGGACTGGCTGACCGCGCTGCACCGCCGGTTCGGGCACGGGCGCTGGTGCCTGACCGTGGATGTGGACGAGTTCTTCGTCTATCCGTTCTGCGAGACGCGGCCGATCCGGGCGCTGACCGACTGGCTGGATTCGTCGGGCATCCGTTCCTTCTCGGCCATGCTCCTGGACATGTACCCCAAGGGCGCGATCGGCGCGCAGCCCTATCGCGAGGGGCAGGACCCGTTCGAGATCGCCCAGTGGTTCGACGCCGGCAACTATTCGATCACCATCAACCACCGCTACGGCAACCTCTGGATCCAGGGCGGGCCGCGGGCGCGGATGTTCTTCCCCGACACGCCGAAGCTGGCCCCGGCGCTGAACAAGGTGCCGCTGGTGCGCTGGCAGCGGGGCTATGCCTATGTCAGCTCGACCCACATGGTGCTGCCGCGCGGCCTGAACCAGGTGCACGACACACTGGGGGGCGAGAAGGCCAGCGGCATCCTTCTGCACGCCAAGTTCCTCGACACCTTCGGCGCCAAGGCCGAGGAGGAGATGCGGCGCGGCGAGCACTATCGCGACAGCACGGAATACCGGGCCTATCGCGCGGCGATGGACAGCCAGCCCGATCTCTGGTGCAAATGGAGCGAGAAATACATCAACTGGCGCCAGCTCGAGATCCTCGGGCTGATGTCCAAGGGGAACTGGGCATGACCGTGGGGTTCCTGATGCTGTGCCACACCGCGCTGGACCGCGCGGCGCAGGTGGCCCGGCACTGGGCCGCACGCGGCTGCCCCGTGGTGATCCATGTCGACAGCCGGGTGCGCCCGCGCGCCTTCGCCCGCTTCAAGGCCGACCTGGCCGATGTGGCCGAGGTGCGGTTCTGCGGCCGGCATCCCTGCGAATGGGGCACCTGGGGGCTGGTCGCCGCCACGCTGGAGGCCGCCCGGGTGATGCTGGCCGAGTTTCCCGGGGTGCGGCACGTCTACCTCGCCTCCGGCTCCTGCCTGCCGCTGCGGCCGGTGGAGGAGTTGCGCGCCTATCTGGACGAACGGCCCGCCACCGACTTCATCGAGAGCGTGACCACCCAGGACGTGGGCTGGACCGTGGGCGGGCTGAACCTGGAACGCTTCACTTTGCGCTTCCCCTTCTCGTGGCGGCGGCACCGCAAGCTTTTCGACTGGTACGTGGGCGTGCAGCGGCGGCTGGGGCTGCACCGCCGCATCCCCGCAGGGCTGGAGCCGCATCTGGGCAGCCAGTGGTGGTGCCTGACCCGCCGCACCCTCTCGGCCATCCTGGAAGACCCGCGCCGCCCCGGCTGGGACCGCTATTTCCGACACGTCTGGATCCCCGATGAAAGCTATTTCCAGACCCTGGTGCGCCAGTTCGCCACCAGCGTGGAAAGCCGCTCGCTGACGCTGTCCAAGTTCGACTTCCAGGGCAAGCCGCATATCTTCTATGACGATCACCTGCAGCTCCTCCGCCGGTCGGACTGCTTCGTGGCCCGCAAGATCTGGCCCCATGCCGACAAGCTCTACCGCGTGTTCCTGACCGAGGAGGGCAAGGGCCAGCCGGCGGCCGAGCCCAACCCGGGCAAGATCGACAGGCTGTTCTCCAAGGCCGTGGAGCGGCGGCTGAACGGCCGCCCGGGCCTCTACATGCAAAGCCGCTATCCGGTGGAGAACCGCGAGAACGGCCGCACCGCCGCGCCCTATTCGGTGTTCGAGGGGTTTTCGGAGCTGTTCGAGGATTACGAGGCCTGGCTGGGCCGGGTGACGGGGATGCGCGTCCACGGCCACCTCTTCGCGCCCGACCGGGTGCAGTTCGCCGGGGGCGAGGCGATCTACAACGGTTGCCTCAGCGACAGCGCGGCCCTGCGCGACTACAACCCGAAGAGCTTCCTGACCAACCTGATCTGGAACACCCGGGGCGAGCGGCAGTGCTTCCAGTTCGGCCCGGCCGACAACCAGGCGCTGGGCTGGTTCATGGCGGGCGACGCGAACGCCACGATCAGCGTGATCTCCGGCGCCTGGGCGGTGCCCTTGTTCAAGTCCAACGCCAATTTCGGCGACATCCGCCGGCAGGCCGCGCTGTTGCAGAAGATCGAGGCGGATCATCTGGGCGTGCTGCGCAGCGTCTGGACCAAGGCGCGGGTGCGGATCTGGACCCTGGCGGATTTCGTGGAAAACCCGATGGAACCCTTGCAGACCATCGTGGACGAATTGTCGCCCCGCGGCTTCCGCCGGCTGACCGAGGCGCCGCGGCTGACCGACCTGAAAGGGTTCGGCCAGTTCCTGCAGAACCTGCGCAATCAGGGGATGCAGCCCATGCTGATGGGCGACTTTCCGGTGGGCGACGACCCGCGCCCCGCCACCGGCCGGCGCGGCCGCCCCTATCTGGTGAAGTGAGCCCCGATGGCCCGTCCCTTCGACACATTCGTCATGCTCGCCGCCATGCGCACGGGCTCGAACTTCCTGGAGGCGAACCTGAATGCCCTGGGCGGGCTGGCCTGCCACGGCGAGGTCTTCAACCCGCATTTCATCGGCAAGCTGAACCAGACCGAGCTGTTCGGGGTCTCGCTCGCCGTCCGCGACGCCGACCCCGCCCGGATGCTGTCGGCGCTGCGCGACCATACGCAGGGGCTGGCCGGCTTCCGCTATTTCCACGACCACGATCCGCGGGTGTTCGACCCGGTGATGCAGGACCGCCGGCGCGCCAAGATCGTGCTGACCCGCAACCCGCTGGACAGCTATGTCAGCTGGAAGATCGCGCAGGCCACCGGCCAGTGGAAGCTGACCAACGCCAAGCGGCTGAAGACCGCCCGCGCCCGCTTCGACGCCGCCGAGTTCGCCGGGTTCGTGGCCGAGTTGCAGGGCTTCCACCGCCGCATCCTGCACGCGCTGCAATCCACCGGGCAGACCGCGTTCTATCTGGACTACGAGGATATCCAGGACCTGGCCGTGATCAACGGGCTGGCCGCCTTCCTGGGCCTGCCGGGGCGGCTGGAGGCGCTGGATGCCACGCTGAAGAAGCAGAACCCCGAGGAGATCGCCGACAAGGTGGAAAACCCGGCCGCGATGCAGGCGGCGCTGGCGGCGCAGGACTGGTTCGGGCTGGGCCGCACCCCGGTGTTCGAGCCGCGGCGGGCCGCCTCGGTCCCCTCCTTCCTCGCCGCGGGGCCGATGCTCTACATGCCCGTGCGCGGCGGGCCCGAGGCGCGGGTGGCGGGCTGGCTGGCCGGCCTCGGCCCCGTGCAGGGCGAGTTCATGCAGAAGACCCTGCGCCAGTGGATGCGCGGGCATCCGGGCTTCCGCAGCTTCACCGTGGTGCGCGATCCGCTGCTGCGCGCGCATGTCGCCTTCTGCGACCGCATCCTGACCGGCGCGATCCCCGAGGTGCGGGCGGTGTTCCAGCGCACCATGGGGGTGGACCTGCCGCCCAAGGGCACGCCCCTGCCGGCCCCGGACCACGCCGCGGCCTTCCTGGCCTTCCTGCGCTTCGCCAGGCTGAACCTCTCGGGCCAGACCGCGGCGCGGGTCGACGCCCATGTCGCCACGCAAAGCGCGATGATCCAGGGTTTCGCGCAGTTCCAAGGGCCGGACGCCATCCTGCGCGAGGACCGGCTGGCGCAGGGGCTGGGCTTCCTGGCCGCCGAGACCGGGGTCGCCTGCCCGCCCCTGCCGGAGGAGCCCGGGACGGGCCATCCCCCGCTGGTCCGCTCGGCCGAGCTCGAGGCCGCGGCGCGCGACGCCTATGCGCGCGACTATGCCGCCTTCGGCTTCGCCGGGGCCTGAGGCCGCCCTTGACCCGTGCCCGCGCCACCCTGACCGGATTTTCCGCCGTGCTCTTGTGGGCGCTACTGGCGCTGTTCACCGTGGCCACCGCGCCGGTGCCGCCCTTCCTGCTGAACGCGCTGACCTTCGCGGTGGGCGGCGCGGTGGGGCTGGTCTGGGTGGCGGCGGGGGCGGGGTTCGGCGTGCTGGCCCGCATCCCCGGCCGCGTCTATGCCTTCGGCACCCTGGGGCTCTTCGGCTATCATGCCTTCTATTTCTCGGCGCTGCGGCTGGCCCCGCCGGCCCAGGCGAGCCTGATCGCCTATCTCTGGCCGCTGTTCCTGGTGCTGTTCTCGGGCCTGCTGCCGGGCGAGCGGCTGCGTTGGCCGCATCTGGCCGGGGCTGCGCTGGCCTTCGCGGGTGCCGCGCTGATCGTGGGCGGAGGGCTGTCGGCCGCCGCGCTGCCGGGCCTGGGCCTCGCCTTCCTCTGCGCGCTGACCTGGGCGGGCTATTCGGTGATCTCGCGCCGGCTGGGCGCGGTGCCCACGGAAAGCGTGGCGGTGTTCTGCGTGGCGACCGCGGTGCTCTCGGCCCTTGTGCATCTGGCGCTGGAGACGCCGGCCTGGCCGCAGGGGGCCACGGGCTGGGCCGCGGTGCTGGCGCTGGGGCTGGGTCCGGTGGGGCTGGCGTTCTTCACCTGGGACCTGGGCATGAAGAAAGGCGACATCCAACTGCTGGGCGTCGCCTCCTATGCCGCGCCGCTGCTGTCCACCCTTGCGCTGGTGCTGGCCGGTCGGGCGGAGCCCACCCCGTGGCTCGCCCTGGCGGCCGGGCTGATTGCGGGCGGCGCTGCGCTGGCCGCCCGCGCGGGCAGGGCGTCTAATGCGCCGAAAGGCGCGTGATCTCTTCCTTCAGTTTCAGCTTCTGCTTCTTCATCTCGGCGATCTTCAGGGTGTCGGCGCCGGGCAGTTTCTGCTCCTCTTCCACCATGGCCGAAAGGTGCTCGTGCTTGCGACGCAGTTCCTGAAGATGCGAAGCCATCGTCATGCCTGTCCTCCTGATGGTGGTTGGTCGTGCCACAAGTGGAACATAAGCCCCGAGTCGTGTCACGCCAAACCATGCGGGCGTTATGCCGCATTCAATCGAAGCGGCGGATGGCTGCCCCCTGCCACAGGATCGCGCGCGCTTCCTCGCTGTCATGCGCCAGGTCGCCGGGATGCCGGTCGCCCGCGTGCAGGATCAGCGGCGCCAGCAGGCGGAAGGCCGCTCGCCCGCCCTTGCGCGCCCGCAGGATCACGCGCAGCGCCGGCCGGTCGGCCCTCGGCGCCAGCGGCAGGACGGCGAGCGAGCCCATGCGGGCGTCGAGCGCGGCCAGCGCGGCGGGCAGCCGGTCGGTGCCCAGGATCAGCGTCAGCCAGCCGCCGGGCCGCAGCCGGCGGGTGGCGGCATCGACCCAGCCGGCCAGCGGCAGCGCCTCGCGCAGCGCGGTCTCGCGGCCCGCATCGGTGGCCGGGGTGCCGGCGCCGGGGGGATAGTAGGGCGGATTGGCGATCACCTGGTCGAAGCCGCGCCGCAGCTCGGCCGGCATGGTCGCGATGTCTCCGCTGACCACCTCCATCGCCACCCCGTTCCTCGCCGCATTGGCCCGGGCCAGCGCGGCATAGTCCGCCTGCACCTCCAGCCCCGCCAGCCGCAGCCCCGGCACCCGCGCCGCCAGGCACAGCGCCGCCGAGCCCACCCCGCAGCCCAGATCCAGCGCCGCCTCGCCCGGGCGCGCCGGACAGGCGGCGGCCAGCAGCACCGCGTCGCTGCCCGCCCGGAACCCCTGTGCCGGCTGCCAGATCCGCACCCGCCCGCCCAAGAGGCTGTCGTCGGTCAGCGGTCCCGGATGGTCGGGCGGGGTCATCGGCCGGTGGGGATCCCGTTGTCGGCCAGCACCGCCAGCGCGTCGGCGTGGTCCTCCGCCCGCACCATCAGCCGGCGCGGCAGCACGCCGATCGAGCCCTCCAGCACGCTCATGTGGGTGTCCAGCGGGAAACAGTCTATTCCCTCGCCTTCCAGCAGCGCCGTGGCCCAGGCGATGACGGTGGGATCGGTTGTGCGCAACAGCTCTTTCATGCCATGGAGATAGGCGGGGAATGACCGGGTGTCGAGCGAAACGGGGGTGACGATGGGGCTGGATCGGACGGCAGCGCAGGCGGCAGGGCCGCATGACCGGCTGGCGGCGCATCTGGCCGAGGACATGGCGGCGGTGAACGCGCTGATCCGCGACCGGATGGCCAGCCGCCACGCCCCCCGCATCCCCGAGGTCACCGCCCATCTGGTCGAGGCCGGGGGCAAAAGGCTGCGCCCGATGCTGACGCTGGCCGCGGCCCGGCTGCTGGGCTACGCCGGCGACCACCACGTGCGGCTGGCGGCGACGGTGGAGTTCATCCATACCGCCACGCTTCTGCACGACGACGTGGTGGACGAAAGCACCCGCCGCCGCGGGCGGCCCACCGCCAACCTGCTCTGGGACAACAAGTCCTCGGTGCTGGTGGGGGACTATCTCTTCGCCCGCAGCTTCCAGCTGATGATCGAGACCGGCAGCCTGCGGGTGCTGGACATCCTGGCCGACGCCTCGGCCACCATCGCCGCGGGCGAGGTGCTGCAACGGACCGCGGCGCAGAACCTGGCCACCGACGAAGCGGTCTACCTGCAGGTGATCCGCGGCAAGACCGCGGCGCTCTTCGCCGCGGCCTGCGAGGTGGGCGGCGTGATCGCCGGGGGGAGCGAGGCGCAGGTCGCGGGCCTGCGCGACTATGGCGACGCGCTGGGCATCGCCTTCCAGATCGCCGACGACCTGCTGGACTACGGCGGCTCGGCCGCGGCCATCGGCAAGAACACCGGCGACGACTTCCGCGAGCGCAAGGTGACCTTGCCGGTGATCAAGGCGGTGGCGGCGGCGGATGGGGCCGAGCTCGCCTTCTGGACCCGGGTGATCGAGAAGGGCGACCAGCGCGAGGGCGACCTGGAACAGGCGCTGGCGCTGATGGCCCGCCACGGCGCGCTGGCCGCGGCGCGGGAGGATGCGCTGGCCTGGTCGGTCAGGGCGCGCGAGGCGCTGGCCCCGCTGCCCGAGGCGCCCCTGCGGGCGATGCTGGAGGATCTGGCCGACTACGTGGTGGCCCGGCTGGCGTAGCTCAATCCCGCTGCTTCAGCGCCTTCTCCCGCAGCCCGGTCAGGGTGGCGCGAGGGCTGATCGCCTCCGCGTCCAGCCGCAGCTCGATCAGCGCCGGGCCGTCATGGGCGCGGGCGGCGGCGAAGGCGGGGGCGAAGTCCTCGGTCCGCTCCACCAGCACCCCGAAGGCGCCGAAGGCCCGGGCATAGGCCACGAAATCGGGGTTCGTCAGGTCGGTCGCCATCACCCGGCCGGGATACTGGCTTTCCTGATGCATCCGGATCGTGCCGTAGATGCCGTTGTTGACCACGATCACCACCAGCCTGACCCCCTGCTGCACGGCGGTGGCCATCTCCTGCCCGGTCATCAGGAAATCCCCGTCGCCGGCGAAGCAGACCGCCAGCCGGTCGGGCCGGGCGATGGCGGCTGCGATGGCGGCGGGAAAGCCGTAGCCCATCGAGCCCGAGGTCGGCGCCAGCTGGGTGCCGAAGCCGCGGTACTGGTGGAAGCGGTGCACCCAGCCGGCGAAGTTCCCCGCGCCGTTGGCATAGATCGTCTCGGCGGGCAGTTCCCGCTCCAGCCAGCGGAGGATCTCGCCCATCTGCACCGGGCCGGGGTTGGGCGCGGGCTCCAGCCAGGCCAGATACTCGGCATGGGCGGCTGCGGCGCTGCCGCTCCACGCCGGATCGGCAACCGGGGGCAGGTCGGCCAGCGCCCGCGCCGCCTCGCGCGGGGTGGCGGGGATGGCGAGGTCGGGCTGGTAGACCCGGCCCGGCTCCTGCGGATCGGGGTGGATGTGGACCAGCCGCTGGCGGGGCACCGGCACCCCGATCAGCTCGTATCCCCCGGTCGTCATCTCGGACAGGCGCGAGCCGATGACGATCAGCAGGTCGGCCTGCCGCACCCGCTCGACCAGCCGCGGGTTCGGCCCGATGCCGAGGTCGCCGGCATAGCAGGGATGGCCGTTGTCGAAACGGTCGGCGCGGCGGAAGGTGGTGGCGACCGGCAGGCGGTTGGCGGCCGCGAACCGCCCGATGGCCTCGACCGAGCCCTCGTCCCACGGCGCCCCGCCCAGTAGCAGCAGCGGCCGCGCGGCCCCCGCCAGCCGCTCGCGCAGCGCGGCCAGCTGCGACGGGCCGGGCCAGCTTTCCACCCGCACCCAGGGTCGGGCGTCGGGCGTCTCGACCTTTGCGGTCAGCATGTCCTCGGGCAGGGCCAGCGCCACCGGCCCCGGCCGGCCCGAGGTCGCCACGTGGAAGGCGCGCGAGACATATTCGGGGATCCGCGCGGGGTCGTCGATCTGCGCCGTCCACTTGGTCAGCTGCCCCAGCATCCGGCGATAGTCGATCTCCTGGAACGCCTCGCGCTCGATCTGGTCGCGGGCGACCTGGCCGATGAAGAGGATCATCGGCGTGGCGTCCTGCATCGCCACGTGCAGCCCGGCGGAGGCGTTGGTGGTGCCCGGCCCGCGGGTGACCATGCAGATGCCCGGCCGCCCGGTCAGCTTGCCCTGCGCCTCGGCCATCATCGCCGCCCCGCCCTCCTGCCGGCAGGTGACGGTGCGGATGCCGGGCGTGTCGTAGAGGGCATCGAGCACGTCCAGGAAGCTCTCTCCCGGCACGCAGTAGAGGGTATCCACCCTGTGGACCCGCAACTGGTCCACCAGCACCCGACCCCCGCTGCGCCTTTCCATGCCCTGCCTCCGCTGCAAACCCCGGCAGGCTAGCCGCTCGGCCGGGGATACGCCACCCGCACACCGGCCGGGAACCGGCGCGCGGCTTCAAACGTCTGTCACAGCAGCCGGGCATTGATTCGGGCAGGCGAGGCAGCGGGAGCGCGACGTGTCCGACCATCACAGCCACCGCAGCCTGTTCCTGTCGGACCTGCACCTGGGCGCGCTGGGCTGCCGCGCCGACCTGGTGCTGCGCTTCCTGCGGCGGAACCGGGCCCGGACCTATGTGCTGGCGGGCGACATCCTGGACATCTGGCATCCGGTGGTGCCGCTCTGGACAGCCACGCAGCAGGCGGTGGTGGACCATCTGGCGGCCCGGGCGCGGCAGGGCGCGCGGCTGGTCTATGTGCGCGGCAACCACGACCCGGCGCCGGATACCGCGCCGCTCCTGCGCCGGCTGCCGGTGGAGGCGGCCGCCGAGGCGGTGCACGAGGCCGCCGACGGGCGGCGCTATCTGGTGGTGCATGGCGACGGCGCGGACGCGATGCTGTTCCGCTCGAACCTCCTGCGCCGGTTCGGCACGCACCTGGACACCGGGCTGCGCGGCACCGACCGCTGGCTGCGCCGGCTTGCCGCCCGGGCCGACCGGCCGGAACGGCGCAGCGCCATCGAATGGGGTCTCTCGCGCTTCAACGCCGCGATGTATCCGCGGCGGGGGCACGAAAGGCGGCTGGTGGCGCTGGCCCGGGCGCGGGGGCTGGACGGGGTGATCTGCGGCCATTTCCACCTGCCGGCGCTGCACGAGGACCACGGGCTGGTCTATGCCAATTGCGGCGACTGGATGGACAGCTTCTCGGCCATCGCCGAGGATTCCGCGGGCCGGCTGCGGCTGCTGGGCGGACGGGCGGCGATGGCGCGCGACCCGCTGGCCGGCCTGGTGCCGGCGGGCGCCTGACCCGCGTCAGATCCGCCGCGCCGGCGCGG
>JBBCJM010000247.1:0-30667 GCA_037190175.1 Paracoccaceae bacterium | reverse complement strand
CCCCCCCGGTCAGCCGTGGAAACCGGCCGCCTCGGGCGCCTGCGACAGCTCGATCAGCCGCTCGCGCAGCCGCATGGCCAGGGGCGACAGCGGGCGGCGGCGCAGGTCCAGCAGATAATAGGGCGAGACGCGGATGTCGTGCGGCACCCGCAGCGCCACGAAGCCGGCGGCGATGGGCGGCCGGATCAGCAGTTGCGCCACCTCGTCCGACAGCGGCGAAATGGCGTCGCTTTCGGCCAGATAGGCCACCGTCAGCAGGATCGAGGGGCTGTTGACCACGTTGACCGGCTCGGTCAGCCCCAGCCCGGCAAAGGCCGCCAGCGCCGCCTCGCGGATGGGCGCGCCGCGGGCCTGGATGATCCATTCGTAGTCGTGCAGCTCGGTCAGCGTGACCGCGGGCGCGCGGGCCAGCGGATGGCCGGCGCGGGTGACGAAGCTGACCTTCTCGTCCCGCATGGGCAGGATGTTGAAGGCCTGGCTGTCGAACTCCGGCAGGATGCGGCCGATGGCCATGTCCAGCTCGCCCGCCGTCAGGAGCACCAGCAGGTCGCGCGAGGGCATGGCGTCGATGCTGATGTCGGCATCCGGCGCCTGCCGCTTGATGTCGCGCACCGCCCGCACCAGGAACTGCACCGCCGGCCCCGTGACCGCGCCGATCCGCACCGATCCGGCGAAGCCGTGGCGCAGGTTCTCCAGGTCGCTGGCCATGCTGGCCATCTCGCGCAGCACCACCCGGGCGCGGCGCAGCACGGCAAACCCGGCCTCGGTCGGCGCCATCCCCCGCGGCTGGCGCAGGAACAGGGGCCCACCGATCTGCCGCTCGATCTCGGCCAGCATCCGCGAGGCGGCGGGCTGGGTCATCCCCAGCGCCTCGGCGGCCGACTGCAACTGGCCCTGATCGGCGATCTCGCGGATCAGCTGCAGGGCGGCGGGCTTCAGCATCAGGCGGGCGGCGGGTTTTGGCATATCATTTCCGGTATGCGGATTGGTACAGAACTCATTTTACCATCATGTCATCGAAAGGCTATGCCTTGGCGGCGTCTTTTTGGCCGGGAGGGGCCGCGAGGGCGCAGGGGAGGAGAGCCGGGATGTTCCTGTCGCAGATCCAGCAGGCCGATGGCTCGCGCGCCGTGGTCGCGCGTCACGGCGACCGGGCGCATGTCGTCCCCGGCGCAGGTTCGACCCGGGAACTGGCGCTGGCCGCCATCGCCGCCGGGCGTGGGCTGGAGGGCGAGGTCGCGGCGCGGGGGCAGGGCGAGGCGGTGGACCTGCCCGACCTGCTGGCGCAGGGCAGGGTGCTGCTGCCGCTCGACCATCCCGACCCGGCGCATCTGCATCTGACCGGCACGGGGCTGACGCATCTGGGCTCCGCCGCCACCCGCAACTCCATGCATGCCAAGGCTGACCCCGAGGCGATGACCGACAGCATGAAGATGTTCCGCATGGGGCTCGAGGGCGGCAAGCCCGCCAATGGCGGCATCGGCGTGCAGCCGGAATGGTTCTGGAAGGGCAACGGCGCCAATGCCGCCGCCCCGGGCGCGCCGCTGGTCTCGCCAGGCTGCGCGCTGGACGCGGGGGAAGAGCCCGAGGTCGCCGGGCTCTACCTGATCGCCCCGGACGGCACCCCCTGGCGGCTGGGCTTCGCGCAGGCCAACGAGTTTTCCGACCACGTGACCGAGCGCGGCAACTACCTGTGGCTGGCGCATTCCAAGCTGCGGCCGGCGAGTTATGGCCCCGAGATGCGGGTGGGCGACCTGCCGGCGCATGTCGAGGGCACCAGCGCGGTGCTGCGCGGCGGCCGGGTGGTGTGGGAAAAGCCCTTCGTCTCGGGCGAGGACAACATGTCCCACAGCCTGGCGAACCTGGAACACCACCATTTCAAATACGACCTGTTCCGCCGGCCGGGCGACGTGCACGTGCATTTCTTCGGCACCGCCACCCTGTCCTTCGCCGACGGCATCCGCACCCAGCCGGGCGACGTGTTCCGCATCCATTGCCCCGCGCTGGGGCTGCCCCTGTCGAACCCGCTGGCCCAGCAGCCGGGCCATGCCGCCCCGCTGGCCGTCCGCCGTCTCTGAGGCCCCGACATGACCTTCACGCCCGCCCCCTGGCCCCGCAAGCTGCGTTCGCAGCACTGGTTCGGCGGCACCGGCCGCGACCAGATCTACCCCCGCGGCTGGATGAAGAACCAGGGCCACCCGCACGACCTGTTCGACGGCCGCCCGGTGATCGGCATCATGAACACCTGGTCGGACCTGACCCCCTGCAACGGCCACCTGCGCGACCTGGCCGAAAAGGTGAAGGCGGGGGTGTGGGAGGCGGGGGGGTTCCCGCTGGAGGTTCCGGCCTTCTCGGCCTCCGAGAACACCTTCCGCCCCACCGCGATGATGTTCCGCAACATGGCGGCCATGGCGGTGGAGGAACAGCTGCGCGGCCAGCCCATCGACGGCGCGGTGCTGATGGTGGGCTGCGACAAGACCACGCCCTCGCTGCTGATGGCCGCGGCCTCGACCGACCTGCCCTCGATCGTGGTGACCGGCGGGCCGATGCTGAACGGCTATTTCCGCGGCGAGCGGGTGGGCTCGGGCACCCACCTGTGGAAATTCTCCGAAGCGGTGAAGGCCGGGGAGATGACGCAGGACGAGTTCCTGGAGGCGGAACAGTCCATGTCGCGCTCCACCGGCACCTGCAACACTATGGGCACCGCCAGCACCATGGCCTCGATGGCGGAGGCCCTGGGCATGGCGCTCTCCGGGAATGCCGCGATCCCGGCGGTGGATTCGCGGCGCCGGGTGATGGCGCAGATGACCGGGCGGCGCATCGTGCAGATGGTGAAGGACGACCTGAAACCCTCTGATATCCTGACGAAAGCGGCGTTCGAGAACGCCATCCGCACCAACGGCGCCATCGGCGGCTCGACCAACGCGGTGATCCACCTGCTGGCGCTGGCGGGCCGGGTCGGGGTGGACCTGACGCTGGACGACTGGGACCGCTGCGGGCGCGACGTGGCCACTATCGTGAACCTGATGCCGTCTGGGAAATACCTGATGGAGGAGTTCTTCTACGCCGGCGGCCTGCCCGTGGTGCTGAAGCGGCTGGGCGAGGCCGGCAAGCTGCACAGGGACGCGCTGACCGTCTCGGGCCGCACGATCTGGGATGAGGTCAGGGACGTTCGCAACTGGAACGAGGAGGTGATCCTGCCCGCCGACCGGCCGCTGACCCCGCAGGGCGGCATCGCGGTGCTGAAGGGCAACCTCGCGCCCAGGGGGGCGGTGCTGAAGCCCTCGGCAGCCTCGCCGCACCTGCTGGTCCACCGCGGCCGCGCGGTCGTGTTCGAGGACATCGACGACTACAAGGCCCGGATCGAGGACGAGGCGCTGGAGATCGACGAGACCTGCGTCATGGTGCTGAAGAATTGCGGGCCGAAGGGCTATCCCGGCATGGCCGAGGTCGGCAACATGGGCCTCCCCCCGAAGGTGCTGCGCAGGGGCATCACCGACATGGTGCGGATCTCCGACGCCCGGATGAGCGGCACGGCCTATGGCACCGTGGTGCTGCATACCTCGCCCGAGGCCGCGGTGGGCGGCCCGCTGGCGGTGGTGCGCGACGGCGACATGATCGCGCTGGACGTGCCCAACCGCAGCCTGACGCTGGAGATCTCCGACAAGGAACTGGCGGCGCGGCTGGCGGCGTGGCAGCCCCCGGCAGGGGCCCCGGTCTCGGGCTATGCCTGGCTGCACCATGCCCATGTCGAGGGCGCGGATACCGGGGCCGATCTGGATTTCCTGCGCGGCTGCCGGGGCCGCGACGTGGGCAGGGACAGCCACTGATGAAACTCGCGCTCGCAGGCATCGGCAAGATCGCGCGGGACCAGCACCTGCCGGCGCTGGCCGCCAGCCCTGACTGGGATCTGGCCGCCACCGTCTCGCGCACCGGCCGGGTGGAGGGGGTGGAATCCTTCGCCACCATGGAGGCGATGTTGGCCGCCCGGCCGGATATCGCCGCGGTCTCGCTGGCGCTGCCCCCCGTCCCGCGCTTTGCCGCCGCCGAGGCCGCCTTGCGGGCGGGGCGCCATGTGATGCTGGAAAAGCCGCCGGGGGCGACGCTGGCCGAGGTGCATGCGCTGGAAGCATTGGCGGGCGACAAAGGTGTCACGCTTTACGCCACCTGGCATTCGCGCGAGGCCGCGGGGGTGGCGGCGGCGAAGGCCTGGCTCAACGGCAGGACCATCCGCAGCGGCCGGATCATCTGGCGCGAGGATGTGCGGCACTGGCATCCCGGGCAGGACTGGATCTTCGAGCCCGGCGGCTTGGGCGTCTTCGACCCCGGCATCAACGCGCTGTCGATCCTGACCGAGATCCTGCCGATGCCGGTCCACCTGGCCGCGGCCGAGCTGGACTTCCCCGCCAACCGCCAGGCCCCCATCGCCGCCCGGCTGACCTTCGCGCAGGGGATCGCCGCCGACTTCGACTTCCGCCAGCAGGGCGCGCAGACCTGGGACATGGAGTTCGACACCGACGCCGGGCGGCTCGCGCTGCGCATGGGCGGCAACCGGCTGGAGATCGACGGCGAGCCCGTAGGCGGCGACGGTCTCATGGGCGAATATCCCGCGCTCTATGCCCGCATGGCGGCGCTGGTGCGCGCCGGGCGGTCCGAGGTCGACCTGCGCCCCATGGTGCTGGTGGCCGATGCCCTGACCATCGGCCGCCGCGCCATCGTCAACCCCTTCGAGTTCTGAGGCCGCGCGATGAGCTTCATCCCCCATGGCCAACACCTGATCGCCGGCGAACGGGTCGGCAGCGGCGCGACCTTCACCTCGGCCGCCGGGCATCGCTTCGCCTCGGGCGATGCCGGGCTGATCGACCGCGCGGCGCGGGCGGCCGAAGAGGCGTTCCCGGTCTTCGGCTGGTCGCCGCGCGAGGCCCGGGCGGGGTTCCTGGAGGCCATCGCGGACGAGATCGAGGCCCGCGCCGCCGCGATCACCGGCATCGCCATGCGGGAGACCGGCCTGCCCGAGGCGCGGCTGACCGGCGAGCGCGGGCGTACCACCGGGCAGCTGCGGCTCTTCGCCGATCATATCCGCCAGGGCGATTACCTGGACCGCCGCCACGACCCCGCGCTGCCCGACCGCCAGCCGCTGCCGCGCCCGGACATGAGGCTGATGCAGCGCCCGGTCGGCCCGGTGGCGGTGTTCGGCGCCTCGAACTTCCCGCTGACCTTCTCGGTGGCCGGGGGCGACACGGCCTCGGCGCTGGCGGCCGGCTGCCCGGTGGTGGTCAAGGGTCACCCCGCCCACCCCGGCACCTGCGAGATCGTGGCCGAGGCGATCCTTGCCGCCGTCGCCCGCAGCGGAATGCCCGCCGGCGTGGTCTCGATGGTCCACGGCGACACGCACGAAACCGGCGTCGCGCTGGTGACCCATCCGCTGATCCGCGCCGTGGGCTTCACCGGGTCGTTCCGCGGCGGCAAGGCGCTTTTCGACCTCTGCGCCGCGCGGCCCGAGCCGATCCCATTCTTCGGCGAGCTGGGCTCGGTCAACCCGGTCTTCATCCTGCCCCATGCGCTGGCCGCCCGGGCCGGGGCGCTGGCGCAGGGCTGGGCCGCCAGCCTGACCCTGGGGGCGGGGCAGTTCTGCACCAACCCGGGGCTGGTGATCCTGCCAGCCGGCCCTGCCGCCGATACCTTCCTCGCCGCCGCTCGCGCCGCGCTGGAAACCGTCGCGCCGCAGGTCATGCTGACCGAGGGCATCGCCGCCGCCTATGCCGCCGGGGCCGAGAGGCTGACGGCGGCCGCGCAGGTGCTGCTGCCCGGCGGCGCCAGCGACCGCGCGGCCAGCCCGGCGCTGCTGACAGCGAGCGCCGACGAGTTCCTGTCCCATCCGGCCCTGGCCGAAGAGGTCTTCGGCCCGCTGGGACTGGTGGTCGTCACCGACGCGGACCGGATGCCGGAGCTTGCGCGCCACCTGCAAGGCCAGCTGACCGCCACCCTGCATCTGGACGAAGCGGATACCGATCTGGCCCGGCGCCTGCTGCCGGTGCTGGAGCGCAAGGCCGGGCGCGTCCTGGCCAACGGCTGGCCCACCGGGGTCGAGGTCTGCGATGCGATGGTGCATGGCGGCCCCTTCCCGGCCAGCACGAATTTCGGTGCCACCAGCGTGGGCACGATGGCGATCCGCCGCTTTCTGCGGCCGGTCGCCTGGCAGGACCTGCCGCCCGCGCTGCTGCCCGAGGACCTGATCTGACCGGGCGACCGGCAGAGACACCGCATGGCCGGGGCGGCCCCCGCCCCGGCCGGACCAGCCGGACGAAACCGGCTCTGAACCCTCAGGGAGGACACCATGACCATCCGTATGCTGCTCGCCTCGGTCGCGACCGTCGCGATCTCCGCCACCGCCGCCATGGCCCAGGACAGGGTGATCGGCTTCTCGCAGATCGGCTCGGAATCGGGCTGGCGCGCGGCCGAAACCTCGCTGACCCGCAGCCAGGCCGAGGAACGCGGCTATGACCTGCGCTTCTCCGACGCCCAGCAGCGGCAGGAGAACCAGATCGCCGCGATGCGCTCCTTCATCGCGCAGGGGGTGGATGCGATCCTGATCGCCCCGGTGGTCGCCACCGGCTGGGACGCCGTGCTGGAAGAGGCCAAGGAGGCCGAGATCCCGGTCGTGCTCCTGGACCGCATGGTGGACAGCGACGATTCGCTCTACCTGACCGCCGTGGGCTCGAACCTGGTGCACGAGGGCGAGGTGGCCGGGCAATGGCTGGCCGAGGCGGTGGCGGGCCGCGACTGCCGGATCGTGGAATTGCAGGGCACCACCGGATCCTCGCCCGCCATCGACCGCAAGACCGGGTTCGAGACCGGGATCAGCGGCCATCCCAACCTGACCATCGTGCGCAGCCAGACCGGCGACTTCACCCGCGCGCTGGGCAAGGAGGTGATGGAGAGCTTCATCCAGGCCGAAAACGGCGGGCGCGACATCTGTGCGCTCTATGCGCATAACGACGACATGGCGGTGGGCGCGATCCAGGCGATCAAGGAGGCCGGGCTGAAACCGGGCGAGGATATCCTGATCGTGTCGATCGACGCGGTGCCGGACATCTTCAGGGCCATGGCGGACGGCGAGGCCAATGCCACGGTGGAGCTGACCCCGAACATGGCCGGCCCGGCCTTCGACGCGCTGGAAGCCTTCTGGGCCGACGGCACCCTGCCGCCGAAGTTCATCCAGACCGAGTCGAAGCTCTACACCCAGGCCGACGACCCGGCCGGGGAATACGAGGCCCGCAAGGACCTGGGTTACTGATAGGATCGACCCCGGGCCGTCCTGCGGCCCGGGGCATCAAGAGGGGGAGGGGTCGGGCGTGACGCTGCTGACGGTGCACTCGCTGACCAAGGTGTTTCCCGGCACCCGGGCGCTGGACGGGGTGGATTTCGACCTGCGCGCGGGCGAGGTTCACGCGCTGCTGGGCGAGAACGGGGCCGGAAAGTCCACGCTGATCAAATGCCTGACCGGCGCCTATGCCCGCGATGCCGGCACGATCGCGCTGCAGGGCCGGCCCATCGCCCCGCGCTCCACGGTCGAGGCGCAGGACCTGGGCATCGGCACGGTCTATCAGGAGGTCAACCTGCTGCCCAACCTGACCGTGGCGCAGAACCTGCTGTTCGGGCGCGAGCCGCGGCGGTTCGGGCTGATCGACAACCGGGCGCTGCGACGCGAGGCGCGGGCGCTGCTGGCGCAATACGGGCTGGACCTGAACGTGGACCGCGACCTGGGCAGCTATTCCGTCGCTATCCAGCAGATCGTCGCCATCGCCCGGGCCGTGGCGCTGTCGGGCAAGGTGCTGATCCTGGACGAGCCGACCGCCAGCCTGGATGCGCGCGAGGTGGGGATGGTGTTCGACGTGGTGCGGGGGCTGCGCGACCGGGGGCTGGGCATCGTCTTCGTCTCGCATTTCCTCGACCAGGTCTTCGCGCTGACCGACCGCATCACCGTGCTGCGCAACGGGCAGAAGATCGTGACCGTGGAGACCGCTGCGCTGGACCGGATGAAGCTGATCGAGCACATGCTGGGCCGCGCGCTGAAGGACGAGGTGCTGCACCATCCCCCGCCCGACCGCGGCCCCCGCCCGGCGATGCTGCGGTTCGGTGGCATGGGCCGGCGCGGGGTGGTGGAGCCCTTCGACCTGACCGTGGGGCAGGGCGAGGTGGTGGGGCTGGCGGGCCTTTTGGGCTCGGGCCGCACCGAGACCGCCGAGACGATCTTCGGCCTGCGCCCGGCGCAGACCGGCAGCGCCAGCGATGAACAAGGCCCCATCGCTCTGACTTCCCCCCGCGCCGCCATCGCGCAAGGGTTCGGCTTCGCGCCCGAGGACCGCAAGACCGACGGCATCGTCGCCGACCTGACCATCCGCGAGAACATCGTGCTGGGGATGCAGGCCCGGCGCGGCTGGATGCGGCCGATCCCGCGGGCCGAGCAGAACCGGCTGGCCGACCAGTATGTCAAGCGGCTGGATATCCGCACCTCGGGGCGGGAAAAGCGCGTCGGCGAGCTGTCGGGCGGCAACCAGCAGAAGGTGGTGCTGGCGCGCTGGCTGGCGATGAACCCGCGGTTCCTGATCCTGGACGAACCCACCCGCGGCATCGACGTGGGCGCGCACGCCGAGATCCTGCACCTGATCCACGAACTGGTGGAGCAGGGCATGTCGCTGCTGGTGATCTCGTCGGAACTGGACGAGTTGATCGCGGTCTCGAACCGCATCATCGTGCTGCGCGACCGCCGGCATGTGGCCGAACTGACCGGCGCGGACATCTCCGGCGAGACGATCATGCGCGCCATCGCCGCGACGCCGGAGGGGGTGGGCTGATGCGCGAGGACCTGAAACGCCTGGCGCCGCAACTGGTGGCCCTCGCTGCGCTGGTGGCGCTGGTGACGGCCTTCTACCCCGGGTTCCTGTCGGTCACGGTGAACGATGGCCGTCTGGTCGGCCCGGTGATCGACGTGCTGAAGCGCAGCGCGCCGGTGGCGCTGTTGGCCGTTGGGATGACGCTGGTCATCGCCACGCGCGGGATCGACCTGTCGGTCGGCGCCACCATGGCGATCTGCGGCGCGGTGGCGGCCTTGGCGATCTCCTCGGGCTGGGGGCTGACGGCGGCGGTGCTGCTGGCGCTGCTGGCCGGGGCGGCGGCGGGGCTGTGGAACGGCGCGCTGGTGGCGGTGGTGGGGGTGCAGCCCTTCGTCGCCACGCTGATCCTGATGACCATGGGCCGCGGCATCGCCCAACTGATCACCGAGGGGCGGATCCTCACCTTCACCGACCCGGCCTTCGCCTGGATCGGCTCGGGCAACCTCCTGGGCCTGCCGGTGCCGGCCTGGATCTGGCTGGCGGTGGCGGGGGTTACCGTGCTGGTTATGCGCCGCACCGCGCTGGGGATGCTGATCGAGGCCATCGGCATCAACCGCCGCGCCTCGGCGCTGGCCGGGGTGAACGCGCCGGTGCTGCTGATCGCGGTCTATGTCGTCGCGGGCCTCTGCGCCGCGCTGGCCGGGATGATCGTGACCGCCGACATCCGCGGGGCCGACGCCAACAACGCCGGGCTGTGGCTGGAGCTGGACGCCATCCTGGCCGTGGTGATCGGCGGCAATTCCCTGCTGGGCGGGCGGTTTTCCATCATGGCCTCGGTGATCGGGGCGCTGATCATCCAGACCATCACCATCGGCATCCGGCTGGCCGCCTTCCCCTCGGAATACAACCTCGTCATCAAGGCGGTGCTGGTGCTGGTGATCCTGGTCCTGCAATCGCCGCGCATCGCCGCCGAGTGGCGGTTCTGGCGCGAAGGGGTCCGCCGCCGCCGCGAGGCCGCCCCGGTCAAGGGAGCCGCAGAATGAACACCCGCGCCCTGCCGCTTTACGTCACCATCGGCATCTTCGCGGTGGCCTGCCTGATCTGCTGGTTGCAGTTTCCCGCCATGGCCTCCACCCGGGTGATCGGCAACCTGCTGACCGACAACGCCTATCTGGGCATCGTCGCCGTGGGCATGACGCTGGTGATCCTGTCGGGCGGGATCGACCTGTCGGTGGGATCGGTCATCGCCTTTTCCGGCGTGTTCATCGCGGTGATGCTGCGCGACACCGGGCTGCATCCGCTGGCGGTCTTCGCGCTGCTGCTGGTGCTGACCACCGCCTTCGGCGCCGCGATGGGCTGGCTGATCCACTGGCTGGCCATGCCCGCCTTCATCGTGACGCTGGCCGGCATGTTCCTGGCGCGGGGGGCGGCCTATCTCCTGTCCATCGACTCGGTGCCGATCCAGGACCCGTTCTACAAGATGCTGCAAGGCGCCTACTGGCTGATGCCCGGCCGCGGGCGGCTGACGCTGATCGGGGTGCTGATGCTGGCGGTCTTCGTCATCGGCATGGTCGTGGCGCACAGGACGCGCTTCGGCGCCTCGGTCTATGCGCTGGGGGGCGGCGAGGCCACGGCGCGGCTGATGGGGGTGCGGCAGGGGCGGACCACGGTGCTGGTCTATGCCTTTTCCGGCCTGATGGCGGGGCTCGCCGGGATCGTGTTTTCCATCTACACCGGCTCGGGCTATTCGCTGGCCACGGTGGGGACGGAACTGACCGCCATCGCCTGCGTCGTCATCGGTGGCACCCTGCTGACCGGGGGCGCGGGCTACATGTTCGGCACGCTGGTGGGGGTGCTGACCATGGGGCTGATCCAGACCTATATCGTCTTCGACGGGAGCCTGTCGTCATGGTGGACCAAGATCGTGATCGGCATCCTGCTTCTGGCCTTCATCCTGTTGCAGAAGGGGCTGGTGAAGCTGTCGCAGGCCCGCATGGCGGCGGCATGACAGCCTTCGACCCCCGGCCCTGCGCGCTGGGCGAGGGGCCGATCTGGCACCCCGAGCGCGGGCAGTTCCTGTGGTTCGACATCCTGAACCGCCGCCTGCTGGCCGAGGGCGGGGCGGAGTGGACCTTCGACCGCATGGCCTCGGCCGCCGGCTGGATCGACCGCGACCGGCTGCTGGTCGCCACCGAGACCGGGCTGGCGGCGCTGGACCTCGGCACCGGCGCGATGGAGGATCTGGCGGCGGTGGAAGCCGACCGGCCCGACACCCGCTCGAACGACGGCCGCGCCGACCGGCAGGGCGGGTTCTGGTTCAGCACCATGGGCAAGCGGGCCGAGCCCGGCGCGGGGTCGATCTACCGCTACCATCGCGGCCGGGTGGAGCGGCTGTTCACCGGCCTCACCATCCCCAACGCGATCTGCTTTGCCCCCGACGGCCGGCTGGCCTATTTCGCCGACACTCCGCTGGGGCTGGTCTGGGCGCAGCCGCTGGACGCCGAGGGCTGGCCCAAGGGCGAGCGGCGGGTGTTCCTGGACCTGAAGCCCGAGGGGCTGAACCCCGACGGCGCGGTGACCGACGCCGGGGGCGGGGTCTGGTGCGCCAAATGGGGTGCGGGGGCGGTGATGCGCTATGACCCGGACGGGCGGCGCACCCATGTGCTGGCGGTGGGCGGGCGGCATTCTTCCTGCCCGGCCTTCGGCGGGGCGGCGCTGGACCGGCTGCTGGTGACCACCGCGTTGCAGGGGATCGAGGACCCCGACCCCGCGCAGGGCCTGCCGTATCTGCTGGAGCCCGGCTTCCGCGGCCTGCCCGAGCCGCGGGTGCTGCTGTGAGGGCCGCCTTCAGCACCACCCCCGACGGACGCGCGGTCGAGGCCATCGCGCTGCGCGGGCCGCTGCTGACCGCGCGGGTGCTGACCCTGGGCGCCACGGTGCAGGACCTGCGGCTGGCGGGGGTGGAACATCCGCTGGTGCTGGGCTTCGACGACCCCGCGCCTTACTTCGGCACCGGGCTCTATGCCGGGGCGCTGGTCGGGCGCTTCGCCAACCGGCTGGCCGGCGGGCGGTTCGCCATCGACGGGCAGCCGTATCAGGCCGACCGCAACCAGGACGGCCGCCATCTGCTGCACGGGGGCGCGCAGGGCACCCACCATCGGATCTGGACCATCGCCGATCTGGCCGCCGACCGGGCGGTGTTCACGCTTTCCCTGCCGGAGGGGCACATGGGCTTTCCCGGCACCCTGCATATCCGGGCCACGATTTCGGTGGCCGATGACGCGCTGGCCTTCGACCTGCGGGCAAAGACCGATGCGGCGACGCTGTGCAATCTGGCGCACCACGGCTATTTCACGCTGGACGACAGCGGCGACATCCGCGGCCATCGCCTGCAGGTGGCGGCGGAGCATTACCTGCCGGTGGATGCCGACCTGATCCCGACCGGAGAGATCGCCCCCGTGGCCGGCACCCGGTTCGACTTCCGCCAGGGCCGCGACCTGCGCGGGGGCGACTACGACCACAACCTGTGCCTCGGCCCCGCCCGCACCCCCCTGCGCCCGGTGGCCGTGCTGACCGGCGCGACCGGCCTGCGGATGCAGGTCGAGACCACCGAGCCCGGCCTGCAACTCTATGACGGGCGGCATTTCGACGGGGTGCCGGGGCTGGGCGGCCGCCGCTACGGCCCCCACGCCGGGGTGGCGCTGGAGACCCAGGTCTGGCCCGACGCCCCGAACCACCCCGGCTTTCCCGACGCCGTGCTGCGGCCGGGGCAGGAATACCGCGCGCTCACCCGCTATCGCTTCCCCCGCTGACCTCGGCGGCCAGCCCCCGCCAGGCCGCCACGAAGGCGCGGGCGTTCGCGCCGACCTCTTCCGCGCCCATCCCGGGCCGAGAAAGCGCCGAGCCGAGGCCGAAGCCCGCGGCCCCGGCGGCCAGCCAGGGCGCCATGGTCTGCGGCGTGATGCCGCCCACCGGCAGGAAGGCCGTGCCCTTGGGGAACACCGCGGTCAGCGCCTTCAGGACAGGGGGGCCGGCGAGTTCGGCCGGAAACAGTTTCAGCGCATCGGCCCCGGCCGCCAGGGCCGCGAAGCCCTCGGTCGGCGTGGCGATGCCCGGGGTGCAGACGAGGCCGGCCGCCTTGGCCGCGCGGATCACGGCGGTGTCGGCGTGCGGCATGACGACGATCCGCCCGCCGGCATCCGCCACCTGCGCGACCGCCGCCGGGGTGGTGACGGTGCCGGCGCCGACCAGCACCCCAGGGCCCAGCTCCGCCGCCAGCCGCCGGATGCTCTCGACGGGGTCGGGCGAGTTCAGTGGCACCTCGACGATGGCGAAGCCGGCCCCGACCAGCGCCCGGCCCACCGCCACGGCCTCGGCCGGCGTGACCCCGCGCAGGATGGCGATCAGCGGCAGCCGGTCGAGAAAGGGTTGCAGGGTCATGGGATAGGTCCTTCCTGTGCCGTCAGCCCGGCCGCGACGGCGATGCGCCAGAGGCCGGCCACCGCCGCGTCCTCGATCTCGGGGACCGCGCCCATGCCCAGATGGGCGAAGGCCAGGCGATAGCGGCCGCAGAGCCCCGGTTCGCCGATCATCAGCGTCGGCGCCCCGGGGGCGACCCGCAGCTCCTCGCCGATCAGCAGGCCCGAGAGGTAGTCGAGGCTCGCCTCCGGCCGCATCTCGCCCGCCAGCACCAGCGACCGGGCCGAGAACAGCAGCGGGGCGATGCCGGTTCCGGCCTGCGCCGCCGAGACGCCGCGCAGGAAGGCCGCTTCGTCCGGTGGGCCGGGGCGGGCCAGGCGGCCGAGGATCGAATGGTCGCGCAGCACCGCGAACAACTCGCCGGTCATGCAGGTGGCGAAGGCGCGGATCCGCCCGTCCACCAGCCGCGCCCATTTGGAGTGGGTTCCGGGCAGGACCACCAGATGCTCCCCCTCGGCCAGTTCGGGCCGCAGGGAAAGGGCGCCGGCGACCTGCGTCTCCTCCCCCCGCATCACGTCGGGCAGCGGGCGGTGCTGGATCACGCCCGGCACGATATGCAGCGCGCGCCCCTCCACGGCGACCAGCCGGCGGGCCAGATCCTCCGGGCCGGCGGGGCAGGGGACATAGGGCGCCTCGACCCAGCCCTGCGCGCTGCCGACCATGCCGGCGGCGATGGCGGGCAGACTGCCCCAGCCGGCGGCGATCGCGTCGAAGGCGGCGGGAAAGCCGCCCGGCTCGATCCGCATGATGCCCTGCGGCGCGGCCCGGCGTTCGATCGCCCGGCCCGTGCCGTCCAGCAGCCAGGCGCGCAGGGACGAGGTGCCCCAGTCGAGCGCGATCAGGGCGCCGGAACGGTCGGGTGCGGTCATGGCTGGCCTGCCCTGTGCGCGCGAGGCGGTGCCGCCCGCCCCGGGTTCGCGCCGGTGTCGGACAGTTTGTCCGGGCCGTCAAGTTCGCCGGCGATCCCGCGGCAGGAGGGTCGGGGCGGCCCCGGCATTTCCGCCGTCGCCGCGGCACCCCACGTCACCCTCGTCGCGGCTTGCAAATGTAATCGGTTTCCGTTTGTCTGTCTGGTCAGGAAGGCGCCTGTTCGGCCCTTCGACAACAACTCCTGGGGAGGATCAAAAATGAAAAGAACCGCTCTTCGTCTCGGGGCGGCGCTGCTGGCCAGCACGATGCTGGTCACGGGGGCCCTGGCCGAGACCGTCCGCTGGGCGCGCGCCTCGGATGCGCTGACCCTCGATCCGCATTCGCAGAACCAGGGCGTGACCCACAACTTCGCCCACCACATCTACGAGACGCTGGTGGACCGCGACGTGGACGGCGCGCTCCAGGCCCGCCTCGCCACCTCGTGGGAGGTGAAGGCGGACGATCCGACCGTCTGGGTGTTCCGCCTGCGCGAGGGCGTGACCTTCCACGACGGCGCGGCCTTCACCGCCGATGACGTGGTGTTCTCGCTGGACCGCGCGCGATCCGAGAAGTCGAACATGCGGCAGCTGCATGTCGACGTGGAATCGGTCACGGCGGTGGACGACTATACCGTCGAGGTGAAGATGGTCGGCCCCTCGCCGCTCTATCCCAACAACCTGACCAACACCTTCATCATGGACCGCGAATGGGCCGAGGCCAACAACGTGGTCAGCGTGCAGGACTATGCCGCGGGCGAGGACAACTATGCCGTCCGCAACACCAACGGCACCGGCCCCTATATCCTCAGCTCGCGCGAGGTGGACGTGCGCTCGGTCCTGACGCGCAACGAGAACCACTGGGCCGAGGAGAAGCCCCCGGTCACCGAGATCATCTATCTGCCCATCACCGACGCGGCGACCCGGATCGCGGCGCTGCTGTCCGGCGAGGTGGACATCGTGCAGGACGTGCCCGTGCAGGACGTGGAGCGGTTGCAGTCCACCGCCGGGATCAAGGTCGAGACCGGGCCGGAGAACCGGGTGATCTATTTCGGCTACAAGTTCGGCGACGCGCCGCTGAAATCCTCGAACGTCACCGACCGCAACCCCTTCGACGACCCGCGCGTGCGCGAGGCGATGGAGCTGGCGGTGGACCGCGACGCGATCCGGCAGGTGGTGATGCGCGGCCAGTCGATCCCGACCGGCGTGGCCAACCCGCCCTTCGTGAACGGCTGGACCGAGGAGCTGGACGCCTATCCCGCCCCCGACCTCGACCGGGCCAAGGCGCTCTTGGCCGAGGCCGGCTACCCGGACGGCTTCACGGTGACGCTCGACACCCCCAACAACCGCTATGTCAACGACGAGGCGATCAGCCAGGCGGTGGCCGGGATGCTGGGGCGGATCGGGATCAACGTGACGCTGGCCTCGCGGCCGGTCGCGCAGCACTCGCCGCTGATCCTCAGCAACGACACCGACTTCTACCTGCTGGGCTGGGGCGTGCCCACCTTCGATTCGGCCTATGTCTTCAACGACCTGATCCATTCGAAGGAAGGCAACTACGGCGCCTACAACGTGGGCCTCTACACCAACCCCGAGCTTGACGCGAAGATCCAGTCGCTGGGCACCGAGGTCGACCTGGACAAGCGCAACGCGACCATCGCCGAGATCTGGGAGGTGGTGAAGGCCGACCGCGTGCTCTTGCCGATCCACAACCAGGTGCTGGCCTATGCGATGCGCGAGGACATCAGCCTGGCCGTGCATCCCGAGAACCAGCCGCTGATGACGATGGTCACCTTCGGCAACTGACCGGCCCCCCGACATCCGCTCGCCGCGCCGGGGACCCCTTGGCGCGGCGGCTTGCCATCAGCATCAGCCATGATCCGCGAGGACCGCCCGTGCTGGCCTTCATCATCCGCCGCTTGGCGCAGTCGGTCCTCGTCATGCTGGTCGTGGCGCTCATCGCCTTCGCGGTCTTCCGTTTCGTGGGCGACCCCATCGCCAGCATGGTGGGGGTCGAGACCCGGATCGCCGACCAGGAGATCATGCGCGAAAGGCTGGGGCTGAACGACCCGGTGGTGGTGCAGTTCGCCCGCTTCATCGGCAACGCCCTGCAGGGCGAGTTCGGCATCTCCTACCGGCTGCAGCAGCCGGTGACCGAGCTGATCCTGTCGCGCCTGCCCGCGACCATCGAGCTGGCCTTCGCCTCGGCCACCATCGCGCTGGTCTTCGGGGTGGTGCTGGGCGTCTATACCGCGCTCAGGCCGAAAAGCATGGGGGCCGGGCTGATCATGGCCGCCTCGCTGGTCGGCGTCTCGCTGCCCACCTTCCTGATCGGGATCGGGCTGATCTACATCTTCGCGGTGGAGCTGGGCTGGCTGCCCTCCTTCGGCCGCGGGCAGGTGGTGGATCTGGGCGGGTGGCGCACGGGGCTGCTGACCGAAAGCGGGCTGAAGTCGCTGATCCTGCCCGCGATCACCCTGTCGCTGTTCCAATTGACGCTGATCATGCGGCTGGTGCGGGCCGAGATGCTGGAGGTGCTGCGCACCGAATACATCCGCTTCGCCCGCGCCCGCGGCCTGACCCAGCGCGCCATCAACTTCGGCCATGCGCTGAAGAACACCATGGTGCCGGTCATCACCATCGCCGGGCTGCAGCTGGGCTCGGTGATCGCCTTCGCCATCGTGACCGAGACGGTGTTCCAGTGGCCGGGGGTGGGTTCGCTCTTCATCACCTCGGTGCAGGTGGTCGATGTGCCGGTGATGGCGGCCTACCTGATGTTCATCGCGCTCGTGTTCGTGGTGATCAACCTGATCGTGGACATCCTTTACTACGTGGTCGATCCGCGGCTGCGGCTGGGGGGCTGATCCGCCATGGCCGACCGCCCCGACCGCACCGACCGCACCGCCGCCCCCGTGGCCCCGCCGCGCCCGCCCGGGCCCCTGCGCCGCGCGCTGGACAGCGACCTGCTGTATTCCTGGAAACGCTCGCCGCTGACCATCGTGGCCACGCTGACGGCGCTGTTCCTGATCCTGATGGCGGTGCTGGCGCCCTGGATCGCGCCCTATGACCCGTTCAACCCCGCCACGCTGAACCTGATGGAGGGGTTCACCCCGCCCGCCTCGGAATCCGCCTTCACCGGCAACTTCTTCCTGATGGGCAGCGACAACCAGGGCCGCGACGTGCTGTCCACCATCATGTACGGCAGCCGCATCTCGCTCTTCGTGGGGTTCAGCGCCACCATGCTGGCGATCCTGATCGGCGTCACCGCCGGGCTGGCCGCGGGCTACAATGGCGGCGCGATCGACGCGGTGATCATGCGGGTCGCCGACATCCAGCTGTCGTTCCCGGCGATCCTGATCGCGCTGCTGATCTTCGGCATCGCCCGGGGGATCATCCCGGCCAACCAGCAGGAAAGCATGGCGATCTGGGTGCTGATCCTGGCGATCGGCCTGGCCAACTGGGCGCAGTTCGCCCGCACCGTGCGCGGGGCGACGATGGTCGAGAAGCAGAAGGATTACGTGTCCGCCGCCCGGATCATGGGGGTGCATCCGATCCTGATCCTGATCCGCCACATCCTGCCCAACGTGACCGGCCCGGTGCTGGTGATCGGCACCATCAACCTGGCGCTGGCGGTGATCGAGGAGGCGACGCTGTCCTACCTGGGCGTCGGGGTGCCGCCCACGCAGCCCTCGCTCGGCACCCTGATCCGCATCGGCCAGCAGTTCCTGTTCTCGGGCGAATGGTGGATCCTGTTCTTCCCGGCGGTGACGCTGGTGCTGCTGGCGCTGTCGGTCAACCTCCTGGGCGACTGGCTGCGCGACGCGCTGAACCCCCGGCTGAGGTGAGCGCCATGACCCAGCCCGTGCTGACCGTCAGCGACCTGACCGTGGAGTTTCCCACCCGCCACGGCATCCTCACCGCGCTGGACGGCGTGTCCTTCGAGATCCAGCCGGGCGAGGTGCTGGGGGTGGTGGGCGAATCCGGCGCCGGCAAGTCGATGACCGGGGCCGCGGTGATCGGCCTGATCGAGCGCCCGGGGCGGATCGCCGGGGGCGAGATCCGCCTGCACGGCCGCCGCATCGACAACCTGCCGGAGGAGGAGCTGCGCGGCATCCGCGGCCGCCGGATCGGGATGATCTTCCAGGATCCGCTGACCTCGCTGAACCCGCTGTACCGGATCTCGGACCAGATCGTGGAGACCATCCGCACCCACTTGCCGATGACGCGCGAGGCGGCGCGGAAGAAGGCGGTGGGTCTGCTGGACCGGGTGGGCATCCCCGATGCCGCGCGGCGGATCGACGACTATCCGCACCAGTTCTCGGGCGGGATGCGGCAGCGGGTGGTGATCGCGCTGGCGCTCTGCGCCGAGCCCGACCTGGTGATCGCCGACGAGCCCACCACGGCGCTGGACGTCTCCGTGCAGGCGCAGATCATCGACGTGATGAAGGAGCTTTGCGCCGAACAGGGCGCGGCGATCATGCTGATCACCCACGACATGGGGGTGATCGCCGAGACGGCCGACCGGGTGGCGGTGATGTATGCCGGCCGCATCGCCGAGATCGGCCCGGTGCGCGAGGTGATCAAGGACGCCAAGCACCCCTATTCCGCCGGCCTGATGGGGGCGATCCCGCGGATGGGGGCCAACCTCGAGCGGCTGGTGCAGATCCCCGGGGCGATGCCGCGGCTCTCGGCCATCCCGCCGGGCTGCGCCTTCAACCCCCGCTGCCGCCACGCCTTCGACCGCTGCGTGGCCCATCGGCCCGCGGCCTCCGAGATCATGCCCGGGCGCCGGGTGGCCTGCTGGCTTTACCCCGAGGTGACCGAGGCATGAGCGCCCCCCTTCTCGACGTGCGCGGCCTGTCCTGCCGGTTCGACGTGTCGCCCCCCTGGCTGAACCGCAAGCTGGAAGGAACCGGCCGCATCTACGTCAACGCGGTGACCGAGGTCAGCTTTGCGGTGCCCCGGGGCCAGACCTTCGCGCTGGTGGGCGAAAGCGGGTCGGGCAAGTCCACCATCGCCCGGCTGATCGTGGGCCTTCTGGAGCCCACGCAGGGCGACATCGTCTTCGACGGCCGCCCGCTGGTCGAGGGGCTGCGCGGCGCCGAGGCGCGGCGGCTGCGGCGGCGGTTCCAGATGATCTTCCAGGACCCGCTGGCCAGCCTGAACCCCCGCTGGCGCGTCACCGAC
This sequence comes from Paracoccaceae bacterium, assembly GCA_037190175.1. Lineage (GTDB taxonomy): Bacteria > Pseudomonadota > Alphaproteobacteria > Rhodobacterales > Rhodobacteraceae > JBBCJM01. The sequence continues at coordinate 11,259 of JBBCJM010000247.1, read as the reverse complement.
ATCGTGGCCGAGCCCTTGCGGGTGTTCGAGCGCACCATGGACGACCGCAAGCGCCGCCAGAGGGTGGGCGAGTTGCTGACGCTGGTCGGCCTTGCCCCCGAGGACGGCGTGAAGTTCCCGCACCAGTTCTCGGGCGGCCAGCGCCAGCGCATCGCAATCGCCCGGGCGCTCGCGGCGCGGCCGGACTTCATCGTCTGCGACGAGCCCACCTCGGCGCTGGACGTGTCGGTGCAGGCGCAGATCCTGAATCTGATGAAGGACTTGCAGGGCGAGTTCGGGCTGACCTACCTGTTCATCTCGCACAACCTGCAGGTCGTGCGGCACATGGCGAACCGGATCGGGGTGCTCTACCTCGGCCGGCTGGCCGAGGTGGCGGATGCGGCCACGCTCTTCGCCGCCCCGCGCCATCCCTATACCCGGATGCTGCTGGACGCGGTGCCCGACATCGACATGACCGGCCGCCGCCGCCGGCGGGTGGAGGGCGAGATCCCCTCCCCCATCGACCCGCCGCCCGGCTGCCCCTTCCATCCGCGCTGCCCCTTGGCCAACGACCGCTGCCGGGTGGAGATCCCGGCGCTGCTGGACGGCGTGGCCTGCCACGCGGTGCACGAGGGGCGGGCCTAGGCTGCCTGCAGGCGGCGGGAAATCTGCGCCAGCCGCCGCACCCCGGCGTGGCGTTCCAGCATGTCCTTGGCCCGGCGCGACAGGCCGGTTTCCTTCAGCACCTCCCAGACCCGATAGTGCACGGTGAAGATCTCCCGCTCCGCCGGCAGGGGCTGGCCGCGCTCGCGCCCGCCCAGGATGAAATGCTGCTCGTCGGCCAGGATGTTCCAGTCCAGCCCCGCCCTGCGGATCGCCAGCGGCATCGACATCTGGTCCAGATAGGGCCGGCGCTTCGGCAGGTCGGGGTTGGCGTCCAGCCTTTGCGCGACCTGCATCCAGACCTGCGGAAAGCCCAGCCCCTCGGCGTTGCGGTGCCCTTCGGGAAAGCTGAACAGGCCCGAGGAGAAATAGGGGATCTGCGGCTTTCCCTTGCGCTGCTTCATCAGCTTGAACCGCTCTTCCGGCAGGGGCATGTCGCAGGTGGCGTAGATCCGGTCCCAGATGCTTTGCGGCGCCCAGTTCAACGAGGCGGCCTTGGACAGCGTGACATGCCCCGGCCGGGCGATGTTCTCGACCCGGTTCGGCCGCAGGCACAGGATGTCGGAATCCATGAAGCAGGAAAACGCGGTCTCGCGCGGCTCCAGCGTGGCGAGGATCTTGTTGCCGTGCGGATAGGGCGGATCGAACCGCCCCTCGGTGCGAAAGCCGCGCAGGTCCACCCGCAGCCGCCGCAGCGCCTCCTTCACCTCGTCCTGCACATCGCCCAGCTTCTGCTCGGGGCAATAGCCCACCAGCGCCAGCCCCTCGCCGAACTGCTCGCGCAGCGAGGCGGCCAGATAGCAGGCCATCAGCTGATACTCGGGCGGCTCCACGATGAAATAGACGGTGAGGCTGGAGGGCATCAGTCTTCCTCCTCCGGGTGGGCTTCCTCGGCCCGCAGGGCGCGGAGGGGCTGGCCCCGCCTGTCCTCGTATTGCCGCAGCAGGGCGCGGATCTCCCTGCGGCCGGGCAGGTCGGGGCGGAAATCCGGCGGCACGTAGCCCAGCGCTTTCAGCCGGTCGAAGAGCGCGGCGAAATCCACCTCGCCCACCGAGCGGTAATCCGAGCGGGCCGCGTCGCCCGCCACCCAGTCGGTGCGGATCGCGTCCAGCACGTCCAGCTCGACCCGGCAGAACGAGCGGAACTGCAACAGGTAGTCGGCCACATTGGCGCGCGAGCGGCGCTTGATCATGGCGACACGGGCGCCCTCGGGCAGGACATAGGCGGCCAGATGCAGGGCCGAGCCGTCCAGCGCCACGATCTGCCGTGCCGCGCGATAGCGGGCCAGCTGCACCTCCAGCGGATGGCGCTGGGGGTGGAAGATCTCGAAGCCCAGCCGGGCGAGGTTCTCCTCGATCACCGTCTCGCCCAGGATGCCGCCCCGCTGCGCGTTCAGCTGCGAGCGCGAGATGTAGAGCCTTTCGCCGCCTTCCGGCCGGGCCGCGGCCTTCAGGCGGCCCTGCATGAAGGCGCGGTAGGCGGGCGATCCGGCGTAACGCTCCACCCAGCCGAAGCCCAGCTCCGGGACGATCAGCCGTTCGGCCCGCACGATGTGGCCAAAGGTGCGCACGGGGATGTCGATCCCCAGCAGCCGGAAGAACGGCGCCTGTTCCCGGATCGCGCGTTCCATCGGGCCGACCTGGCCGCGATAGGGCAGGTAGAGGATGCCGTCGGGCCTTTCCACATGGTCCAGCGCCCAGAGCCGGGCGGTGGCCTCGACCAGGAAATGCCCGAAATGGCCGCGGAAATGCCCGGCATAGAGGTGGGAGCCGGGCAGGTCGGCGATCTCCTCGCCGGGGGCCAGCCGGGGCTCGGGGTAGGATTTCCGGGCGCGGATCCAGCCGCGGGACAGCTCGCACCACTGCCCGGCCGCATCCAGCACGCCGCAGGCCAGCGGCCGGTCCGCCGCGCGCTCGGGGATCACCAGCGCGCGGGACAGAAGCGCGATCTCGCCGGTGAAGGGGTGCGCGGGGGGGCCCACGAAGAGCGAGCGGTCGCCGGCTTCCGCCGCCGGGGCGGCCCGCAGCCGCTTCGCCGCCCGGCGCGCGAACCTGTTGTCGGGATCGTCCTGTGCCAGCCGTTTCGCCGCCGCCTCGGCCAGCCGCAGGTGCCCGCGCCGCTCGGCCTCGGCCAGCAGGCTGCGCTGCCAGGGCACATGCCCGCGCCGCGCCCGCAGGCCCCGGGCGAAGGCCGGCGGGTCCAGCGTTCCGGTCGCCACGCCCTCGATCAGGGTCTGGAGCACGCCCAGCGTCTTCAGCCCGCGGATGGCGCGGTGCCCCAGGTGCCCCACCCGCAGATGGCGGACCTGCGGGCCGGTGATGCGGCGGGCATGGGCGGCATCCTCGGCCACGAAAGGGTCGTAGACCAGCCAGATCTCGGCCGCCTGCCCGACAGCAGTCGCGGCGTCCAGGAACGCCGGGCCCTGCCAGTCCCACTTGCGCGCGGCATAGCGGTAGCGGGTCTCGAACGGGGCCAGCCCCTTCGCCAGCGTGCTCTGCGGGCTGAAGGCCAGCACCACCGAACCGGGCACCAGCGCCGAATAGGCCAGCGCGGCAAAGCCGCCCATCGAGGCGCCCGCGAAGACCACCCGGCGGAACCCGTCGAACAGCCCGGCCTCGCGCAATCGGGCGATCAGCCGCGGGGTATCCTCGTTGCGATACCAGTCCTTGCGGCTGGCCATCAGGCCCAGGATCGAGAACCCGGCCTTGGCCGCCCGCCCCTGCAGCCAGGGCTGGGGCGGGTCGTATTCGCCGATCGAGCCCAGGTTGTCGAAGGTCACCAGCAGCACGTCCGAGCGCCGCACGAACCAGGCATCCACCAGCCCGCCGCGCAGCAGGAAGCTGTCCATCCCGGCGATGTCGTCCAGACCCTCCACCTCCGGCGGCGGCGGGAAGATCGGCGCCAGCGGAGCGGCGCGCGCCTCGTCGGTCTCGGCGGGCTCAGCCGCGCCGGTAGACATGAACGCCGGCCCTGCTCAGATCGCCGTCGAAGGACAGGCCGCCCGCCTCCAGCAGGCGGCGGCATTCCTGCATCCCCTCGCGGCCATAGACGTCGCGATGCATCTCGGCCACGAAGACCCTAACGCCGGTCAGGTCGGCGTGGCGCAGGAAATCCAGCTCGCCGCCCTCGATGTCCATCATGATGGCGTCGTGGGGGAAGCTCTTCTTCAGCTCGTCATAGCGCAGCACCGGAACCTGCACCTGCCGCGTCCGCTTGCCGGGCCGGGCCTGCAGGCTGGAGCCCAGGAAATTGCCCTGCACGTGGAAGGTCACCGCCTCGGGCGCATCCGGCGCGCTCAGCACCACGCCGTGTTTCACCGTGATGGCCGCCTCCAGCCCGTTGTGGCGGTGCAGCCTTTCGATGAAGGGCAGGAGGTCGGGGTTGGCCTCGACCGACAGGGTGGCGGCCAGCTTCAGGTTGCGGTTCAGCACCGCGCCCACCACGCCCGAGCCCGCGCCCAGCTCCAGCAGCCGCGCGCCGTCCGGGATGGCCGCCAGCCCGCAGGCGATCTCGCGCCCCTCGTAGCGGCCCTCGTTCAGCGCGGCGATCATGCCCGGCGAGAACCTCGCCCGCAGCACTTCGACACCGTGACAGGTGGCGACGATCTCGTCTTCAGGAAGCGTGCTCGACACGTGGTTTCTGTTTTTTGGTTCGTTTCGGGAAACAATGGCACAACCGCCGGTGGGTGTCACGATCTTGTTCCCGGCGGGCCGTCACCCGCTACTCCTCCAGCGCCTTCGTCGGGTCGACGCCGATATGGTCGCACATGCGCGCGACATAGGAGTTGGCCAGCGGCGGGTTCTTGCGCCACCAGGGCCGGGTGCCGTTGGTGTAGAGGTGGACCGACAGGGTGTTGTCGGTGAAATGCCCCTCGACCCGGCCATGGGGGTCGAAGAACACGTCGTTCAGCTGGAAGGGCACCGGGTAGAGCACGTCGTGCGAAAGCGCGCGGTCGTAGTCGCCGGTCTGCTGGGCGAACCAGGTGAACGCCTGCGGCCCGAAGGCGGTGCGCTCGGCGTTGTAGATCCGCACGGCCTGCGGCAGCGAACGGTCCTGCTTGTCCAGCCGCTTGCGCTGCTGCTTGTTGAACCAGGCCGGGGCCTCGGGCAGGTTGTCGTAGTAATCCAGCAGCGCCTCGATCAGCCGGCCCTGCGGCGGGATATAGACCACCCCGCAGTTCAGCGCGCCGCGGAAGCCGTGGCCGGCATAGATATGGTCCATCGCGTCGGGGAAGGGCCGGTGGCAATAGGCGTCGCAGTCGATCCAGATCGCATCGGTCTTCTGGATCATCTTGTAGCGGAACACGTTGGACAGGAAGCTTTCCGAGGTCTGGCGCACGATCTCCATGTCGATGTCCATGATCTCGGCCGCCGGGCGGACCGCGATCCCCTCGGGCACGTTCGACACCGCCTCGGTGCAGAAGAGTGTGGTCGGATGCCCCTGCCGCACGTGGCTCAGGAGGCACAGCTGGTTGATGTAGTGCAGCCGCGGGCCGATCCAGAGCGAGGCGACGGGGCGGCGGTTCGGTTCGGTCATGTCAGCTCCCAGGGACATCCGGCCTTCGCGCCGGGAATGAGGGTCAGGCCGCCCGCGGGGCGCGGGCCAGCAGGAATTCCGGCTGCGGGTCGTCGGGGTGCAGCCCGGCCAGCGCGGGGAAGGCCGCGCGCCAGCGCGGGGCCTGCGCCATGGCGGGGCCAGCCAGGATCAGGGTGCCGATCCCGCCCGGCAGCGCGGCGGCGACGGCATCCGGGTCCAGCCCCGGGTCGGCGACCAGCAGGCTGTCGGGCGCGAACTCCGCGATCAGGCGGGCCAGATCCATCGGCCCGGGCAGCAGCCGCAGGCCGGGGCCCTCGGCCAGGCCGTTGCGGGCCCAGACCGTCTGCACCAGCCGCAGCCGGGCGGGATGACTCTCCTGCACCGCCTGGGCCAGGCCGGGCAGGGCGCGCGCCAGCAGCGCCGCGCGGAAGCCGCAGCCGGACCCCAGCTCCAGATGCCGCCGCGCGCCCTGCACCAGCCGGGGCAGGACGCGGGCCAGACCACGCTCGAACTTGCCCGCCGCGATCAGCGCCTGCGCCTGCGCGGTGAAATGGCCGGGGTCGGCCGGCAGCAGCACCCCGTGGTTGGCCACCCAGGCCGCGCCGGGCGCCGGGGCCTGCGCCGGTTCGTTCACCAACCCCCGGGCCGGTGCGGCGCCCGCCGCCCGGCGCTCGGCCCGCTGCCGCTCGCCCGCGGCCTTTTCCACCCGGCTCATCAGCGCCGCGATCCTTTCGCGGTCGCGCGGCTGCGGGGGCTTGGCCACCACCTCGGCGATCGGCACCCGGGCCGCGGCCTTCAGCCCGGCGACCAGCTCCTCATAGGCCGGGGTGCCCTTGAACTCGGCCAGCCGCGTCTCGGCCCGCTCCACCGCGGCGAAATGCAGCCGGTTCAGCACCGGGTCGGTCAGGAGCAGGTCGAAGATGCGCGTCCGCTCGGCCGAATAGCGCAGCATCGTCTCGTCGCGCACCTCGTTGCGGTCCTGCAGCGCCCAGTAGTCGGCGTTGTACTTGTCCTTCTTGAAGTTCACGTTGCCGCGGAACTTGCGGATCGCATAGCTGTCGATCGACTTCACCGCATAGTGGTTCATCTGCACCCAGTCATAGCCGATGGTCCGGGTGATCGAGCGCCAGCCGCGGAACTTGAAATAGTCCTCCATCGGCCGGCCCGAGCCGTTCAGCCACTTCACCGTGTCGGGAAAGCCGGTCTCCAGCCACTTGGTCTTCATCTTGGGCCGGTGGATGCCCAGCTTCCAGTACTCGGGGTCGAAGCGGAACAGGGTCTTGACCCCCCAGCCCTTGTTCCAGTCGGGTGGCGCGGCCATCAGGTACTGTTCCGTCACCGGATCGCGCGACCAGTCCTGCACGCCCCCCGAGCCGAAGATGCGCCAGGTGATGACGATGCCGTTCGCCCCCTGCGCCACCGCGGCGTCCAGCATCGGGTCCAGCGTGCCGTCGCCATGGCGGATGCACAGGAATTCGTCGGCGTCGAACACCAGCACCCAGTCGCTGCCGCCCACCAGCGGCTCTTCCTGCGCGTGGTTCAGCGCCGAGGGCTGCGGCCGCAGCCCCTCGGGGATGACGTTGCGCCGGTGATGGGCCAGGCCCAGCTCCTCCAGCCGGATCAGCATGTCGTCGGTGCCGTCCGAACAGTCGTTGGTATAGACCACGATGTCGGTGAACCCCACCGCCAGGTGATGCGCGATCCATTCCAGGACGAAGGGCCCCTCGTCCTTCATCATCGACACCGCGGTGATGCGGCCGTGCCGGCTGGCCGGTTTCAATCCGGCCAGGGGGCTGCCCGGCGCAGGGCGGGTCGTCATGGCCTGTTCCGCACCATCAGGAAACAATGGCGATCCTTCACCCGCATTCTCCACGGCGCCGCCACCATGGCAAAACCCGCAACGGCCCGCCAGCCCCATCCGGGGCCGCTAGGCCCCCGGCGCGTCTCCGGCCGCCTCGGCCGCGAGCCGGGCGCCTTCGGCATAGCCGTCGCGTTCCTCCTGCGGCAGGTCGGGCCAGAGCGCCGCCAGCATCGCGGGGAACCGCTGCGCCACCGAGGCGAGCGCCGCGATCAGCTCCTGCGCGGGATAGTCGACGGGGCTGCGGTACTCGCCCGAAAGCGTGACCTTGGGGCCGGCGCGGGTGAAGGTGACGACCTCGGGGTTGGCGAAGCCGGCGTGGATGACCTCTCCGTCGTCGCGCAGCCGGGCCGGAAGGTCGGTGCAGAGCATCGAGATCAGGTAGGACAGGTCGTCGCCGAAATCCTCCCTGTGGCCGGCGTGGTGCAGCGAGACGGTGCCCTCCTGCCGCGACAGCGGCCAGACCGCATCGGGCCCCAGGCCGGGGATCTCGGCCTCGGCCACGGTCCGGTCGTTGCGGTCCAGCAGCGAAAGGGTGGCGGTCACCTCGGTCATCGGTACCCCGTCGGATTGTTGGTCAGCGCATTGCGCAACGTGATGAAATCATTGGTCTGGATCTTTTCCAGCCCGGCGCCGGCCTGCGGATAGAACTGCGCGATGTGGATGGGCCCCCCGCCGATCTTCTTGAACCCGATCCGGCTCCGCTCGCCGGTTCCGTCGTTGGCGTCAACCCGCATGAACTTGTTGTGCACCGGCCCGACAAGGTCATGGACATCCTGCGGGGGAATGTTTCTGGGCGCCGGGGGCGGCGGGCCGCTTCTCATGGCGGGCCCGCCGGCGAGCGCGCCGCCGTTCTTCAGCGAATCCTCGACCAGCTTCTTGATCTTGGTCTCGTCGGTCTCGCGGGGATAGAGCGTCGTGCCCATCTCCGGCGTGGTGTTCAGGTGGAACTTGCCCTGCGCGCGGCTGTGGCGGCCGGCCACATGCTCCATGTCCAGATCGTAGCTGTGCCCGGCCCCGTCGCTGCAGGGTACGACCGGGTTCGCGATGGGCTTGTGCTGGAACGAGGCGCCGGTCTGCAGGAGCTGCTGCATCCCCATGCGCGGCGGGCTGGGCGGCTGCGCCCAGGTGCCGTCCGAGCCGACGTTGCCGCCGGTGGCGCGCGCGTTGAGCGGCTGGAAGAACTGGGTCCGCAGCGTCGTCGGATTGCCGTTGAACTTCGGCGCGTGGATGACGTTGCCCAGGCCCTTGCCGGGCTGGTTCGGCTCGTCGGCCGTGCTGGTTTCCAGAACGTGGCCGGGGGCGGCCTCCATCGCCGCCATCATGGTCTTGAGCTCGCCGAAATGCCCGGTGAACGAATTCGCCAGCTGGCGCAGCCCCTCGGGCCGCTGCTTGCCGGGGTTCGGCTTGTGCGACGGCGGGGTGAAGGCATGGCGCAACATGCTGCCCAGACGCTCCTCCTTGCCGGCCTCGTCGAAGCCCCCGCCGGTCAGCATGTTCTTGAACAGGGCCTGCCCCTGGGGGTCGCCGAAGGAGGTCATCATCCGCTTGAGCAGGGCCGGATCCTTCGCCCCGTCATGCGCGCCGGTGGGATCGGCGAGGCAGCCGTGCTTGTAGGCATTGGCCAGCACGTCCGGGTGCTTGCCCAGCTCGCCCGTCTTCATCAGGCCCTTCATGCGGGCGATGTCCTGGTCGCCCAGCGCATCGAGCAGCGCGGAGACCTCGGCCGGCTTGCCCTCGCAGCCCTTTCCGACCAGCTTGCCCAGGCATTCGGTCTTGATGCCGGTCGCCGCGCCGGTGTCGTCCTTCGCGCCGAAGCCGCCCTGCAGCAGCACCTTCTTCAGCTTCTCCTGCCGCCCGCCGGCCGCAAGCTCGGTGGTGAGCGCGTTCAGCCTGCCGGGATCCCCGCCCTTGCAGCCGTGGCCCAGGACATGGCCGAAGACCTCGGGCTCGGCGCCCAAGCCGCCCTTGGCCAGCGTGCCCTTCAGCCGGTCGCAGGCGGCCTTGTCCATTCCCTTGGCCAGCCCCGCCAGCATCTCGGCCCGGCGCTTTTCCTCGGCATCGACCGCCCCCGGGGGGCGCGGCCCCGCGCCGTGTTTCAGCATCATGGCCAGCGTGTCGTTGCCGATGTCGCCGTCGCCGCCCTTCTGGCCCTTCAGCCCGCCGTCTTCCAGCAGCCCCTTCAGCCCGGTGCGCGCCGCGGGGTCCTTGAAGGCGGTGGCCATCGCTTTCATGCCCTCGGGCTTGCCGTCGCATCCCGTCTTCAGCAGCACGCCGAAGGCCTCGGGCGCGTCGCCCAGCCCGCCGGCGTCGACCAGCCCGGCGAGATCCTCGCGCGCCTCCTTGCCGTCGAAGCCCTTGCAGAAGGCGACGAACTGGTCGGGCTTGTTGTCGCAGCCCGCGGTCAGCAGCGCGGCCAGCGCCTTGGGCTTCTTCGCAAACCCGCCTTCCTTCATCAGGTCCTTCAGCGGGGTCACGTTGCCGCCGAAGGCGCCGTGCAAGGCCACCGCCCCCGCGGGGTCGTTGGTGTCGCCCATCAGCGCGCCCACGAACCCCGCGCCCAGATCGTTGACCAGCTCCCTGGCCTTTTCCGGCGAGGCGGATTTCGTGCAGAGCGCCGCGAACCTTTCCGCCCCGCCCAGATCCTTCGCCGCCTCCGCCATGGCCGCCGGCGTGGCGAAGGCCTTGACCGCCGCGGCCAGCCCGTCCGCGGTCATCGCGTCGTTGAGCTTGCGGATGTCCCCGACCGGAACCGCCTTCAGCAGCGCCTGCATCGGCTTGCGGCCGCCGAACTTGGCCTCGACCGCCTCGAAATCGTCCACCGGCGCCCCGAAGGCCGCGCAGAGCCCGGCGATGGCCTCGTTCCCGCCGAATTCCTCGACCTCCGCCCGAACCTCTTCGGCGGCCTTGGTCAGCCGGTCCAGCGCCTCGTTCGCGGCATCGCGCGTCTTGGCCGTGGCAGGCCCCTTCAGCGCCTCGGCCAGTTCGTCGCCCGCCTTCTTCAGCCGGTCGCGCTGGTCCTTCAGCGGGGCGTCGCGCGGGACCTCCGCGCCCTTCTTGCCGATCTCCTCGATCTCGGTCTTCAGCTTGCCGATGGCCTCGACGATCTTCCCCAGCGTCTCGTCCAGCGCCCCCAGCGCGGCCTTCGCCGCCTCGACGTCCCCGGCCGCCAGCGGTACGGGCGCCAGGCAGTCAAGGACCTTCCGGCGCTCCTGCACCAGGGCCGCGGCCTGATCCTCGTCGGCGTCCTTGGGCGTCTCGCGCGTCGTCACCTCGCCGCGGATGCGCTCGGCCTCCAGCGCCCTGGCCCTGACGGCCTGGGTCAGCGCGGCGATCTCGCCGCCGAAGTCGTGGAGCGGCGGCCGCTGGAGCGCCGCCTGCATCCCGAAGTTGTCCATCTGCCCGATCGCGTCCAGCACCTCGTCCCGCTTGCGGCGCAGCGCCTCGATGTCGTCGGGATGCGCCCCCGGAACCAGGGGCGCCAGATCCGCGACGCCGTGCAGCGGGCCGAGCAGATAGTCCTCGACCATCCCGCGCAGGTCGTCGTCGAAATCCTCGTCGAAGTCGTCGTCCTCATAGCTCGGATCGGTGCCGATCTCGCGCGCAAGCTGCACGCCCCACTCGATCTCGATCCGCGTCCATTTCTTCCTTGCCATGGCCTCTTCCGGCGTTACGCGGTGATGGCGGCGTCGATGGCGTCCAGCGCGCCGCCGAGCGATGCGCGGATCGTGACCTCGACGCCGAAGGGATTGGCATCCAGCAGCGGCAGGACGGGGTTGGAGGACAGAAAGCCCCGCATCGCGGCGATGGCGGCGCGCAGCTTCTCCCGCGCCGCCTCGCGGGCAGGGCCGGCCGCGGCCTCATAGTCCATCAGCGCCGCCTGCATCCCGGTCAGCTGGCCATCGGTCACCCCGTTCAGGCCCTTGTCGGCGATGCGCTCGAACAGCGGCAGGCCGCTCTGCCTCAGCTGTGCCTGCAACTTGCCGATCTGCTCTCCGGTGGTGTCGCGGGCGGCCGACCACAGGGGCAGTACCCTGGCCGGCTGGGCCTCGTCCGCGCTTCGCCCCGCGCCGCGCAGCGCCTCCTGCAGCTTCTTCATCAGGGCCAGCGCCTGCTCGACCTCGCCCGTCCGCAGCAGTTCGACCGCGCGGGCCAGCGCGGCGGTCATCGTCGCGCGCGCCTTCTCGTCGCCGATGGCCGCGATCTCGCCGCGCAGCTGCACC
>JBBCJM010000246.1:0-8931 GCA_037190175.1 Paracoccaceae bacterium | reverse complement strand
GGGAGGCGCCAGGCGTCCCGGCGGGGTTTCCTGCCGCGCCGGGCGAGGAGGCAGCCGGCCCTCCGCCACCCTACCGCAGCAGCATCCCCCGCGGCCAGGCGATGCGGGTTTCCAGCCTGATCACCCGCTCGGCCCCGGGGGCGAGGTCGAAGTCCCATTCCATCAGCCCCCGCTGCCCCTCGGGGTCGCGGCGGGTGGCGGGCGGGGTGGCCAGCGTGGTGATGGTCAGGTCGTCCTGCTGCGAATAGGGGATGCGGTCGATCACCCGCAGGGGCCAGCTCTCGCCCGTCAGGTTCTCGACCCGGATCTCGGCCACCTCCTCGATGCGGTTGCCGGTGGTGATGATCCCCTCCTCGCCCTGCCGGCGCGAGGGCACGGTGCGCGTCAGCCGCAGCCCGTCGATGGCGCCGAAGCCGATGGTGGCCTCGCCCTGCGGGGGGATCAGCGCAAGCCCGGTGCCGCCCACCAGCGCGCCCTCGGCATAGAGCGTGGCCGGCCCCGGCAGCAGCGGCTGGCCGGTGGTGTTGGTGAGCGTGGCCACCAGATAGGCGGTGGCGTCCAGCATCGGCACCGCCTCGGCCCGCAGCTCCACCTCCACCACCTGCTCGTCCATGGTCAGCCGCAGGTTGTCGGCGCCCGAGCGGATGTCGACCGAATTGCCGAAGCGATGGTTGAACACCGTGCCCTGCATGTCGACCGAAAAGCCGGTGTAATAGGCCATGTCGGCCTCGGCCGCCGGCGGCGCCGCCATCCCGCCCATCTGCGGGGCCGCCGCGGGCGCGCGGGAATAGTCCATCGGCGGGGGTTCGGGATAGATCGCCCGCAGTTCGGGATAGAGGACCGAGGGCGCGCTCTGCTCGCTGGGCCGGGCGGTGGAAAGCGTCAGCGCGATCCCCCGCCAGTCCTCGCCCGTCGCCTGCCAGACCGAGACGCCGCGCGCCACCGCCAGCCGGTCGGGATTGCGGGTCAGCCGCAGGTCGTAGACCGGGGTCCAGCCGGCCTCGCCGGCCAGGGCGTCGACCTCCAGCGCCACCTCGCCGCCGCCGGTCTGCAGGTTCAGCACCAGCGCCGGGGCACCGGCGGCCTGCGGCACGGTCAGCGCGGCGAGCGCGGCCTGCGCGCGGGCCAGCGCCTCGACCTCGGGCTGCATGGCGCGCATGGCGGCGGCGGTCTCGGCATTGGCCGCCAGTTCCTCCTCCCGCGCGCCGCGCACTTCCTCGCCCACCAGCGCGGCCAGCGCGCGCAGGGCCTCGGCCGAGGGCAGGGTTCCGGCCTGCTGCGCCTGGGTGGTGGCCAGCGATTGCAGGAAGGCCACGCGGGCGCGGGCGGCCTCGGTGCGGGCGCCGATGGCGGCGATGGCGCGGCGGCGTTCCTCGACCACCAGTTCCAGCCGCTCGACCTCGGCCTTCGCCGCCTGCACCTCGGGGCTGGTCTGCTCAGTGGTGGCGGGCTGGCGGCCGGTGGCCAGGCTGACCGCCCCAACCGTCACCCCCTCGGGCGCGCGGATGCGCAGGGCCTCGGCGCGCGTATCCCGCGGCAGGCCGGGAATGATGATCTCATGGATGCCGGCGGGCGCGGAGAAGCTGACGGTGCGGGTGACCGTGGCGCCCGCGGGATAGAGCGTCACCGCGGTGACGGCGCCGGGCGCCTCGATGGTATCGGCAAAGGCCGGGGCGGCGGTCAGCAGCAGCAGGGCGAAAATGCGCATGGGGAAGACTCCGGGCATGAAAACGCCCGAAGTCTTCTCCTTCGCCGGCCGAAAGGCAATCGTCTTGAAGGGCCTGCTCTTCCTGTCCGAAATCCCCCGCGGGCTTCGGCCAGAGAACTATGTCACCCCTTCTTCAGCACCCTCTGCCCCAGCACCTCGGCGATCTGCACCGCGTTCAGCGCCGCGCCCTTGCGCAGATTGTCGCTGACGCACCACAGCGAGATGCCGTTCTCCACCGTCGGGTCCTGCCGCACGCGCGACACATAGGTCGCGTATTCCCCCACGCATTCGATGGGGGTGACGTAGCCGCCGGGTTCGCGCTTGTCGACCAGCAGGATGCCGGGCGCCTCGCGCAGGATGTCCTGCGCCTCCTGCCAGTCCAGCGGCTCCTCGAACTCGATGTTGATCGCCTCGCTATGCCCCACGAAGACCGGCACCCGCACGCAGGTCGCGGTCACCTTGATGGCGGGGTCGAGGATCTTCTTCGTCTCCGCCACCATCTTCCACTCCTCCTTGGTCGAGCCGTCGTCCAGGAAGACGTCGATATGCGGGATGACGTTGAAGGCGATCTGCTTGGTGAACTTGGCCGGCGGCACCTCGGCGGTGGGGTTGTAGACCGCCTTGGTCTGGTCCCACAGCTCGTCCATCCCCTCCTTGCCGGCGCCGGAGACCGACTGATAGGTCGCCACCACCACCCGCCTGATCCGCGCGCGGTCGTGCAGCGGTTTCAGCGCCACCACCATCTGCGCGGTCGAGCAGTTGGGGTTGGCGATGATGTTCTTGGCCTTGTAGCCCATGACCGCATCCGCGTTCACCTCGGGCACGATCAGCGGCACCTGCGGGTCGTAGCGGTAGAGCGAGGAGTTGTCGATCACGATGCAGCCCGCCGCCGCGGCCTTGGGCGCGTATTCCTTCGTCGGGCCGGACCCCACGGCGAAGAGCGCGATGTCCCAGCCGGCGAAGTCGAAGGTGTCGAGATCCTTCGTCTTCAAAGTCTTGTCGCCGAAGCTGACCTCGGTGCCCAGCGACTTGCGCGAGGCAAGCGCGGCGATCTCGTCGACCGGGAATTCCCGTTCGGCGAGGATGTTCAGCATTTCGCGGCCCACGTTCCCGGTGGCGCCCGCGACGACGACACGATAGCCCATGACGGCCCTCCTTCGGGTTGACGCGCCCCCCTAGCGCAAGGGCGTGGCGGGGGGAAGGGCGGACGGAACAAATCGCGGCGATGGTGCCGCGCGGCAGGAGGATTGCTCGACATGCACCGGCATTTCCAGATGTTCGCGGCCTACAACCGCTGGGCCAATGCGCGGCTCTACGCGGCGGCGACCGAGCTGACCGCCGAAGAGCTGAACCGCGACACGGGCGCGGTCTTCGGCCCGCTGATCGGCACGCTGAACCACCTGCTGGTGACCGACCGGATCTGGATGCGCCGCTTCACCGGCCAGGGCGAGGCCCCCGCGGCGCTGGACGCGATCCTGCACCCCGACCTGCCGGGGCTGCGCGCGGCACGCGAGGCGGAGGATGCGCGGATCATCGGCTGGGTCGAGGGCCTGACCGAGGCGGCGCTGTCGGCCCCCTTCACCTATACCACGATAGCGGACCGGACCACGATCACCCAGCGGCTGACCCCGGCGCTCGCGCATTTCTTCAACCACCAGACCCACCACCGCGGCCAGGCCCATGCCACGCTGACCGCGCTGGGCAGGCCCTCGCTGGTGCTGGACCTGCTCTACTTCCAGCGGGCCGAGGAGGGACGCGCCTTCGCCTAGTCCGTGCGGTCGCGGGCGAAGAGATAGGGGATCAGCCCCACGACCAGCGCGATGGCGAAGAACCAGAAGATCGCGGCATAGGGGGCATGGGCGGGCTCCGGCGGGATCGCGGCGAAGAACCGGCCGGTGGCGAACTGCGCCAGCCCCACCGAGCCCAGCGCAAACAGGTTCAGCAGCGTCACCCCCCGCCCCACCAGATGCGGCGGGAAGAAGGCCCGGCCATGGGCGATCACCATGGCGAAGGAGGCGCCGAAGAAGCCGATCACCGCCAGCAGCACCACCCCGGTCCACCACCCCGGCGGCAGCACCGCCAGCGCCACCAGCGCCGCCGCGGTGATCGCATTGCCGCCGAAGTTCAGCCACTTGCGGGTGCCGAGGATCCGGTCCGCCGGGCCATAGGCGAAGTTGCCCGCCACCATGGCCAGCCCCATGACCAGCGCGACGAGGCCGATCCCCGCCGGCCCCTCGCCGAACACGTCGGCGTAATAGGGCCCGACCCACAGCCCGCGCAGCGCGCCCAGCGGCAGATAGTTGGTGGCAGCGATGGGCAGGATCGGCCAGAGCGCGGGCATCCGCAGCAGGTCGAGGATCGAGCCCTTCGTCGGCCCCGTCACCCGTTCGGGGTCGCGCACCATCAGGCCCACGACGCCTGCCACCGCCACGGACACCACGGCCAGCGCCACCATGGTGCCGCGCCAGCCCAAAGCCTCGGCGGCCCAGGCGAGCGGCAGCGAGGCCGCGATGTTGCCCATGGTGCCGATCCCCACCGTCACCCCGGCCAGCGTGGCGAAGAGCGCAGGCGAGAAGCTGCGCGCGAAGATGTAATAGGCCGCCATCAGCACCGGCGAACAGCCGACCCCGATCAGCATCATCGCCGCGTTCACGTCGCCCGGCGTGACCGCCCAGGCCATCCACAAGGCCCCGCCGCCCGCGCCCAGGCCCATCACCACCGCCGTGGTCAGCCGCGGCCCGATCCGGTCCAGCGCCCAGCCCACCGGCAGCTGCATGGCGGCGAAGGCCAGGAACCACAGGCCCGAGGCGGTGGCCAGATCCTCGGGCGTGGCGCCCAGGTCGCGGCCGAGGTCGGGGGCCAGCACCGCCAGGAAGGCGCGGTAGAACTGGCTCAGCACATAGGCCGCGACCAGCGCGGCGATCCCGGCTCGCATCCCATCCCTCCCTGCGGGTCAAACGGCGCATCCTTGGCGCGGCGCGCGGGGAAAGGAAACCCCTTCCCGGAATCGGCGCCTTGGTGCTTTGTGGGCTGGGGTGGTTCCGGTCACGGAAGGGGCGGGCGATGCGGGTGCTGGCGGCGGCGTTCTGTCTGGCGGCGGGGACCGCCTCGGCCAACGACGGGTTCGGCGGGCTCTCGGCCACGGGGCTGACCTTCGGGCGCACGGACGCCGTGGCGATGGAGACCGAGGACCTGACCATCGGCTTCGACCGCATCCATGTGGCCTACCAGTTCCGCAACCTGACCGCGCAGGACGTGACCGGCGAGGTGATCTTTCCCCTGCCGCCCATCGCGATCAGCCACCTGATGATGTCCGACTTCAACCTGCCCGAGGATCTGGGCCGCGAGAACCTGGTGGACTTCACCGCCCGGGTGGACGGCCGGCCCGTGGCGGTGAACATCGACCGCATCGCGGTGATCGAGCCGGAATGGGACGAGAGCCGGCCGCTCTCGGCCCAGTACGACACGCCCGGCCGCGAGGTGACCGCGGTGCTGGCCCGCCACGGCATCCCGCTGACGCTGGACCCTTTCGAGGCCATCGATGCCATCCTCGTCCTGTCCCAGGCGGCGCAGGCCGAGCTGGTGGCCGAGGGGGCGGTGGAGTTCTTCACCCCCGAGGAGGGCGAGGCCGAGGTCTGGCCGCTGTGGTCGGTGGTGCTGCGCTATCACTGGACCCAGACCTTCCCCGCCGGCGCGGTGGTGCGGGTGGAGCACGACTATGAAAGCCGCCCCACCGGCGGGCTGTTCTACTGGAGCCATCCGCCCGACGACTGGCTGGTGGACACCGTGGCGCGCTACTGCATCGACGAGGCGACCTCGGCCGCGATCATGGCGCGGCTGACCCCGGCCGAGGAGGACAGCGGCCAGGTCTGGGGCGTGTCGTGGAACATCGCCTATGTGCTGCGCACGGCCAACAGCTGGGCCGGCCCCATCGGCCGCTTCCGCCTGACCGTGGACAAGGGCGCCGAGACCCGCATCGTCTCGCTCTGCGCCGAAGGGCTGCGGCGCACCGGGCCCACCACCTTCGTGATGGAGAAGACCGGCTTCGTGCCCGAGCGCGATCTGGAGATCATCATCGTGGCGCCGCTGGAATAGCCGCCTCAGGCCGGCACCGCCGCGGGCTGGCGGCGCTCGTTGATCGGCAGGTGCACGATGGCCGAGAAGGCGCCGACCCCCACCCCGATCCACCAGACCAGCGTGTAGTCCCCGGTCAGGTCGTACATCCGCCCGCCCAGCCAGACCCCCAGGAACCCGCCCAGCTGGTGGCTGAAGAACACCAGGCCATAGAGCGTGCCCATGTAGCGGATGCCCCAGAGATGCGCCACGAGGCCCGAGGTCAGCGGCACCGTGGCCAGCCACAGCGCGCCCATGCAGAGCGAGAACAGGATCACCGTGGCGGGCGTCATCGGCGTCATGATGAAGGCCGCCGCCACCAGCGTGCGCGCGGCATAGATGCCGGCCAGCAGGTACTTGCGGCTGTAATACTTCCCCAGCCAGCCCGCGGTGATGGTGCCGGCGATGTTGGCCACCCCGATCAGCGCGATCGACACCGCCCCCAGCGCCGAGGTGGTGGAGATGCCCAGCCCCGCCAGCATCCCGCCGGGGTCGGGCACCGCGCAGCGTTCGGTCACGAAGGCGGGGAAATGCGCGGTGATGAACGCGAGTTGATAGCCGCAGGAGAAGAAGCCCAGGAAGATGAAGGTATAGGAAGGGTCGCGCATCGCCCTTCCCAGCACCTGGCCCAGGCTCTCCTCCAGCTCGGCCCGGCTGGCCGGCGTGGTGCCCCGCATCAGCGGCAGCAGGGACAGCGAGGCCAGGATCACCGCGGCGAAGACCAGGAACACCCCCTGCCAGGGCATGAACTGCATCAGGATCTCGGCCGCCGGCGCCCCGATCACCTGCCCGGCGGAACCGGCCGCGGTGGCCAGCCCCAGCGCCATCGACCGATGCTCGGGCGCCGCCGCGCGCCCCACCACCGCCAGCACCACGCCGAAGCCGGTGCCGGCGATCCCGAAGCCCACCACGACCTCCAAGAGCTGCATCTGCAAGGGGCTGACCGCCACCGCCGTCAGCACCAGCCCGGCGGCATACATCACCGCCCCCAGCACGATGGCGCGGCGGTCGCCGAACCGCTCGGCCAGCGCGCCGAACAGCGGCTGGCCGATGCCCCAGGCCAGGTTCTGGATCGCGATGGCCAGGCTGAACTCGGCCCGCGCCCAGCCGAATTCCTGCGCGATGGGGATCTGGAACACCCCGAAGCTGGCCCGGATGGCGAAGCCCAGCATCAGGATGACGCTGCCGGCAACCAGGACGGGGGTGACGAGCGGGGCCTTCATGCGGGAACTCCGGAAACGACTCTCCCGGCGCGCCCCGGGCGCGCGACGGTGCGCCGGGGGCCCGGCGGCGTCAAATGGGGAATTGTGATGGTGACGATGCGGGCGGGCGATCAGCCCGGGCCGGGCAGGCGGGCGGCGATCTTCCAGCCGGCGCCGTCGCGGGCCAGCCGCCAGGACCTGGCGGCGATGCAGGTGCCGCGGGCGGTGACATGGGCGGCGATGTCCAGCCGGGCCTCGGCGGGCCGCAGCCGGCCGGGGGTCTCGGCGCCGTCCGAGAACTGCACCAGCACGTCCCCGTCGCCCGGCACCTCCTCCGGCAGGCTGGCCCGGCAACCGGGATAGGCATGGGTGTCGTGCAGCCTCACCAGCATCCGCCTCAGCCCGTCGCCACCACGCCGCCGTCGATCACCAGGCACTGCCCGGTCATCATCCGCGACGCGCGCGAGGCCAGGAACAGGCAGCCGCCCACCATGTCCTCGGGCGCGAGGCTTTCGGGGATGCACTGGCGCTTCACGAACTCCGCCACCGCCTCGGGCGTGGCCCACAGCGCCTTCTGCTTCTCGGTCAGCACCCAGCCCGGGGCCAGCGCGTTCACCCGGATGCCATCGGGGCCGAACTCGCGGGCCAGGCTGCGGGTCATGCCAGTGATCCCGGCATTGGCGGCGATATAGGGCAGGTATCCGGTGTCGCCGATCATGTAGCTGATGGACGAGAAGTTGACGATCGCCCCGCCGCCGGCCGCCCGCATTCCGGGCACCACCGCCTGCGCGGCGAAGAAATAGGCGCGCAGGTTCACCGCCTGGCTGCCGTCCCACTCCTCCGGGGTGATCGCCAGCGTCTCCATCCGCAGGTCGTCGGCGGCGTTGTTGACCAGCACGGTCACGGGGCCGTGGGCCTCGGCCGCCTGCCCCATCGCCGCCCGCAGCGCCGCGGTGTGGGTGACGTCGCAGGCGATCCCCAGCGGGCGGTTGCCGGTGGCCTCGGCCATCTGCTCCACGAACCCCGCCGGGTCGCGCCGCTGGCAGAAGGCCACCCGCGCGCCCTGCCGCAGGAAGCCCTCGGTCAGCGCCGCCCCGATCCCCGAGCCGCCGCCGGTGACGAAGACCGAGGCGTCGCCCAGGTCGGGGAACACCGGCAGATCCCGCATCGCAATCCTCCCTCGCGCCGCCCGAGACAATGCCGCCCGGCCGGCGCTGTCAACCGGCGGCATTGACGGAACCGCCCCCGCCCCCTACCCAAGGCCAACCGCAGGAGGTGCCCATGCCCGCCCCCACCGAAGCCCTGATCGTGATCGACGTGCAGAACGACTTCTGCCCCGGCGGGGCGCTGGCGGTGGCCGAAGGGGATGCCATCGTGCCGGGGATCAACGCGCTGATGGACGGCTTCCCGGTGGTGGTGCTGACGCAGGACTGGCACCCGGCCGACCATGCCTCCTTCGCCGACAACCACCCGGGCGCGGCGTCCTTCTCGATGACCGAGATGCCCTATGGCCCGCAGGTGCTGTGGCCGCGGCATTGCGTGCAGGGGACGGGGGGCGCGGCCTTCCACCCCGGGCTGCGCACCGACCTCGCGCAGATGATCCTCCGCAAGGGCTTCCGCCCCGGGATCGACAGCTATTCGGCCTTCTTCGAGAACGACCGCACCACCCCCACGGGGCTGGAGGGCTACCTGCGTTCAAGGGGCGTGGAGGCGGTCACGCTGGTCGGCCTCGCCACCGACTATTGCGTCAACTACTCGGCGCTGGACGCCGCCCGGCTGGACTTCGCGGTGACGGTGCAGGCCGACCTCTGCCGCGCCATCGACCTCGACGGCTCGCTGGCCGCCGCGCTGCAGGGGATGCAGGCGGCGGGGGTGGCGGTGCGGTAGGCGATTTCCGCGCGGAAATCG
>JBBCJM010000245.1:0-12908 GCA_037190175.1 Paracoccaceae bacterium | reverse complement strand
CGCCCGAGAGCCCGGCCGCAACCGCGGGAGCCCCCGGGGCCCCCGCCGCGCCCGCTGCCGGCCCGGCGCCGGAGGCGCCCGAGGCGCCGGTCACCATCACCGTGCAGCCGGGCTATACGCTCTGGGGCATCGCCCGGGGGCGCTATGGCGAGGGGATCCTCTACGTGCAGGTGTTCGAGGCCAACCGCGGCCAGATCCGCAACCCCGACCTGATCTATCCCGGGCAGATCTTCACCTTGCCCGACCTGCCCGCGCCCGGCCGCTGAGCCCCCTCTGGCCATTCCGCCGCCCGGACACTACCTAGGGCGGACCGACCGGAAAGGGCAGGCGATGGCGGAGACCACGGACGTTCAGACGAAACCCGCCTCGGGCTGGCAGACCATCGGCCGGGTGGCGCCCTATCTCTGGCCGCCGGGCGAGGGCTGGGTGAAGCGGCGGGTGCTGGGCGCCATGCTGATGCTGCTGGCGGCCAAGGTGGTCTCGGTCGGCACCCCCTTCCTCTACAAGCAGGCGGTGGACGCGCTGGCGGGCGAGGCGCCGGATGCCGGCACCTTCCTGGCCCTGGGCGCGGTGGGGCTGACCGTGGCCTATGGCCTGGCCCGGCTGGGCACCATCGGCTTCCAAGAACTGCGCGACGCGCTTTTCGTGCGGGTGGGGCAGCGGGCGCTGCGGCGGCTGGCGCTGGAGACCTTCACCCATATCCACCGCCTGTCGCTGCGCTATCACATCACCCGCAAGACCGGCGCGCTCTCGCGGGTGATCGAGCGGGGGATCAAGGGCGTCGATTTCCTGCTGCGCTTCCTCCTGTTCTCGATCGGGCCCCTGGTGCTGGAACTGGGGCTGATCATCGGCATCTTCGCCTTCGCCTTCGGCTGGGTCTATTCGGCGGTGGTGGCGGGCACCATCCTGCTCTACGTCGCCTTCACCTTCCGGGTCACCGAATGGCGGGTGAAGATCCGGCAGGAGATGAACGAACAGGATACCGACGCCAACCAGAAGGCCATCGACAGCCTGCTGAACTTCGAGACGGTGAAGTATTTCGACGCCGAGGCGCGCGAGGCCGCGCGCTATGACGCGGCGATGGAACGCTACGAGGCGGCGGCGGTCAAAACCGGGCTCACGCTCTCGCTCCTGAACCTGGGCCAGGCGCTGCTGATCACCGCGGGGCTGGTGATCGTGATGGTGATGGCGGCGCGCGGGGTCGCGGCGGGGCAGCTGACCGTGGGCGATTTCGTGATGGTCAACGCCTACATGATCCAGATCACCATGCCGCTCAATTTCCTCGGCACGGTCTATCGCGAGATCCGCCAGGCGCTGGTCGACATGGCCGAGATGTTCGGGCTGCTGGGGCAGCCGCCCGAGGTGACCGACCGCCCGGGCGCGGCCCCCCTGCGCATCGCGGGCGGCGAGGTGGTCTTCGACCGGGTGGAGTTCGGCTATGACCCCGCACGGGCGATCCTGAAGGGGATCTCGATCCGGGTGGGCGCGGGGGAAAGGGTGGCGCTGGTCGGCCCCTCGGGCTCGGGCAAGTCGACCATCGGGCGGCTCCTGTTCCGGTTCTACGACGTGACCGGGGGCGCTATCCGCATCGACGGGCAGGACCTGCGCGAGGTGACGCAGGGCTCGATCCACGGGGGCATCGGGGTGGTGCCGCAGGACACCGTGCTCTTCAACGACACCATCGGCTACAACATCGGCTATGGCCGCGCGGGGGCCAGCCAGGCCGAGATCGTGGCGGCGGCGCGGGCCGCCCGCATCCACGACTTCATCGCTGCGCTGCCCGAGGGCTATGACACCGTGGTGGGCGAGCGCGGGCTGAAGCTTTCGGGCGGCGAGAAGCAGCGGGTGGGGATCGCGCGGACGCTGCTGAAGAACCCGCCGATCCTGCTTCTGGACGAGGCGACCTCGGCGCTGGACACCCAGACCGAGCGCGACATCCAGGAAAGCCTGCGCGAGATGGGGCAGGGCCGCACGGGGATCGTGATCGCGCACCGGCTGTCCACCATCGCCGACGCCGACCGCATCGTGGTGCTGGAGGCGGGGCGCGTGGTCGAGGAGGGCCCGCACGAGGCGCTGGTGGCCCGCGGCGGGCGCTATGCCGCGATGTGGGCGGCGCAGTCGGCGGAAGAGGCGGAGGCGGCCTGACCGGGGCCGGGGGCCTCCCGCCCCCCTCGGCCTTGCGGCCTGCGGGCGTTGGGCCCGGCAAGGGGGGCTGCCGCCCCCCTTGGACCCCCCCCGCCGGCTATTTGTCAGACGTGGTTCTGGCGGAGAGCCCCGGGGCGCTGCCCCGGACCCCGGGATATTTGGAACACCAAAGAAAGCAGGTCGGGCTTCCCGTTTCGTGCGAGGGACGGCGGCGGTCTGCCGGATCGGGGGGCGGGGCTTGGCAAGGGCTCTTGTTGCCGTGTAAGACGGGCCGCAAGGCAGGGGGACGGCGGCGTGAGCAACTCCGACAGCTTCATCGACGAGGTAACCGAGGAGGTCCGCCGCGACCGGCTGTTCCTGCTGTTCCGCCGCTATGGCTGGATCGCCGGCCTGCTGGTGGCGCTGGTCGTGGGCGGCACCGCCTGGACCGAGTGGCAGAAGTCGCGCCGCACCGCCGAGGCGCGGCTGTTCGGCGATGCGGTCTTCGCCGCGCTGGAGGCGCCCGATCCGGCGGCGCGGCGGGCGGCGCTGGCGGGCATTCCGGCCGGCGGGGAGCGGGCGGCGGTGCTGAACCTGCTGCTGGCCTCGGACCCGGCCGAGGACCGCGCGGCCACGCTGGCCGCGCTGGACCGGGTGGCGGCCGACGCGAGCCTGCCCGCGGCCTGGCGCGATCTGGCGGTGCTGCGCCGCGTCACCGTGGCGGGCGCCGAGGTGCCCGTGGCCGAGCGGCGCGCGGCGCTGGAGCCGCTGGCCGTGCCCGGCCGGCCCTTCCGCCCGCTGGCGCTGGAGCTTCTGGCCTATGTCGAGATCGAGGCGGGCGAGACCGAGGCGGGTGTGGCCCGGCTGCGCGCCCTGACCGAGGACCAGCAGGCCACCGCCGGCCAGCGCCGCCGCGCCCAGCAGGCCATCGACGCCGTGGCGCCGGGGGGTAACGGTGCCTGAGGCGATGCAGCGGAACGGAGGCGGGCAGGGCATGACCACCAAGCGGGGCGCGCTGGCGCTGGTCTCCATGCTGGCGCTGGCCGGCTGCGGCGAGCGCGAACTGATCCTGCCGGGCGAGCGGTTCGACCCCCGCGCGCCGCTGGACGCCCCGATCCCGGTGGAGGGGCAGCCGCGGCCCACCGACGCCACCGGCCGCATCCTGAACCGGGCCGAGCCCATCGCGCTGCCCGCCCCGCAATCGGTGGCCGACTGGCCGCAGCGCGGCGGCAATGCCCGCCACCTGGCGCCGCATGTGGCGCTGTCGGGCGCGCCGCAGCGGGTCTGGAGCGTGTCGATCGGCGCCGGCGACGGCCGCCGGCAGCGGATCACCGCCCAGCCGGTGGTGGCGGGCGGCCGGGTCTTCGCCATGGACGCGCAGGCGCGGGTGACCGCGGTCAGCCTGACCGGCGCGGCGGGGTGGAGCGCGGATCTGGCCCCCGGGCGGGACGCGAGCCCGGTCTCGGGCGGCGGTCTGGCGCATGGCGACGGCCGGCTCTTCGCCACCACGGGCTATGGCGAGGTGGTGGCGATCGACCCCGCCTCCGGCGCCGTGATCTGGCGCCAGCGGATGGACGCGGCGGCGGCCGGGGCGCCTGCGGTGGAGGGCGGGATGGTCTTCGCCGTCTCGCGCGACGGCACCGCCTGGGCCCTGCGCGCCGACAACGGCCGGGTGGAATGGCAGCTGCCCGCCACCCCCACCGCGGCCGGGGTGCTGGGGGCCGCCTCGCCGGCGCTGGCGGGCAATACGGTCGTCATCCCCTTCGCCAGCGGCGAGGTGGTGGCGGCGCAGAAGGCCGACGGCACGCGCACCTGGGTCGCCGACGTGGCCGGGCAGCGGCGCGGCCGGGCCTATGCCGCGCGGCTCTCGGACATCACCGGCGATCCGGTGGTGGCCGGCAACGTCACCTATATCGCCAGCCAGGCCGGCCGGGCGCTGGCGCTGAACACCGAGACCGGGCAGCGGGTCTGGTCGGCGACCGAGGGCGCGGTGGCCCCGGTGCTGCCGGCGGGCAACTCGGTCTTCCTGGTCAACGACGAGGCGCGGCTGGTGCGGCTGGACGCGGCCACGGGCGACGTCATCTGGTCGGTCGCGATGCCCTATTACGCCGCCGCGCGCGACCGCCGCCGGCAGGAGATCACCGCGCATTACGGCCCCGTGCTGGCGGGCGGGCGGCTGGTGGTGGTCTCGGGCGACGGCGAGATGCGCTTCTTCAACCCGGTGGACGGGCAGGCGCTGGGGGGCGTGGCGATCCCCGGGGGGGCTGCCGCGGCGCCGGCCTTCGCGCAGGGGCTGATGTTCGTGGTGGGCAAGAACGGGCAACTTCACGCTTTCCGCTGACGCCGGCCTGCGCTATGGGGCTTGTTTCCAGTCCGGAGCCTGCATCTTGTCCTTCGTTCTCGCCATCGTCGGCCGCCCCAACGTGGGCAAGTCCACGCTGTTCAACCGGCTGGTGGGCAAGCGCCTGGCGCTGGTGGACGACCAGCCCGGCGTGACCCGCGACCTGCGCGAGGGCGAGGCGCGGCTGATGGACCTGCGCTTCACCGTCATCGACACCGCGGGGCTGGAGGAGGTGACGGACGACTCGCTTCAGGGCCGGATGCGGCGGCTGACCGAGCGCGCGGTCGACATGGCGGACGTGACTTTGTTCCTGATCGACGGGCGGGCGGGGGTGACCCCTTCCGACCAGACCTTCGCCGAGATCCTGCGCCGCAAGGGGGCGCGGGTGATCCTGGGGGTGAACAAGGCCGAGGGGCGGGCGGGCGAGGGCGGCGTGATCGACGCCTGGTCGCTGGGCCTGGGCGAGCCGCTGGCGATCTCGGCCGAGCATGGCGAGGGGATGGACGACCTGTACCGGGCCTTGAAGCCCTTCGAGGCCGAATTCGCCCCGCGCGAGGCCGAGGATGCGCCGCTGGTCGACCAGGACGTGCCGGAGGACATCGCGGAGGAGGAGCAGGACCCCGCCGCCCATGCCCCCACGGTGAAGAAACCGCTTCAGATCGCCGTCATCGGCCGGCCCAACGCCGGCAAGTCGACCCTGATCAACCGGATCATCGGCGAGGACCGGCTGCTGACGGGCCCGGAGGCCGGGATCACCCGCGACGCGATCTCGGTCCGCGCCGAGTGGAACGGCACCCCGGTGCGGATCTTCGACACCGCCGGCATGAGGAAACGCGCGAAAGTCACGGGAAAGCTTGAGAAACTCTCGGTGGCCGATGGACTCAGGGCGGTGCGGTTCGCCGAGGTGGTGGTGGTCCTGCTGGACGCGCAGATCCCCTTCGAGACGCAGGACCTGCGCATCGCCGACTATGCCGAGACCGAGGGCCGCGCCGTGGTGATCGCGGTCAACAAATGGGATCTGGAGACCGACCGGCAGGAGAAGCTGGCGGAACTGAAGGAGATGTTCGACCGCCTCTTGCCGCAGCTGCGCGGCGCGCCGCTGGTCACCGTCTCGGGCCTGACGGGCAGGGGGCTCGACCGGCTGCACGACGCGATCCGCAAGGCGCATGACGTGTGGAACCGGCGGATCACCACCGCGCGGCTGAACTCCTGGCTGGGCGCGATGACCGAGGCGCATCCGCCCCCCGCGCCCGGCGGCCGGCGCATCAAGCTGCGCTACATCACCCAGGCCAAGACCCGCCCACCCGGCTTCGTGGTGATGTGCTCGCACCCCGAGGACCTGCCGGAAAGCTACCGCCGCTATCTGGTGAACGGCCTGCGCGAGCATTTCGACATGCCGGGCACGCCGATCCGGCTGATCTTCCGCAGCCAGGGCGACAAGAACCCCTTCGCGGCGCGCAAGACCTTCCGCACCCCGTCACGGCTGCGCAAGCATCTGGAGAAGAAGGGGTAGGGTGGGCGATCCGCCCACCACCCCCTCACTCGGCCGGAAGCGGCGTCACGTCCAGCCTGACGTTCAGCGCCTTCAGCACGCCCAGCAGCGTGGAGAGGGTGGGGTTGCCTGTGGGACTCAGCGCCTTGTAGAGCGCCTCCCGGCTCAGCCCGGCGTCCTGGGCCACCCTGCTCATGCCTTGCGCGCGAGCGACCACACCGATGGCATGGGCGATATAGCCGGCGTCGCCGGTTTCAAAGGCATCGGCCAGAAGCTCGGCCTGGGCTTCGGGACTGCCAAGGTATTCGGTGGCGTCGAAGGGGAAGGTCTCCAGGGGCATTCAGACCTCCTTGGCCATGGCGATGGCCCTTTTGATGTCGCGCGACTGCGACGACTTGTCCCCGCCGCGGCGGCAGAAATACACCCGATAGCCGGGGCCGTGGTCGATCCGAAGCTCACCGATCCCGTCGAAGAACTTGGCGTCTCCGAACAGGCCGGCCTGAAGACGGACGATCCCTTGGGAGATGCGCTCCGCCGCCCGCTTGTCACGAAGTCCTGCGAGCCACTCGATGAACTCACGTGTCTGGCGAACCTCGTTTGTCATCTGTAGCTTATGGTTCACAGGGCGGCATATGTCAACTATAAACTACACCCGCAGGCTCCTTCACTCCGCGGCCAGATGGTACGGGCGGACAAGGCAGTCGGCCGGGATGCCCCATTCGCTGCTGAGCCGGTGGATCATGTCCACGGTCAGGGCGCGTTTGCGGTTCAGCACCTCGGAGGCGCGGGGGCGCGAGCCGAACAGGGCGGCGAGGTCGGCCTGGCTGCGGCCGGTGGCGGCCATGTGGCTCTGGAGCAGGTCGATGGGTTCCGCGGGTTCGATGGGATAGTGGCGGTCCTCATAGGCTTCGATCAGGTCTGCCAGCACGTCGAAGCGATCGGCCTCGGGCGTGCCCGGCTCGGGCTGGTCGTCGAAGTAGGGGGAGATCTCGGCCAGAGCCCATTCATAATCTTCGGCGGTGCGGATCGGTCGAATATCCATCAGATCGTCTCCGGGTTGATCCTGTCATATTCCTTGTGGGTGCCCACGAACTTGACGAGCCCGCGGCGGAACGGATAGGCGAAGTGGACGATCAGGCGGTACTTGTTGCCGCCGATGTCGAAGATCGCGCGGTTGTCGCCCACGAAATCCACGGTGGTGCCGAAGGCATCCTTCACGTCCGCCGGGCTGGTCCAGTCGGCCTTGCTGGCGATGGAGAACCAGTCCCGCAGCGGCGTCTCGGCCCGAGGCTCCCGTTGCCAGAAGTCCCGCAGCGTGGCCTTGGCGATGATCTGCATGGCCTCTCCATTCCCATATCGGGAACATGGGTGGCCCTGGGGCGGATGTCAACGATCACGTTCCCGATATGGGAACCTGCCCGCGTCATCCCTCCTCGATCCCCGCCTGCGGCAGCAGGGTGGCGACCTTGGCCAGCAGGCTGCGGGCTGCCCTTCCGCGGTTGCCTTCGGCCTCCGCCTGTTCGCGCAGGCCGGTGACCAGCGCGTCCAGCTCGTCCTGCGTCAGCATCAGGGGCGGCAGCATCAGCGGCGAGCGCAGGATGTAGCCCAGCCCCCGCTCGCCCTCCACCGGCAGGCCGGTCGCCGCCATGACGCCCATGTCGCGCCAGATCGTGCGGGTGGAGACCCCCAGCGCGGCGGCCAGGTCGGCCGCGGTATGCAGCCGCCCGTCGCGCAGGATGCGGATCAGGTCGACCATCCGGTCGTCGCGCTTCATCGCCCTCTCCCGACAGGCCCTACTGACAATATACTGTCAGTAGAGCGCGGGGAAGGGCGATTGAGCCCTTTCGCCGGAGGCCCCTGCGGCAGTATTACAGCCTCGTGACAGGGGCCCCCGTGGGCCCTTCAGGGGATGGAGCGACCCAATGCTGAACAACATCGGCCTTCCCGGCCTTCTTCTCATCGCCGTCGTGGTGCTGGTCCTGTTCGGGCGCGGCAAGATCTCCTCGCTGATGGGCGAGGTGGGCAAGGGCATCACCGCCTTCAAGCGCGGCATCAAGGACGAGACCGCCGAGATTGAGAAATCCGCCGAGGTGGCGCGCGACGTGACGCCGACGCCCGAGAAGGACAAGGCCTGACGGCCCGGCCGGCAGGAGCCGCGCGATGTTCGAGATCGGCTGGAGCGAGCTTGTGCTCATCGGGGTGGTGGCGCTGATCGTCATCGGCCCCAAGGAACTGCCCGAGATGTTCCGCACCCTCGGCCGGTTCACCGCCAAGATGCGGGGGCTCGCGCGCGAGTTCAGCCGCGCCATGGATGCGGCGGCCAACGAATCCGGGCTGAAGGACGCGGCCAAGGACATCCGCGAGGCGGCGAACCTGCCGCGCGGGGGGCTGGATGCGGTGAAGGACGCTGCGCGCAAGTTCGAGCAATGGGACCCGCTGAAGGGCCAGCGCCCGGGCGGGGTGGCCGAATCGCGCACCGCCAAGCCGACGCTGTCCAACGACAAGCCCCCGGCTCCGGCGGCCCCGGCGCCCGAACCCGCCGCCGAGGCCCCGGCCGCCGAGCCGCAGGAGGCGACCCCCGCCCCCAAGCGCGGCCCGGCCACCCAGGCGCTGGCCGATGCGCAGGCCGCCCGCCGCCGCTCGGCCGCTGCCGCCCGCCGCGCCGCGGCCAAGGCCGCCGAGCAGGCCGAGGCGCCGCCGGCCGCCGAACCGCCGCCGGCCAAGGCCGCGTCCAAGGCCCCCTCCAGGGCTTCGGCCAGGAAAGGTGAGGCATGAGCGGCAAGACCGACGAGATCGACGACAGCTCGGCCCCGCTGATCGAGCACCTGGCCGAGCTGCGCAACCGGGTCATCTGGTCGCTGGCCGCCTTCCTGGTGTGCATGGTGCTGTGCTTCACCGTCTGGAACCCGATCTTCAACTTCATGACCGACCCGATCTGCCATGCCCTGGCCAAGCGCAACCAGGACTGCGGGCTGATCCTGGTGAAGTTGCAGGAGGGCTTCTTCGTCGCCGTCCGCATCGCGGTGCTGGGGGGCTTTGCGCTGTCGTTCCCGATCATCGGCTATCAGCTGTGGCGCTTCGTGGCGCCGGGGCTCTACAAGTCGGAAAAGAACGCCTTCCTGCCGTTCCTGGTCGCCTCGCCGTTGATGTTCCTGCTGGGCTCGGCCTTCGCCTATTACATCGTGCTGCCGATCGCCTTCGACTTCTTCCTGGGCTTCCAGCAGAGCTTCACCGCCGACCCCGAGACGGGCGAGGTCGCCTCCTCCGCTCCCGCGGGCGTGGTGTTCCAGGGCTCGATGGAACAGTACCTGTCGCTGACCATCAGCTTCGTGATGGCCTTCGGGCTGTGCTTCCAGCTGCCGGTGCTGCTCACGCTGATGGGCAAGGCGGGGCTGATCACGGCGAAGGGGCTGAAGGCGGTGCGCCGCTATGCGATCCTGGGGATCCTGGTGGTGGCGGCGCTGGTGACCCCGCCCGACTTCATGTCGCAGATCATCCTCTTCATGGCGGTCTATCCGCTCTATGAGGTGTCGATCTTCCTGATCGCCCGCATCGAGAAGAAGCGCGAGGCGGAACTGCGGGCGGAAGGGCTGTGGGTGGACGATCCCGAGGACGACGAGGACGAAGCCCCGGCGAAGAAGGCATGAGCGAACTGGAGCGGATCGCCGCGGCGCTGGAGCGGATGGCCCCGGCGCCGGCCCCCGCGCCCGACTTCGGCGCCGCGGATGCCTTCGTCTGGCATACCGACCCCGACCGGCTGGAGCCGGTGGCCGAGGTGGCGCGGGTGGACCTGTCGCTGCTGGTGGGGGTGGACCGCGCGCGCGATACGCTGCTGGCCAATACCCGGCATTTCGCGGCCGGCCTGCCGGCGAACAACGCGCTGCTCTGGGGCGCGCGGGGGATGGGGAAGTCCTCGCTGGTCAAGGCGGTCCATGCCGCGGTGCGGGCCGAGGGGCTGGACCTGAAGCTGGTGGAGCTCAGCCGCGAGGACCTGCCCTCGGTCACCCGCCTGCTGCGCCACCTGCGGGCCGCGCCGCAGCACCGTTTCGTGCTGTTCTGCGACGACCTGTCGTTCAGCCACGACGACCAGCACTACAAGTCGCTGAAGGCGGTGCTGGACGGCGGGATCGAGGGGCGGCCGGCGAACGTGGTGTTCTATGCCACCTCCAACCGCCGCCACCTGATGCCGCGCGACATGATCGAGAACGAACGCTCGACCGCCATCAACCCGTCCGAGGCGGTGGAGGAGAAGGTCTCGCTCTCCGACCGTTTCGGGCTGTGGCTGGGCTTCCACCCCTGTTCGCAGGACGAATACCTGGAGATGATTCGCGGCTATTGCGCAGCCCACGGTCTGGCGGTGGAGGACGAGGTGCTGCGCGCCGAGGCCATCGAATGGCAGGCCACCCGCGGCGCCCGCTCGGGTCGGGTCGCCTGGCAGTTCTTCACCGACCTGGCGGCGCGCCACGGGGTGCGGGTGGGCGCGTGACCCTGCGGGCGCGGGCTATTTCCCCGGCCCCAGGCGCAGGCGCGGGTCGAGCCGGTAGTAGAGGATGTCGATCAGCAGGTTGATGACGACGAAGAACACCGCCGTTACCAGCAGCCCGCCCTGGATCATCGGATAGTCCCGCCGCAGGATCCCCTGGATCACCAGCCGCCCCAGCCCGGGCAGCGAATAGATCGTTTCTATCACCACCGAGCCGCTGACCAGGCTGCTGGCCATGATGCCGATGACGGTGACCACCGGGATCACCACGTTGCGCAGGGCGTGCTTCAGCACGATCTTCCATCCGGGCAGGCCCTTGGCCCGGGCGGTGCGCATGTAGTCCTGCCCCAGCACCTCCAGCATGCTGGACCGGGTGATCCGCGCCAGCAGCCCCATCTGCAGCAGCCCCAGCGTGAAGGCCGGCAGCGTCAGCGAGCGCAGCCAGCCCAGCGGGCTGTCGGAAAACGCCACGTAGCCGCCCGTCGGCAGCCAGCCCAGCCCCACCGCGAAGGTGAAGATGAAGATCAGCCCGATCCAGAAGTTCGGCACCGAGACGCCCAGCAGCGCCACGCTCATGCACAGCTGGTCGATCCAGCGGCCGCGGTTGACCGCCGCCAGCACCCCCAGCCCCACGCCGAATACCACCGCGATCACCAGCGCATAGCAGGCCAGCGCCAGCGTCACCGGCAGGCGCGACAGGATCGCGTCGACCACCGAGGTCCGCATCAGGATCGACTGGCCCAGGTCGCCGCGCAACAGGCCGCCGTACCAGTCCAGCAGCCGCAGGTGCAGCGGCAGGTCGAGCCCCAGCTGGCGGCGCAGTTCGGCGATCTCCTCGTCGGTGGCCTCGGCCCCCGCCATCAGCGCGGCCGGATCGCCCGGCACCAGTTCCATGATGCCGAAGGAGATCAGCGTGACCAGCAGGACCACCGGAATGGCCACCAGGATGCGGCGCAGGACATAACGCTTCATGCCGGGGGTTCCCCGTGCCGGTCGGTGGTGGCGAAGTGGCAGGCGACCTGCCGCCCCGCCGCCCCCAGCGGGCGCAGCGCCGGCGCCTCGGCCGCGCAGCGCGCCTCTGCCCGCGGGCAGCGGGTGTGGACGCGGCAGCCCGGGGGCGGGCGCAGGGGGCTCGGCACGTCGCCGCCCAGGGGCTGGCGCGGGCGCACCAGCCGCGGGTGGGTCGCGGGGATCGCCGAGAGCAGCGCCCGGGTATAGGGATGGGCGGGGCGGTCCAGCACCTCTTCCGCCGGGCCGATCTCGACCACCTTGCCCAGGTACATGACCGCCACCCGGTCCGACAGGTGGCGGATGACGCTGATGTCGTGGCCGATGAACAGATAGGTCAGGTCCAGCTCGCGCTGGAGGTCCAGCATCAGGTTGATGATCTGCGCCTGGATCGAGACGTCCAGCGCCGAGAGCGGCTCGTCGCAGACGATGAAGCGCGGCCGCAGCGCCAAGGCCCGGGCGATGCCGATCCGCTGGCGCTGCCCGCCCGAGAATTCGTGCGGGAACCGGCCGGCCATGTGCTGCGGCAGGCCCACGAGGTCCAGCAGTTCGCGCACGCGCCGCTGCCGTTCCTCGCGCGGGATGCCGTGCACCCGCATGGGATCGGCCACGATCTGCGCCACGCTCATGCGCGGGTTGAGGCAGGAGAACGGGTCCTGGAAGATGATCTGGAAATCGGCCCGCCGCGGGCGCAGCCGGTCGGCGGGCATCCCCACCAGTTCGGTCCCGTCGAAGCGGATGCTGCCGGAGCTGGGGTCCAGCAGCCGCAAGAGCAGCCGCCCCAGCGTGGACTTGCCGCAACCGGATTCGCCCACCAGGCCCAGCGTCTCGCCCCGGGCGATCGTCAGGTCCACCTCGTCCACCGCGCGCAGCACCTGCCGCGGCTGGCCCAGGAAGCTGCGCTTGATGACGAAATGCCGCGACAGGTTGCGGGCGACCACCAGCGGCTCGGGGCCGGAGGGCTTCACGGGGCGCATGTCGCTCACCGGCCCGCCTCCCGGCCATAGCAGGCCGCGGCCTGAAGCCGGGCCACCGGCACCAGCGGCGGCGGCGCGGTCAGGCAGAGCGCATGGCGATAGGCGCAGCGCGGGGCGAAGCGGCAGCCGGGCAGCACGTCGCGCGGGCTGGGCACCACGCCGCCGATGGCCTCCAGCGGCGCGCCCCGCACGCCCAGCGCGGGGCGGCTTTTCATCAGCCCCTCGGTATAGGGATGCGCCGGGTGGTCGAAAAGCGCGGTGGTTTCCGACACCTCGATGGTGCGGCCGGCGTACATGACCACCACCCGGTCGGTCAGTTCGGCGATGACGCCCAGGTCATGGGTGATGAACAGGATCGACAGGCCCAGTTCGGTCCTGAGCCGGCGCAAGAGGTCGAGGATCTGCGCCTGCACCGTCACGTCCAGCGCGGTGGTGGGCTCGTCGGCGATCAGCAGCACCGGGTTGCAGGCCAGCGCCATGGCG
>JBBCJM010000244.1:0-6127 GCA_037190175.1 Paracoccaceae bacterium | reverse complement strand
CACCCCCCGGACCCCCCGTGGAGTATTTCGGCCAAGATGAGGGAGGGTCAGTCGGGCAGGGCGGCGGCGTAGCCTTCGAAGGTCACGTTATGGGCGATGCGGCGGGCGGTGGCCTCGTCGGCGGGCGAGCGGATGGTCCAGCACAGCACGGTGGCGCCGGCGGATTTCAGGTCTGCCACCCGGGGGCGGGGCAGGTCGGGCCATTCGTGCGAGATGAAGCTGGCCCCGGCGGGTTCGTAGTCGGGGATCGCCCGCAGCCGGTCGCAGGTGGCGGGCGGCAGCGGCGCCCAGTCCTCGGGGTCGTAGGCCGAGGTGGTCAGGCCGCGGGGGATATGGGGGGCGAGCCGGGCGAGCGCGGCCACGGAATGGGGGTTGAAGGACATCACCGCCACCGGGCCCCCGTAGCCCTCCAGCGCCGCGGCCGCGGCGGCCTCCAGCCGGCCCACGGCGGGGCCCATCATGCCGTCCTGGTCCTTCACCTCGATCAGCAGGGGCACCCGGCCCGCCACCATCCCCAGCACCTGCGGCAGGGTGGGGATGGTATCGGCGCTGCCCTTCAGCGCGATGCGGGCCAGTTCCGCCGCGGTCAGCGCGTTCACCGGCCCCTGGCGGCCGGTCAGCCGGTCCAGCACCTCGTCGTGGAACACCATCGCCTGCCCGTCGGCCGAGAGCTGCAGGTCGATCTCGATGCCGTAGCCCTGCGCCACCGCGGCGGCGATGGCGGCGGGGGAGTTCTCGATCCGCCCCGCCGCGCGGTCGTGCAGCGCCCGATGGGCGATGGGCGTGCGCAGGAAGGCCGGGGGCAGGGGCGTGCGGGTCACGGCGCGATCTCGAAGATCCCCTCCACCTCGACCGCCACGCCCAGCGGCAGCGCCGCCGCCGAGACCGCCGAGCGCGCGTGCCGCCCCGCCTCGCCCAGCACCGCGACCAGCAGATCCGATGCGCCGTTCACCACCTTGGGCTGGTCGGTGAACTCGGGCGTGGAGTTGACGAAGCCGGTCAGCTTCACCGCCCGCTTCACCCGGCCGAAGTCGCCGCCGCAGGCCTTGCGCAGCTGGGCCAGCAGGCTGATCGCGCAGGCGCGGGCGGCGGCGGCGCCCTGTTCCACGTCGAGATCGGCCCCCAGCCGGCCCTTGATCAGCCCCTCCGGCCCCTGCGAGACCTGCCCCGAGACATAGACCATCCCCCCGGCGACGACGAAGGGCACGTAGTTGGCCGCCGGGGCCGGCGCGTCGGGCAGGGTGATCCCCAGTTCGGCAAGGCGGGCGTCGATCGTATGCATGGGCAGGCTCCTCGTCCGGGCGTTCCGGGCGGAGGCTAGCCGGGCCGGCCGGGGGGCGCAACCCGGGGGTCAGCCGGCGTCGGCGGCCGGGTCGTAGCGGTGGAAGACGCAGGCCAGCTTGTTGCCGTCGGGGTCGCGCAGGTAGGCCACGTAGAACTCGGGCCCATAGGCGTCGCGCAGCCCGGGCGGGCCTTCGTCATGGCCGCCATGCTGGAGGCCGGCGGCGTGGAAGGCGCGCACCTGCGCCGCGCTCTCGGCCCGGAAGGCCAGCATGGTGCCGTTGCCGGGGGTGGGCGGGTTCCCGTCGAAGGGCGGGCAGACCCAGAGGCCGAAGCCGTGGTCGTAGTCCCGCCCCCAGCCGGCCCAGCCATCGGTCCAGTCGGGCAGGCGCGGCTGGCCGAGGGTCTCCATGATCGCATCGTAGAAGGCCACGGCGCGGGGCCGGTCGGCGGTGCCGAGGGTGGCGTAGAGCAGCATGTCAGAACTCCGGGGCGCGGTGGACGGGGTGGCCCTTGAACAGCGTCAGCGCCACCTTTGTGCCCGAGATCTCGGGGGCCGGGCAGGCGAGGATGTCGCGGTCGAGCAGGATCAGGTCGGCGGAATGGCCCGGGCGCAGCATCCCGGTATGGTGCCCGCGCCAGCAGGCGGCGGCGGCATGGGTGGTGTAGCCCATGACCGCCTCCTCCACCGTCAGCGCCTGTTCGGGCAGGAAGGGGGGCCTGGGGCGGTCGGCAAGGCGGGCCTGGCGGGTGACGGCGGTCTCGATGATCTCGAACGGGTTCAGCGTACTGACCGGCCAGTCGGAGGACAGGCACCATGCCGCGCCCTGCTGGAGGAAGTCGCGGAAGGCATAGGTGCGGGGCAGGCGCTGCGGCCCGATCATCTCCAGCGCGATGTCGGGGATGGCGGGGTCGAGCCTTGCCCAGAGCGGCTGGATATTGGCCATGGCACCTAGGCCGGCGAGGCGTCGGGGGTGCGAGGGCGCGGTCAGCTGCAGATGGGCGAGCTGGTGCAGCGCGGGCCAGGAGCCGTTGGTTTCCGCCGCCGCTTCCAGCGCGGCCAGGGTCTGTTCCGCCGCCGCATCGCCGATGACATGGACATGGATCTGGAACCGGGCGGCGTCCAGCGCGGTGAAGAGGTTCCTGGTTTTGTGGGGTCCGAACATCGGCCCGGCATTGCCGCCGGGCGGGTCGGCATAGGGGGCGATGAGCGCCGCGGTGCGGTTCTCGAACACCCCGTCCATGAAGACCTTGGCGGAGTGGACGTGGAAGTCCGGCCCCCGATGCGCGGCGCGCAGGGCGGTCAGGCGGGCCAGCGCGGTGGCGGGCGTGTCCTGCGGGGTGACCAAGGCGGCGCCGGCCACGCGCAGGGTCAGGCGATCTTCCGCCGCAGCGCGGGCATAGATGCGGGCCTCCAGCGCGGTGATCTTCGGATCCAGCACCCCGGTGATCCCGTGGGCATTGGCATGGGCCTGCCCGGCCATGAGCCCCGCCATGTAGTCGTCGTCGGTCAGCCCCGGCAGCCGGTCCAGCGCCCAGGGGATGGCATCCTCGTGCAGCATCCCGGTGGGCCGGCCGTTCCGGCGCACCAGATGGCCGTTGGGCGGGTCGGGGGTGTCGGGGCCGATGCCGGCCAGTTCCAGCGCCCGGCCGTTCAGGCAGGCGTTGTGGAAGGAGCTGTCGTAGACGATGGCCGGCCGGTCGGGCAGCGCGGCGTCCAGCACCGCGGCGGTCAGGTTGTGCTCGCCGAAGAGCCCGGGCTGCCAGCCGGTGCCGATCACCAAGGGGCCGGGGTACCGGGCGGCATGGGCGGCGAGGCGGGCGGTCAGGTCCTCCACCCCCGGGCTGTCGAACAGGTCGGCCGCGGTGGCGAGGTCGGTGCCGCCCGAAAGCAGGTGGATATGGGCGTCCTGGAACCCCGGCAGCACCAGCCGGCCGCCGGCGTCGATCACCTGCGCCGCCCCGCCGGGCATGTCCCCGGCCCGCCCGACCGCCAGGATGCGCCCGTCGCGGATCGCCAGCGCCTCGGCCCAGGGCCGCGCCGGGTCCATGGTGCGGATGCGGGCGTTGGTCAGCAGGATCACAGCCGCAGCGCCTCCAGCTCCGCCCAGTCGGCGGCGGGGATGACGCGCGCGGGTTCGTTCACGTCGCGGGTCCAGCCGTAGAAGGCCAGGAAGGGCAGCGGCCCCACCTTGGTCAGATGCGGGCGCAGGGGGTCGTTCCAGACCGGCTCGTGCGCAGGCTTCACGATCAGCGGCCGGTCGGGGCCGAAGCGCCAGCCATGCGGGCCGGTCAGGGGCACGTAGAGCTCGGGCGCCGGGTGGCAATGGTCGCGGTAGAGCAAGTCGGGCGCGATCAGGAACAGGCCGAACTCGAAGTCCTGTGCGGCAGAGCCCGCGATCTGCGCATAGGCATGGCCCTGCGCGAACTCCGCCCCGATCTGCTCGGCCGGATAGAGGTCATAGGCGGTCCAGCCCAGATGCGGCGCGGCCATGGCGATGGCGCGGGCCAGCGCGGGATCGTCGGCGGTCAGCGCGTCCAGCGCCGCGGGCAGGTGCCGGGCGATGACCGGCAGGTCCGCCGGCCGGGGCGGCGCGGCGGACGCGGCCTGCGCCAGCCCCAGCCGCACCTCCGCCACCCCGGGGCCGGAGAGCCCGTCGAGATAGCGCAGCGCCTCGGCCACCAGGAGCCGCAGCGCCCCCACGGCGTCCTGCGGCTGGCGCGCGCGTGGCGCGACGGGCAGGCCCCGCTCGGCCAGCAGCCGGCGCGCATCCTCGCCGTCATGCGCCGAGGCGATGCGCCAGACCTCCAGCTCCGCCTCCGACATCCGGCCCATGCGGTAGAGCGCCATGGCCGCGCCATAGCGGATGCGCCCCGATCCGGGCAGGCCCAGGGGCGTGGCCAGCAGCAGTTCGGGATCGTCAATCATTGCTGCGATAGGCCATGCCCTGGTCGAGGATGCGCCGCCGCTCGGCCCGGTTGATGACGATGCCGGCCAGCACCACCCCGATCCCCACCACCAGCACGGTGAGCGTGGCCAAGGCATTCACGTCCGGCGTCACCCCCAGCTTGACCTTGGACCAGATGAGGAGCGGCAGCGTGGTATAGCCCGGCCCGGTGGTGAAGGAGGTGATCACCACGTCGTCGAGGCTGATGGTGAAGGCCAGCAGCCACCCCGACAGCACCGCCGGGGCGATGGTGGGCAGCGTCACATCGCGCATCACCTGCCAGGGCCGGGCGCCCAGGTCCATCGCCGCCTCCTCGATCGAACGGTCGGCCTGCAGCATCCGCGCCTGCACGATGGTGGTCACGAAGACCATGGAGAAGGTGATGTGCGCCAGCGTGATGGTGGTGAAACCGCGGGTGCCCGGCCAGCCGATCCACTCCGCCATCATGATGAAGAGGAGGAGCGACGAGATGCCGGTGATGATCTCCGGCATGATCAGCGGCGCGGTGACGAGGCCCGAGAACAGCAGCCGCCCGCGGAAGCGGCCGAAGCGGGCCATGGCGATGCCGGCCATGGTGCCGAGGATCGTGGCCATGCTGGCCGAGATGAGCGCGATGCGGATCGACAGCCACAAGGCGTCCCCCACCTGCCGGTTGCTGAACAGCGCCCAGTACCAGCGGGTCGAGAACCCGCCCCAGACCGTGGCCAGCCGCGAGTCGTTGAAGGAATAGACGATCATCGAGATGATCGGGATGTAGAGGAAGGCAAAGCCGAACCCCAGCACCGACAGCAGGAACACCGGGCGGCGGGTCATCGGTGCGCCTCGCCCCCGGCGCGGGCCTGCATGTGGTTGTAGACCATGGTCGGCACCACCATCAGCAGCAGCAGCGCCACCGCCACGGTGGAGGCCATGGGCCAGTCGCGGGCCGAGGAGAACTCGTCGGCGATCACCCGCCCGATCATCGGGTTTGAGGCGCTGCCGACCAGGGTGGGGATCACGTATTCGCCGGCGGTGGGAATGAAGACCAGCAGGCCCCCGGCCACGATCCCGGGCACCGACTGCGGCAGCGTCAGGTCGCGGAAGACGTGCAGGGGGCGCGCGCCCAGGTCCATCGCCGCCTCGTCCAGCGTGGGGTCCAGCCGTTCGAGGCTGGCGTAGAGCGGCAGGATCATGAAGGGCAGGTAGGTATAGACCATGACCAGCACCACCGCGCCGTTGGTCTGCATCATCGGGATATGGGTCAGGGCCCAGCTTTCGGGGGTGACGCCGTTCCACAGGCCGGTGAGCCACTGGTTGAACCAGGAATTGCGCCCCATCAGCCCCATCCAGGCGTAGACGCGCAGCAGGAACGAGGTCCAGAACGGCAGGATCACCAGCATCAAGAGGATGTTGCGCCAGCCGTGCGGCACGCGGGTGAGCCCCAGCGCCATGGGATAGCCCAGCAGCAGGCAGAGGATGGTCGCCGTGGCGGCATTGGCCAGCGAGGTGACGAAGGCCCGCAGGTAGATCGGGTCGGATATCAGCCGCTCATAGCCCGCGAAGTTGATCAGGGGATTGTCGCCGCCATAGCCGAAGGGCGGCGCGGTGGGGGTGCGGGTCGCCACGCTCATCGCCACCACGATGAGGAACGGGAGCAGGAAGAACAGCACCAGCCAGAGATAGGGCAGCCCCAGGATCAGGTCCGCCCAGCCGCGGCGGTGGAACCAGCGGGCGAGAGGGGAACTGTGGGGTTCCGGTGCGTCGGCGGCCAGCGGGCGGGGCAGGTCGGTCATGGGCGCCTGCCGTCGGTCTGGCGGGGAGCGCCGGGGGGCCAGCCCCCCGGACCCCCCGGGATATTTGGAACACCAAAGACAGCAGGCGGGCGACAATTTGAATCAAATGCCCCTTCTTCTGTCCTT
>JBBCJM010000243.1:0-15056 GCA_037190175.1 Paracoccaceae bacterium | reverse complement strand
GCGAGGCGCTGGTGCGGCTCTTTTCCAACATCCTGAAGCGCGAGGGGGATCGGTTCTACCTGGTCACCCCGGTCGAGAAGGTCGGCATCCGGGTGGACGACGCCCCCTTCGTGGCGGTGGACGCGGAAGCCGAGGGCGAGGGGGAGGCGCAGCGGCTGACCTTCACCACCAACGTGGGCGACCGGGTGATAGCCTGCGCCGAGACCCCGATCCGGGTGGAACGCGACCCCGGAACCGGCGAGCCCACCCCCTATGTCACGGTCCGCGCCGGGCTGGAGGCGCGGATCGACCGCAAGACCTTCTACCGGCTGGTGGATCTGGGGCAGGTGCAGGGCGACTGGTTCGGCGTCTGGTCCGCCGGCAGCTTCTTCCCCATCGCCCCGGCGTCCGACCTCGGCTGAGGCCCGGAGCCCTCCCGCCCCCCGTCGCCGTTGGCTCCGGGCGTTGGGCCGGGCAAGGGGGGCTGCCGCCCCCCTTGGACCCCCCGCGCGCCTGTCCTGCTGGCGTGGCGCCGGTTGTAAGCCCCGGGGGTTGTGCCCCCCCGGACCCCCGCAGGATATGTATGGGCAGAAGCAGGCAGAAGGGGGAGCGGGAAACCGGGGGCGGCTCACCCGGTCGCGGTGCCGGCGTCCCAGGCCTTGAGCCAGCGTTTCGGGGCGGCCGCGCGCCAGTCGCGGATCAGCCGGGCCTTCGCCCAGGCGGGGTCGATCCGGCCGGGGCGGAGCAGCACCAGGTCGTGGCTGGCATAATGCGGGTGCAGGAAGAAGGTGTCGGGGTCGGCCTCGATCATCGCCTCGCGCTCCTCCCGCCCCATGCGGAACACCGCGCCGTCCACCAGCGGCGACCACCAGCACCACATCTTGCCATGCGCCTTCAGCGCCTCGTGGCCCCAGGGGTATTCCACCGTGACCCGCGGCAGGCCCAGCGACAGGGCCAGCGCCTTCAGCCCGGGCCAGTCGGCGATCATCAATGCGCCTCGGCCCAGTTCGCCCCGCGGCCGGCATCGACCACCAGCGGCACGGCGAGGCTGACCGCGGGGTGGGCGGCGGCTTCCATGGTGCTGCGGGCGGCGGCGATCAGCGGCTCCACGTCGGCCTCCGCCACCTCGAACAGCAACTCGTCATGCACCTGGAGCAGCATCTTCGCGTCGAGCCCGGCGATGGCCGCCGGCATCCGTACCATGGCGCGGCGGATGATGTCGGCCGCGGTGCCCTGGATCGGCGCGTTGATCGCGGCGCGGCGGGCGAAGCCGGCGCTCGGACCCTTGGCGTTGATCTCGGGCGTGTGGATCCGGCGGCCGAACAGGGTCTTCACATGCCCGTTGGCCCGGGCATAGGCCACCGTGGCGTCCATGTAGCCGCGGATGCCCGGGAAGCGTTCGAAATAGCGGTCGATGAAGGCCTGCGCGTCGGCCCGCGGGATCCGCAGGTTGCGGGCGAGGCCGAAGCCCGAAATCCCGTAGATCACCCCGAAGTTGATCGCCTTGGCCCGCCGCCGGATCTCGGGGGTCATCTGGTCCAGGGGCACCCCGAACATCTCCGACGCCGTCAGGGCATGGATGTCGATCCCGTCGTGGAACGCCTGCCGCAGCTGGGGGATCTCGGCCATATGGGCGAGGATGCGAAGCTCGATCTGGCTGTAGTCGAGGCTGACCAGCACCCGGCCCCCGGGCGCCACGAAGGCCTCGCGGATGCGCCGCCCTTCCTCGGTCCGCACCGGGATGTTCTGCAGGTTGGGGTCGGTCGAGGCCAGCCGGCCGGTATTGGCCCCGGCGATGGAATAGGAGGTATGCACCCGCCCCGTCTCGGGGTTGATCGCGGTCTGGAGCGTGTCGGTATAGGTCGACTTCAGCTTGGCCAGCTGCCGCCAGTCGAGGATCCGCGCCGCCAGCCGGGCGCCCTGCGGGTACTGGTCCTCCAGCGTGGTGATGTCCTCCAGCACGTCGGCGCCGGTGTTCCAGGCCCCGGCCTTGCCGCGCTCGCCCCCCGGCAGGCCCATCTCGTCGAACAGGATCTCGCCCAGCTGCTTGGGGCTTCCCACGTTGAACGGCCGGCCGACCAGCCCCTGGATCTCGTCCTCCAGCGCCGCCATCTTCTGCGAGAAGGCGTTCGACATCCGGCTCAGCGTGTCGCGGTCGACCTGGATGCCGGCCATCTCCATATCCGCCAGCACCGGCACCAGCGGGCGCTCCAGCGTCTCGTAGACCGTGGTCACCCGGGCGCGGTGCAGCTGCGGCCGGAAGGCGCGCCAGAGCCGCAGCGTCACGTCCGCGTCCTCGGCGGCATAGCAGACCGCATCGTCGATCTTCACCCGCTCGAAGGTGATCGCCGACTTGCCGGAACCGAGCAGCGTCTTGATCGCCACCGGCACATGGCCGAGGTAGGTCTCGGAAAGCCCGTCCATCCCGTGGTTGTGCAGGCCCGCGTGCATGGCATAGGACATCAGCATGGTGTCCTCGATGGGCGCCATGCGGATGCCGAGGCGGGCGAGGATCTTCCAGTCGTACTTGATGTTCTGGCCGATCTTCAGGATCGAGGGGTCCTCCAGCACCGGCTTCAGCGCCCGGAGCACGTCCTCCAGCACCAGTTGCCCCGGCACCAGCCCGCTGCCGCCGAACAGGTCGCCCGTCTCGCGGTGGCCCACCGGGACATAGGCGGCGCGCCCCGGCTCCACCGCAAGCGAGATGCCGCAGATCTCGGCCCGCATCTCGTCCAGGCTGGTGGTCTCGGTGTCGATGGCGACCCAGCCGCGGTCGCGGATCGCGGCGATCCAGTCGGTCAGCGCCTGCGCCGTCCTCACGCATTCGTAGCCCGCGGTGTCGAAGGGGACGGGCGCGGCCTCTCCGGCCGGCGTCTCGGCCGGCGGCGGGGCCTCCTGCACCGCGGGGGGCTCGACCTTCAGCCGCTCGGCCACCCGGCGGGTCAGGGTGCGGAACTCCATCTCGGCCAGGAAGGGGAGGAGCTGCGCCGGGTCGGGCTGCCGCACCTCCAGCTCGTCCAGCGTGAAGGGGAGGGCCACATGCGCGTCGAGCGTCACCAGCCGCTTCGAGATCCGCACGATCTCTTCCTGTTCCAGCAGGCCCGGCAGCACCCGGTCCAGCATCTTCTGCCGCTCGCAGGCCGAGACGATGGCGCGCGCGGTCTCGTTGCCGCCGGCGACCAGCGCGTCGAGCTCGGCGGTGGTGGGGCCGGCGACGGCAAGGTCGGGGTGGTCGGCCAGCAGGATCGCCTTGAGGTCGGCCTTGGAGGAGAGCTTCGGCTTGCGCCCCAGCCGGGCCTCGTAGGCGGTCGTGAAACCCTCGATCTCGGCCCGCAGCGCCGCCTCGCGCCGGCCGCGCGCCTCGGTGTCGAAGATCTCGTCGATCGAGCCCAGCTCGGCCACCAGCAGCGGGGCGGACTTGGCCCCGATCCCCTTGGCGCCGGGCACGTTGTCCACGCTGTCGCCCAGGATCGCCTGCACGTCCACCACCCGCTCGGGCGGGACGCCGAACTTCTCCTGCACCCCGGCGCGGTCGATGATGCGGTCCTTCATCGGGTCGCGCATCACCACGCCGCCGTTCACCAGCTGCATCAGGTCCTTGTCCGAGGAGATGATGGTGACGCGCCCCCCGGCCTCGACCGCCTGCCGGGCGAGCGTGGCGATGATGTCGTCGGCCTCATAGCCCTCCAGCTCCAGGCAGGCCACGTTGAAGGCGCGGGTGGCCTTGCGGGTCAGCGGGAACTGCGGGATCAGATCCTCGGGCGGCGCGGGGCGGTGGGCCTTGTACTGGTCGTAGATCTCGTTGCGGAAGGTCACCGCGGAATGGTCGAAGACCACGGCGATATGGCTGGGGGCCAGGCCCGCGCCGTTGGCCCGCGTCAGCTCCTGCCACAGGATGTTGCAGAACCCGGCGACCGCGCCGACCGGCAGGCCGTCCGACTTGCGCGTCAGCGGCGGCAGCGCGTGATAGGCGCGGAAGATATAGGCCGAGCCGTCGATCAGTTGCAGGTGGTGGCCCTTGCCGAATGTCATCCCCGTTCCCTCCGTGTCGGGCTTTTCTGTCACGGCACGGCCGGATTGTCAGGGCGGAATCGCCCGGCCCGGCGCCGATGGGCCGATCAGGCCGAAGCGGCGCAGCGACAGCCGCAGGGACAGCGTGGTGGGCGTCCAGCGACCCAGCGGCAGCCCGGCGGCGCGCAACTGCTCGCCCAGCCAGGCGTTGCAGGTGCGCCAGATATGGAACCGG
Organism: Paracoccaceae bacterium; assembly: GCA_037190175.1. Lineage (GTDB taxonomy): Bacteria > Pseudomonadota > Alphaproteobacteria > Rhodobacterales > Rhodobacteraceae > JBBCJM01. Next base: position 10,831 of record JBBCJM010000243.1, on the reverse strand, counting down.
CCGCGGGCGGGAAAGAAGGCGTCGGTGCCGGTGAAGCCCATCCCCGCCAGCGGCTCGGGCGAGGCGATCTCGGCCAGGAGCGCCCCGGTCAGCCGGGCGGCCTGCGCGGGTGGCAGGCTCAGCCACTCGACCCCCGGGGCGCCGGCGGGAATCGGGCCGGCCACGTCCAGCCGGATCACCGCGCTGTCGCCGGTGGCCGCGGTCCAGACCGCGGCGGGGGCGATGTCGGCATAGGTGCCGGCCGAGGTGTAGAAGGCCCGGCTGCCCCAGCCCAGGATCAGCCATTCCGCGCCGGGATGGTCCACCGGCACCCCGGCGGCGGCGGCAAAGCCCAGGCGGGCGCGCAGCTCGGGCGTCAGCGGCAGCAGCAGGTCATAGTGGATCGGCCCGGCGATCAGGCCCACGGCGACCTGCGGCCCCTCGCCCGGATCGTGCCGCGCATGGGCGCCGGGCAGCATCGCGCCCGCCAGCGCGGCCAGCAGGTAGAGCGCGACGGCCGCGAAGGGCGCCGCCGCCAGCAGCCCCAGCCGGCGCAGCATGGGCGTCAGTGGTCGTCGCGGGCGTGGTCGCGGTCGATCACGTAACGCTTGTCGCAATAGCCGCAGTCGACCCAGCCGGTGTCCTGCGGGATCGAGAGCCAGATCCGCGGATGGCCCAGCGCCCCCTCGCCCCCGTCGCAGGCCACCTTCCAGGAGGTCACCGTCTGCACCTCGGGGGCGTCGTGTCCGGGCGGAAGGGGGCTCTGGCGCATCGGCGGGCTCCTTGGCAAGGCTCGCGGGCATCTAACCGGGATGGCCCCGCGCCGACAAGGCCCCCTTGCGGACCCCCATTGACCGCCGCCCGGCGATGGGAAAGGCTGCGGCGATGTTTCCGATCCGCGATCACAACCCGTCCGGCCGCACGCCCTATGTCAGCCGGGCGCTGATCGCGCTCAACGTCTTCGTCTTCCTGATCTACTGGCTGCCGGCGCAGAGCGAGCAGCACCTGCAGCTCTTCTTCATCACCTGGGGGATGCGGCCCTTCGAGATCGTGCAGGGGCGGGATCTGGAGACGCTCTTCACCTCGATGTTCCTGCACGGGGGCTGGATGCATCTGGGCGGCAACATGCTCTACCTCTGGATCTTCGGCGACAACGTGGAGGACGAGCTGGGCCACGGCCGGTTCCTGGCCTTCTATCTCGCCTGCGGGGTGGCGGCGGCGCTGGCCCAGATCGCGGCCGATCCCTATTCGGGCATCCCGATGGTGGGCGCCTCGGGCGCCATCGCCGGGGTGCTGGGGGCCTATCTGCTGATGTTCCCCCGGGCGCGGGTCGATGTGCTGGTGATCTTCTTCATCGTCTTCCGCATCTTCCCGATCCCGGCCTGGCTGGTGCTGGGCTTCTGGTTCGGGCTGCAGCTCTTCAGCGGCTTCGCCATGCCGCTGGACGAGGGGGGCGTGGCCTACTGGGCCCATGCGGGCGGCTTCGTGGCCGGGCTGGTGCTGATCCTGCCCTTGTGGCTGAAACGCGGCGGCACCCGGTTCTGGGCCCGCACCCACGGGGTGCCGCCCCACCCGCACCCCGAGGTGCGCATCGGCAATACCCGCATCCCCCAGGTCGGCCGCGGCGGGCGCTCGCCCTGGCGTTAGGCCACCTTCTCCAGCACCACCCGCGGCGCGATGCCCAGCGCGCGGCACACATCCCGCGTCAGGTGCGGGCGGTTCAGGGTGTAGAAATGCAGGTGCTCCACCCCCTCCGAGATCAGCCGGTCGCAGAGCGTGGTGCAATGCGTCAGCGCCAGCAGCTCCGACCGCCCGTCGCGGGCGGCCAGCCGGAACGCCTCGTCCAGCCGCGCCGGCACCCGGGCGCCGCAGCGTTGGGCGAAGCGCTTGGCGCCCTCCCAGGACTGGATCGGCAGGATGCCGGGGAGGATGGGCGCGGTGATCCCCTCCCTGACGCAGAGGTCGCGGAAGCGCAGGAAGGTCTCGGCCTCGAAGAAGAACTGGGTGATGGCGCTGCTCGCCCCGGCGTCCAGCTTGCGCTTCAGCCAGCGCACGTCGGCCAGCGGGTCGGCGGCGTCGGGGTGCGGCTCGGGATAGGCGCCCACCCGCAGGGTGAACTTGCCCGTCGCGGCCAGCGCCTCGATCAGTTCCGCCGAATGCGCGAAGCCCAAGGGATGGGGCACGAACCGCTCCGCCCCCCTGGGCGCATCGCCGCGCAGCGCCACGATCTCGCTCACCCCGGCCTCGGCATAGGCCTCGGCGATCGCCAGAGTTTCCGGCTTGGTGGCCGAAACGCAGGTCAGGTGCGCCGCCACCTTCAGCCCATAGTGGCGCCCGATGGTGGTCACCGCCTCATGCGTCAGGGTGCGGGTGGTGCCGCCGGCGCCATAGGTCACCGAGACGAAGCCGGGGTCCAGCGGGGCCAGCATCTGCACCGTCTCCCACAGCCGGAACGACGCATCCAGCGTCTGCGGCGGGAAGAACTCGAAGCTGACGGTCGGGGCCATGATGGGTCTCCTGCTGACGGCCCCTTGTCGCCGATCCGGCTGCGTGAGACAAATTCATAGTCTTCAACATCGTCATGAGGTGCGCCTCATCATGCATATCGAGTTCCGCCACCTGCGCACCATCCGCGCCATCCATCAGGCCGGCGGCCTGGCCCGGGCGGCCGAGGCGCTGAACATGACGCAATCGGCGCTGTCGCATCAGGTGAAGGGGATCGAGGACCAGGCGGGGGTGGAGCTCTTCGTGCGCCGCTCGAAGCCCCTGCGCCTCTCGGCCGCCGGCCACCGGATGCTGCGGCTGGCCGAGCGCGTGCTGCCCGAGATCGAGGCGCTGGAGGAGGAGTTCCGCGGCCTGCGCCAGGGCAAGACCGGCCGGCTGCACATCGCCATCGAATGCCACGCCTGTTTCGAATGGCTGTTCCCCGTGCTGGCCGAGTTCCGCCGCGCCTGGCCCGAGGTCGACGTGGACATCCGCGCCGGCCTCGCCTTCGACGCCATGCCGGCCCTGCAGCGCGAGGAGGTGGACCTGGTGATCTCCTCCGACCCGGTGCGGCTGCCGGGGATCCAGTTCAACCCGCTCTTCGACTACGAGCCGCGCTTCGTGGCCTCGGCCTCCAGCCCGCTGGCGGAGAAGGATGAAATTGCCGCCGAGGACTTCCGCGACCAGGTGCTGATCACCTATCCGGTGCCGCGCGATCGGCTGGACGTGTTCACCGAACTGCTGACCCCCGCGCGGGTGGAGCCGCGGGCGCAGCGGCAGGTGGAGCTGACCGCGGTGATCCTGATGCTGGTGGGCGCGGGGCGCGGGGTGGCGGTGCTGCCCGACTGGGTGCTGCGCGAGGTGCGGGGCGAGGGCGACTACATCACCCGCCCGCTGGCGGGACGCCCGGTCAAGCGGCTCTACGCCGCCACCCGGGCCGAGGACGCCGCCCTGCCCTTCATGGCGCAGTTCCTGCGGCTGGGGCGGACCGAGCCGGTGAAGCTGCAACGCGGATAGGCCTTCAGCGGAGCAACCGTTCCGCCAGCCCCGGCAGGTCGGCATAGCTGTCCAAGAGCGCCTGCGGGGACAGCCTTGCCACCCCCCGCCCCTCGGGCCCGAAGGTGACCAGCGCGCAGGGCACCCCCGCGGCCAGCGCCGTGTCGCGGTCGGTCTCGGTATCGCCCAGCAGCAGCGCACGCCCCGGGTTGCCCCCCGCCCGTTCCACCGACAGCCGGAAGGGCGCGGGGTCGGGCTTGCGCACCGGCAGGGTGTCGGCGCCCACCAGCGAACCGAACAGGTCGCGCACCCCCAGCCGGGCCAGCAGCGCCTCGGCCAGCAGTTCGGGCTTGTTGGTGCAGATCGCGGTGGCGAAGCCCGCCGCGCGCAGCGCCGCCACCGCCTCGGCCGCGCCGGGATAGAGCCGGGTGTGGGTGTCGATGTGGTCGGCATAATGGCCCAGCAGCAGCGGATACTGCGCCTCCACCGCCGCCGCATCGCCCGTGCCGGCGCGGGCAAAGCCCAGGCGCAGCATGGCCCGGCCGCCCTGAAACGCCGTCACCGCATCGGCCAGCGGGTCCAGCGGCGCCCCCAGCCCCAACCCGGCGAAACAGGCATTGGCCGCCGCGATCAGGTCGCGGCTGGTGTCGGCCAGCGTGCCGTCCAGATCGAAGACCACGGTGCGCATCGGCATCCCTGTTACAGCCGCGTGAGGTGGGGGTGGGCTTGGCCCCTTGCCCCGGCCCGTATAGAAGCTGCGGTACGCCAAGCAAAAGGCCCAATATGTCGCTGACCTTCGTGATCCTCGCCGCCGGGCAGGGCAGCCGGATGAACTCGGACCTGCCCAAGGTGCTGCATCCGCTGGGCGGCGTGCCGCTGCTGCATCACGCGCTGACCACCGCCCGGGCGCTGGAGCCCTCGCGCATCGTGGTGGTGACCGGGCACGGTGGGCAGGCGGTGGCGGCGGCCGCCCGCGACTTCGACGAGGGCGTGGAGACCGCGGTGCAGGAGGAGCAGCTTGGCACCGCCCATGCGGTGCGTCAGGCGGAGCGGTTCCTGGATGTGGCCGGCCCGGCGGTGGTGCTCTATGGCGACACCCCCTTCGTGCGGGCGGAAACGGTCGAGGCGATGCTGACCGCGCTCACCCACCACGCGGTGGTGGTGCTGGGGTTCGAGGCCGCCGACCCCGCCCGCTACGGCCGGCTGGTGGCGCAGGGCGAAAGGCTGGAACGCATCGTCGAATATCTTGATGCAACGGATGAGGAACGCCGCATAAGCCTCTGCAATTCCGGCGTCATCGCCTGCGACGCCCGGCTGCTGCGCGATCTGGTGGCCGAGGTCGGCAACGCCAATGCCAAGGGCGAATACTACCTGACCGACATCGTGGCCCTGGCCCGCGCCCGCGGCCTCTCCGCCGGGGTGGTGCGCTGCGCCGAGGCCGAGACGCTGGGCATCAACACCCGCGCGGAACTCGCCGCCGCCGAGGCCACCTTCCAGTCCCGCGCCCGGGCGGAAGCCTTGGAGAACGGCGTTACCCTGACCGCCCCCGACACGGTGTTCTTTGCCCTCGACACCGTGGTGGGGCGCGACGCCGTGATCGGCCCCAACGTGATCTTCGGCCCAGGGGTCAGCGTGGAATCCGGGGCCGAGATCAAGGGCTTCTGCCATCTGGAGGGCTGCCACATCTCGCGCGGCGCCCATGTCGGCCCCTTCGCCCGCCTGCGCCCCGGCGCGGAACTGGCCGAGGACGTGCATGTGGGCAACTTCGTCGAGGTCAAGAACAGCCTGCTGGCCGAGGGGGTCAAGGTCGGCCACCTGACCTATCTGGGCGACGCCGAGGTGGGCGAGCACACCAACATCGGCGCGGGCACGGTGACCTGCAACTACGACGGGGTGTTCAAGCACCGCACGGTGATCGGCGCGCGCGCCTTCATCGGCTCGGACACCATGCTGGTGGCGCCGGTGCGCTTAGGCGACGGGGCGATGACCGCCTCGGGCTCGGTGGTCACCATGGACGTGCCGGCGGGCGCGCTGGCGGTGGCCAGGGCGCGGCAGGAGGTCAAGCCCGGCTTCGCCACCAGGTTCTTCGAGAAACTGCGGGCGCTGAAAGTGAAGAAAGGCGCATAGATGTGCGGAATCGTTGGGGTTCTTGGCAAGCACGAGGTCGCCCCCCTCATCGTGGAATCGCTCAAGCGGCTGGAATACCGCGGCTATGACTCGGCCGGGATCGCCACGGTCAACGCCGGAAGGCTGGACCGCCGCCGCGCGGTGGGCAAGCTGATCAACCTGTCGGACCTCCTGGTGCACCAGCCGCTGGCCGGCAAGTCGGGCATCGGCCATACCCGCTGGGCCACCCACGGCGCGGCCACCGTGGCCAACGCCCATCCCCACCGCGCCGGCCCGGTGGCGGTGGTGCACAACGGGATCATCGAGAACTTCCGCGAGTTGCGCGAGGAACTGGGCGCCGCCGGCCTGCGCCCGGAAAGCGAGACGGATACCGAGATCGTGGCGCTGCTCCTGCGCCGCGAGATGGAGGCGGGCCGCGGCCCGGTCGAGGCCGCCCGCGCGGTGTTCCCCCGGCTGAAGGGCGCCTTCGCGCTGGCCTTCCTGTTCGACGGCGAGGAGGATCTGATGATCGGCGCCCGGCTGGGCTCCCCCCTCGCGGTGGGGCATGGCACGGGCGAGATGTACCTCGGCTCCGACGCCATCGCGCTGGCCCCGATGACCGACCGCATCACCTATCTGGAGGAAGGCGACTGGGTGGTGATGACCCGGGCCGGGGCCGAGATCTTCGACCGCGAGGGGCGGCGGGCCAACCGCGAGATGCAGACCATCGCGGTGGACGCGGCGCGGATCGACAAGGGCGGCCACCGGCATTTCATGGCCAAGGAGATCGCCGAACAGCCCCGCGTGCTGGCCGAGGCGCTGGGCGCGGTGGCGCCTGACGGGCGGCTGGCGCTGCCCGGGGGGCTCGACTTCCGCGGGGTCGGGCGGCTGGTGCTGGTGGCCTGCGGCACCGCGCACTACGCCTGCGCGGTGGCGAAATACTGGTTCGAGCAGATCGCCGGCCTGCCGGTGGAGACCGACATCGCCAGCGAGTTCCGCTATCGCGACCCGGTGCTGGCGGCGGACCAGTGGGCGGTCTTCGTCAGCCAGTCGGGCGAGACCGCCGATACCCTGGCCGCCCTGCGCCACGCGAAGGAACGGGTGGGCAAGGTGGTGGCGGTGGTCAACGTGCCCACCAGCTCCATCGCCCGCGAGGCCGACCTGATGCTGCCGATCCGCGCCGGGATCGAGGTGGGCGTGGCCTCGACCAAGGCCTTCACCGCGCAGCTGCTGACGCTCTACCTCATGGCGCTGAAGGCCGCCGTCGACCGCGGGCGGCTCACGCCCGAGGCGCTGGCCGAACGGCTGGCCCAGGCGCGCGCCCTGCCGGGGCTGATGAACGCCGCCCTCGCGCTCGCCCCGCGGATCGAGGCCTTGGCCGAGGAACTGGCCCGCGCCCGCGACATCCTGTTCCTGGGCCGCGGGCCGATGTATCCGCTGGCGCTGGAAGGGGCGCTGAAGCTGAAGGAAATCAGCTATATCCACGCCGAGGGCTATGCATCGGGCGAACTCAAGCACGGCCCCATCGCGCTGATCGACCCCGCGGTGCCGGTGATCGTGCTGGCGCCCCGCGACGGCCTCTTCGACAAGACCGTTTCGAACATGCAGGAGGTGATGGCGCGGCACGGGCGGGTGGTGCTGATGTCCGACGCCGCGGGGCTCGCGGAAGCCGGCGCCGGCGTCTGGCGGGGGATCGCCCTGCCCGAGGTCGCGCCGGCCCTTGCGCCGATACTCTACGCGGTGCCGGCGCAGCTGCTGGCCTATCACACCGCGGTGGCCAAGGGCACCGACGTGGACCAGCCGCGGAACCTGGCGAAATCGGTGACCGTGGAATAGGCGGAAAGCGCCGGGGGGCTTCGCACCCCCCGGCGCCGGCCACCGGCTATCCCTTCCGGGCGGCCTCGATGGCGGCGACGTCGATCTTCCCCATCGTCATCATCGCCTCGAAGGCGCGGCGCGCCTCGTCGCCGCCCGCCGCCATGGCCTCGGTCAGCACCCGCGGGGTGATCTGCCAGGAGAGGCCCCAGCGGTCCTTGCACCAGCCGCAGACGCTTTCCTGCCCGCCGTTCCCGACGATGGCGTTCCAGTAGCGGTCGGTCTCCGCCTGGTCCTCGGTGGCGACCTGGAAGGAGAAGGCCTCGCTGTGGCGGAACTCCGGCCCGCCGTTCAGGCCGATGCAGGGGATGCCCATCACGGTGAAATCCACCGTCAGCACGTCGCCCGCCTTGCCCGAGGGATAGTCGGCCGGCGCGCGGTGCACGGCCAGCACCGCGCTGTCGGGGAAGGTCTCGGCGTAGAAGCGGGCGGCGGCCTCGGCCTCGCCCTCATACCACAGGCAGACGGTGTTCTTGGCGATGGGCATGGCCTCGTCCTTTCGCGGCTGAGGGTCCGGGAACGCGCGGCGCGGGCGATTGTTCCTCAGCAACCCTCGCCCGGGCTGGCCCAGAGGGTGAAGCGGCCGCCGTCCTCGGCATGGCAGGCGAGCAGCGGATAGTTGCTCCAGTCGTTGAAGACCTGGCAGTCGACCTGCCCGCCGGGGGCCTGCCCGGTCAGCAGGTTCGGCACCTCGGCATCGGGATCGGGGTCCAGCCGCCAGACCTCGCCCGGGGTGCAGGCGGTCAGGATCAGGCCGGTGCTGTCCGGGGCCGGGTCCAGCCGCACCCGGTCGTCGATGGGCACCCCGCCGGCGCCGCGCCCGATCCGCTCGTAGGGGCCGGTGAAATAGCTGGCGTCCTGCGCCGCCGCCGGGCCCGTCATCAGCAGGAGGAACAGCCACCTCATGGCCGGCTCACCCGGCCGCCGCCCACCGCCGCGGCCACCCCGGTGGTGCCGGGGCAGGAGGTGGGCAGGCCCATCGCCACCCGCACCGCCAGAAACGCAAACGCCTGCGCCTCCAGCATGTCGCCGTCGAGGCCCGCGTCCTCCACCGGCCGCACCGGCGCCGCCAGCCGGCGGGCCAGTTCCCCCATCAGCGCCGCGTTGTGCCGGCCGCCGCCCGCCACCAGCACCCGTTCGGCCGGCAGCGGGAAATGCTCGCAGCCCCGCGCCACCGCGGCGGCGGCGCAGGCGGCCAGCGTGGCGGCGGCATCGGCATCGGCGAGGCGCCCCACGGACTGCATCAGCGCGGGAAAGGCGTTGCGGTCCAGCGACTTGGGCGGGATGCGCAGGAAGAAGGGGTGGGCCAGGAAGGCCTCCACCACGCTTTCGTCCGCCTGCCCTTCCAGCCCCAGCGCCCCGCCCAGATCCTGCGCCACGCCCCTTCGCGCCGCCAGCAGGTCGTCGATCGGCGCATTGGCCGGGCCGGTGTCGAAGGCCAGGCAGGCGCCCGCGGCCTCCGGGCCCCCATGCCGGGGGTCGAGCCAGGTCAGGTTGCCCACCCCCCCGAGGTTGAGGAAGGCCAATGGCCGTTCCGCCCCCATCCGCCGGGCCAGCGCGAAGTGGTAGAAGGGCACCAGCGGCGCCCCCTGCCCGCCCATCGCCACGTCGGCCGAGCGGAAGTCCCACACCACCGGCAGCCCCAGCACCCGGGCCAGCAAGGCCCCGTCGCCCGCCTGATGCGTGCCCCGCCCGCCCGGGTCATGCGCCAGCGTCTGGCCGTGGAAGCCGGCGATCTCGGCCCCGGTGAAGCGGGCCAGCACCTCGGCATGGGCGGCCTCCACCACCTCGGCGGCCTCGGCCACCCCGGGCTCGCCCGGCCAGCGGCCCATGGCCGCGCGCAGCACCGCCCTTTCGGCGTCGGAATAGGGCCGATAGGCGGTCGGCCCGAACTCCAGCACCCGGTGCCCGTCGGTCAGCACCATCGCGGCATCCACCCCGTCCATCGAGGTGCCCGACATCGCCCCCACCGCCCAGACCGCGCCGCCCTTCAGCATGGCTTTCCCTTCCCCCGCCCGGGGTCTATACGCCCTCTGCCCCAGATCCGCGAGGCCGCCATGACCACCCGCCCGAAATCCGACTTCCTGCACGTGATGACCCAGCGCGGCTTCCTCGCCGACTGCACGGATTATCAGGGGCTGGACGAGGCCTTGGTCAAGGGCGCGGTGCCGGCCTATATCGGCTATGACGCCACCGCGGCCTCGCTGCACGTGGGCCACCTGATGAACATCATGGTGCTGCGCTGGTATCAGACCTGCGGGCACAAGCCGATCACGCTGATGGGCGGCGGCACGACGAAGGTGGGCGACCCCTCCTTCCGGGCCGACGAACGCCCGCTGCTGACGCCGGCGCAGATCGACGCCAATATCGCCGGGATGCAGCGCGTGTTCGGCCGCTACCTGCGCTATGGCGAGGGCGCGACCGATGCCTTGATGCTGAACAACGCGGAATGGCTGGACGGGCTCAACTACCTCGACTTCCTGCGCGACATCGGGCGGCATTTCTCGGTCAACCGGATGCTGTCGTTCGAATCGGTGAAGTCGCGGCTGGACCGGGAACAGTCGCTGTCCTTCCTGGAATTCAACTACATGATCCTGCAGGCCTATGACTTCCTGGAGCTGTTCCGCCGCTACGGTTGCCGGCTGCAGATGGGCGGGTCGGACCAGTGGGGCAATATCGTCAACGGCATCGACCTGACCCGCCGGGTGCTGGACCAGGAGATCTTCGGCCTGACCACGCCTTTGCTGACGACCTCGGACGGGCGGAAGATGGGCAAGTCGGCCTCCGGCGCGGTCTGGCTGTCGGGCGAGATGCTGTCACCTTACGAGTTCTGGCAGTTCTGGCGGAATACCACGGATGCCGACGTGGGCCGGTTCCTGAAGATCTTCACCGAGCTGCCGGTGGAGGAATGCGACCGGCTGGGGTCGCTGGGGGGCGCCGAGATCAACGAGGCCAAGAAGGTGCTGGCCAACCTCGTCACCGGCCTCCTGCACGGCGAGGACGCCGCCCGGGCCGCCGAGGCCACCGCGCGCGAGGTGTTCGAGAAGGGCGGCGTGGGGGACGACCTGCCCACCTTCCGGCTGACCCCGGCGGATGTGAGCGAGGGCATCTCGGTCGCGCAGCTCTTCGTCCGCTCGGGCCTCGCGAAGTCGGGCAAGGAGGCGAAACGGCTGATCGCCGAGGGCGCCGCCCGGCTGAACGACGCGCCGGTGACGGACGCGGGCCACCTGCTGGGCGCCGGCGAACTGGCCGAGCCGGTGAAGCTGACCGCCGGCAGGAAACGCCACGCCCTGGTGGTGCTGGGGTGAGGGGGGCTTGGTGGGCGGATCGCCCACCCAACCTCCCGGGAGAAAGCCCCGTAGGGTGGGCGATGCGCCCACCGCCCCGGTAG
>JBBCJM010000242.1:0-10859 GCA_037190175.1 Paracoccaceae bacterium | reverse complement strand
CCGCCGCACTCGCGCCACAATGGCCGGAGAGCTTCGCGATTGTTCGCCAGTCGTGGAAGTCCGATGCATCTGCCCGCCCCTCCCATTGCCGCCAGCCCTTTCCGCTCGCTGATCCGCCCCGAACTGGCCCGACATGGGTTGCTGATCGCGATGGTCGCCATCGTGGGCGCGGTCTCGCTGACGCTCAGCATCGTGGTGGGCGACCGGGTGGAAACCGAAAGGCTCGGCAGCCTGGTGACCCACTTCCTGCGCACCGTTCCCGCCATGGCCTATTTCGTGCTGCTGTGGCGGTTCCTGCACATGCGCCGGACCGTGCCGGCCGACCAGCGGGCGGGATGGCTGCGCGCCGACCTGACCCGCAGCCTCGCCGACCCCGAGCGGCTGGTCTCGGCCGCCATCGCGCTGGTGCTGATGGTGACCAGCCTGGTCGCCTTCACCCAGCTGAAGCGGCTGATCCCGCTGATCCAGCCGTTCTCCTGGGACGAGACCTTCATCGCGCTGGACCGGGCGCTGCATTTCGGGGTGGATCCCTGGCGGATCGCCCATGCCGTCGCCGGCCATCCCTGGGTGGTGACGGCCATCACCGGGGCCTACAACTTCTGGCTGTTCCTGATGTATTTCTCGCTGATCTTCGCCTGTTTCAGCATGGCGAACCGGGCGGCGCGGATGCAGTATCTGGTCGCCTTCGTGCTGACCTGGACCATCGGCGGCAATCTGGTCGCCACCGTCTTTTCCTCGGCCGGGCCGGTCTATGTGGACCGGCTGGGGCTGGGCGACACCTTCGCGCCGCTGATGGACCTGCTGCGCGCCCATGCCGTGGCGGCGCCGGTGACGGTGACCGAGATCCAGGACCTGCTGTGGGATCTCTACGTCGCGCCCGAGGGGCTGAACGGGATCTCGGCGTTTCCCTCGATGCATGTCGCCTCGACGGTGCTGATGATGCTCTACGCCCGGGCCTATCACCCGCGCTTCGGGCAGGTGATGGCGGTCTTCGCCGGGGTGATCATGCTGGGCTCGGTGCTGCTGGCCTGGCACTATGCGGTCGACGGCTATGCCGGGGCGCTGATCGCGCTGGGCTGCTGGTGGCTGGCCGGCCGGCTGGTGCGCCGCGCCGGGGCCGCAGGGCTGGCGGGGTGATGGCGGCGCCATCTGCCCCCCTCACCCCACCTCCCAGTCGTCCTCCCCCCGCACCGGGCCGATGGCGGTCCAGTCGGCGCGGATGCGGGCGATGCGGGTGTCGCCCCAGGTCTTGAACACCAGGTGAAAGCCGGTCTCGCTGACCTGCTGGGCCGAGATGTCGGCGCGCATGTTGGTCTCGCGGTCCAGATCCCACATCGAGATCGAGACGCTGACCGCCGGCGCGTCCAGGAAGGGCTCGCGGAAGGTCACCACGTGGCGGCTCTCGCGCGGGCCCTGCCCCGTCCACATCGGGCCGCCGTCGGCGAAGTCGGAGAACAAGAGCCGGCTGCCCTGATCGACGCCGATCGTGCCGGAGGAGAAGCGTTTCATCGTCGGTCTGGCCATGGTCGGCGCACCCTAGCGCGGCACCGCCCGGGACGGACGCGCCGGAGGAGCGCGCAGGGGGCCTGCCGCTCATCGAGCCTTCCGGCTCTCTTCGCTGGGTAGCGAGCGAAGAGAGCCGGAAGGCTCGATGAGCGGGCCCGTCCCGCCCGGCCCCCGGCGAAAGCCCGCCGTCAGTGCCCCGCCACCGCCGCGCGCAGGGCCAGCATGTCGCCGACCAGCTTGTCGGCCGCGTCCCTGCCCTCGGCGCCCGCGCCGGCCGCGGCCTCGCGGGCCTCGGCCACCAGCCCCTCCAGCATCTCGGCCGAGGCTTCCTCGACCGGCACCGCGCGCTCGGCCAGCACCGAGACGGTGGCGCCGGTGATCTCGGCGAAGCCGCCGGTGACCACATAGGCCCGCGTCCCCTCGCCCGCCACGGCGCGCAAGACGCCCGGCCGCAGGGTGGTGATGGTGGGGGCGTGCCCCTCCATCGCCGTCAGGTCGCCGTCGGCGCCCGGGATCTGCACCTCGGTGGCCGCGACGGAGGCGAGCCTGCGTTCCGGCGACACGAGGTCGAACTGAACCGTTCCGGCCATGCCTTCCCCCTCAGGCCGCGGCCGCGGCCAGCCGCTGCGCCTTGGCCTTCACGTCGTCGATGTCGCCGACCATGTAGAACGCCGCCTCGGGCAGGTGGTCGTATTCGCCGGCCACCACCGCCTTGAACGAGGCGATGGTCTTTTCCAGCGGCACCTGCACCCCGGGCGAGCCGGTGAAGACCTGCGCCACGTCGAAGGGCTGCGACAGGAACCGCTGGATCTTCCGCGCCCGGGCCACGGTCAGCTTGTCCTCTTCGGAAAGCTCGTCCATCCCCAGGATGGCGATGATGTCCTGCAAGGACTTGTAGCGTTGCAGGATGCCCTGCACGGCGCGGGCCACGCCATAGTGCTCCTCGCCCAGGATCTGCGGGTCCATCAGGCGCGAGGTGGAGTCCAGCGGGTCCACCGCCGGGTAGATGCCAAGTTCCGAGATCGCGCGGGAAAGCGTGGTGGTGGCGTCGAGGTGGGCGAAGGAGGTGGCCGGCGCCGGGTCGGTCAGGTCGTCGGCCGGCACGTAGATCGCCTGGACGCTGGTGATCGAGCCGTTCTTGGTCGAGGTGATCCGCTCCTGCAGCGCGCCCATGTCGGTGGCCAGCGTCGGCTGGTAGCCCACGGCCGAGGGGATGCGGCCCAAGAGCGCCGACACCTCGGAACCCGCCTGGGTGAAGCGGAAGATGTTGTCCACGAAGAACAGCACGTCGGTGCCGGACTGGTCGCGGAACTGCTCGGCCAGCGTCAGGCCGGTCAGCGCCACGCGGGCGCGGGCCCCGGGGGGCTCGTTCTACTGGCCGTAGACCAGCGCCACCTTGGACTTCGACAGGTCGTCGATGTTGATGACGCCCGATTCGATGAACTCGTGATAAAGGTCGTTCCCTTCACGGGTCCGCTCGCCCACCCCGGCGAAGACCGAATAGCCCGAGTGCACCTTGGCGATGTTGTTGATCAGCTCCTGGATCAGCACGGTCTTGCCCACCCCGGCGCCGCCGAAGAGGCCGATCTTGCCGCCCTTGGAATAGGGGGCCAGCAGGTCGATCACCTTGATCCCGGTCACCAGGATCTGGCTCTCGGTCGACTGCGCCGCGAAGTCGGGGGCGGGCTGGTGGATGGCGCGCAGGCTGGCGCCCTCGATCGGGCCCTTCTCGTCGATCGCCTCGCCCACCACGTTGATGATGCGGCCCAGCGTGGCGTCGCCCACCGGCACCGAGATCGGCCCGCCCATGTCGGTCACCGGCTCGCCGCGCACCAGACCCTCGGTCGCGTCCATGGCGATGGTGCGCACGGTGTTCTCGCCCAGGTGCTGGGCCACCTCCAGCACCAGCCGCTTGCCGTTGTTCGTCGTCTCCAGCGCGTTCAGGATCGCCGGCAGCGTGCCTTCGAACTGCACGTCCACGACGGCGCCGATGACCTGCGTGACCTTACCTTGTGCCATTGTCTGTCTCCGGTTCCGTCCTCAGAGCGCCTCGGCGCCCGAGATGATTTCGATGAGTTCCTTGGTGATCGCGGCCTGGCGGCTGCGATTGTACTGGATGGTCAGCTTGTTGATCATCTCGCCCGCGTTGCGCGTGGCGTTGTCCATGGCCGACATCCGGGCGCCCTGTTCCGAGGCGCCGTTTTCCAGCAGCGCGGTGAAGACCTGCGTCGCAACGCCCCGGGGGAGCAGCTCCTCCAAGATCGCCTCCTCCCCCGGCTCGTAGTCGTAGAGCGCGGTGGGGGCGCTGGTCTCGTAGGCCGCGGGGATCACCTGCTGCGCGGTGGGGATCTGGCTGATCACCGACTGGAAGCGGTTGTAGAAGATCGTCGCCACGTCGAACTCGCCCGCCTCGAAGCGGGTGAGGATCTCTCGCGCGATCTTCGAGGCATCGACATAGCCCACGCGCTTGACTTCCGTCAGGTCGACATGGCCCACGAAGCGTTCGGCATGGTCGCGCTTCAGTTGCTCGCGGCCCTTCTTGCCCACGGTCAGGATCTTGACGGTCTTGCCCTGCCCCAGCAGCTCCGCCGCCTTCGCCCGGGCCAGCCGGGCGATGGAGGAGTTGAAGCCGCCGCAGAGCCCGCGTTCGGCGGTCATCACCACCAAGAGGTGCACCTGATCCCGGCCGGTCCCGGCCAGCAGCCGCGGCGCGGCGTCGGACCCCGACTGGCCGGCGGCCAGCCCGCCGATCACGGCGTTCATCCGCTCGGCATAGGGCCGCGCGGCCTCGGCCGCCTCCTGCGCCCGGCGCAGCTTGGCGGCGGCGACCATCTGCATCGCCTTGGTGATCTTCCGCGTGTTCTTGACGCTGGCGATCCGGTTCTTGAGTGCCTTGAGGCTGGGCATGGCGCCTTACTCCCCGCGGCTCAGGCGAAGTCTTTGGCGAAGGTCTCGATCGCCGCGCGAACCGCCTTTTCCAGATCGCCCGCGACCTTGCGGTCGTTGTTGGTGATGTCCTCCAGCAGCGCGCGCTCGTTGGTGCGCAGGTGCTTCAGCAGCCCCGCCTCGAACCGGCCCACGTCGCGCACCGCCACCTTGTCGAGGTAGCCCAGCGTCCCGGCGCAGATCACCACCACCTGCTCGGCGTTGGTCAGCGGCGAATATTGCGGCTGCTTCATCAGTTCGGTGAGGCGGGCGCCGCGGTTCAGCAGCGCCTGGGTCGCGGCGTCGAGGTCGGAGCCGAACTGGGCGAAGGCCGCCATCTCGCGGTACTGCGCCAGCTCCAGCTTGATCTTGCCGGCCACCGACTTCATCGCCGCGGTCTGTGCCGCCGAGCCCACGCGGGAGACCGAGAGGCCGGTGTTCACCGCCGGGCGGATGCCCTGGTAGAACAGCTCGGACTCGAGGAAGATCTGCCCATCGGTGATCGAGATCACGTTGGTGGGGATATAGGCCGAGATGTCGCCCGCCTGGGTCTCGATCACCGGCAGCGCGGTCAGCGAACCGGCGCCGAAGTCGCTGTTGAGCTTGGCCGAACGTTCCAGCAGGCGCGAGTGCAGGTAGAACACGTCGCCCGGATAGGCTTCGCGCCCCGGCGGGCGGCGCAGCAGCAGCGACATCTGGCGATAGGCCACGGCCTGTTTCGACAGGTCGTCATAGATGATCAGCGCGTGGCGGCCGTTGTCGCGGAAGTATTCCGCCATCGCGGTCGCCGAATAGGGCGCCAGGAACTGCATCGGCGCGGGGTCGGACGCGGTGGCGGCCACGACGATGGTATAGGCCATCGCCCCGGTCTCCTCCAGCTTCTTCACCAGCTGGGCCACGGTGGACCGCTTCTGCCCCACGGCGACATAGACGCAGTAGAGCTTCTTCGATTCGTCGGAACCCGCGGCCTCGTTGTAGACCTTCTGGTTCAGGATGGTGTCCAGCGCCACCGCGGTCTTGCCGGTCTGGCGGTCGCCGATGATCAGCTCGCGCTGGCCGCGGCCGATGGGGGTCATGGCGTCGATGGACTTGAGGCCCGTGGCCATCGGCTCGTGCACCGACTTGCGCGGGATGATCCCCGGGGCCTTCACGTCGGCGATGCGGCGCTCGGTGGCGGCGATGGGGCCCTTGCCGTCGATCGGGTTGCCCAGGCCGTCGACCACCCGGCCCAGCAGGCCGTCGCCCGCGGGCACGTCCACGATGGCCTTGGTGCGCTTGACGACATCGCCTTCCTTGATCGAGCGGTCGTCGCCGAAGATCACGACGCCCACGTTGTCGACTTCCAGGTTCAGCGCCATGCCGCGGATGCCGCCGGGGAATTCCACCATCTCGCCGGCCTGCACGTTGTCCAGGCCATGCACCCGGGCAATCCCGTCGCCGACCGACAGCACGCGGCCGACCTCGGCCACCTCGGCATCCCGGCCGAAGTTCCTGATCTGCTCCTTGAGGATCGCAGAGATTTCGGCTGCCTGGATTCCCATTATCCGACCTCTTTCATGGCATTCTGGAGGGAGGCGAGCTTCGCACGGATCGAGGTGTCGATCATCGTGGAGCCCACCTTGACGACGAGCCCGCCGATGAGCGTCTCATCGACGGCGGTTTTCAGTTTCACGGTCTTGCCCACCCGCTTCTTCAGCGTGGCGGCCAGTTCCTTGGCCTGCGCGGGGGTGAGGGGCACGGCCGAGGTCACCTCGGCGGTCACCTCGCCCTTTTCCGCGGCGATCAGGCCGCGCAGCTGGGCCAGCAGCTGCGGCAGCACGAAGAGCCGCCGCTTGCCCGCCATCAGCGCCAGCGTGTTGGAGGTAAGCGCGGAGAGCCCCATCTTGCCGGCCACCGCGGCCATGGCGGCGCCCTGTTCCTCGCGCGAGTAGACCGGCGAGCCGATCAGGTCGCGCAGGTCGGCGCTCGCCTTCAGCGCGGCCTCCAGCGCGTCGGTGTCGGCTTCCAGCGCCTTCAGCGCCTTGTCTTCCTTGGCCAGTTCGAACAGCGCCGAGGCATAGCGGGCGGCGATTCCGGCAGAGATCGAGGCAGGTTCCGACACGTCATCCCTTCCGTTCTGGGGCGCCCGTCCGGCGCCGGCGTCTCGCGGCGGGACAAGGCGACATCCGGCGGCGTCCGGCTGGCCCGGAGCCCCAAGTCGCCGGTGCCTGTAGCAGAGCGTTTCCAGCCCCGCAACCGTTTCGCTCACCGATCCGAGAGGGTTCGCGGGCTGCCCTTGCGGCGCTGCGGCACCGCGCCGCGGCTGCGGGGGCAGGATATGTCAGCCGGTGGCGGAAGCGCCCCTTGCCGCCGCCTCGGCAGCCCAGGCGCGGGTGGCGTGGCAAGCGTCCATCGCCCGCAGGTAGCCCGGCCGGGCGGCGGCGCGGGCCACATAGGCCCGTTCCGCCTCGCCCAGGGCGTAGCAGCCGGTCCGCTGGGCGAATTCCAGGGCATAGGTCACCGAGATGTCGGCCGCGGTGAAACGGTCGCCGGCCATCCAGGGCGCACGCGCCAGTTGCGCCGTGACCAGCCCCAGCCGGCTTTCGAACACCTGCAGCGCCTTGCGGGCGCCCCAGTTCCGTTTCTCGGCCGCGGGGGCCAGGTTGCGGCTGACCACCACGATATACATCGACATGGCCAGGCCCGCCTCGCCCAGGTGCAGGAACTGCTGGTAGGCGGGGAAGGCGGGATCGTCGGGAGCGGGCGCCAGCGGGGTCGGGCCGTGGCGCGCCATCAGGTATTCCATGATCGCGATCGACTCGACCATCGTGATGTCGCCGTCCCGGATCGCGGGGATGAAGCCGGCGGGGTTGACGGCCAGATACTCCGGGTCGTTCTCCACCCCCGCCAGCAGGTCCACCGGCCGCAGCCGGTAGGGCAGCCCCATCTCCTCCAGCAGCCAGACCACCCGGAACCCCCTGCCCTCGCCATAGACGGTGATCATCTGCGTGCCCCCTGACTCGGGGCGCAGGATAGCACGGATCGGGAGCGGGATCGGTTCGGGCGGAATCGTCGGCAGGCAGGGCACCTCCCCTCCCCTGGTGGGAGGGGATGGGGGAGGGGGCACCGCCGCGGCCCGGAATCCTGCCGCTGCCCCCCCCCCATCCCTCCCCACCAGGGGGAGGGAGGCGCGGGACCTCATCCGGTGGTGCCGGTGGCAGCGGATCCGCCTGTGCCGATCGCGCTCTACAGCGGAACCTCCGTCCCCAGCCCGCGCTCGCGCGCCCGGGCCACCGCGACCGCGGCCACCGCCAGATCCTGCAGGCCCACCCCGGTGCCGTCGAAGAGGGTGATCTCGTCGGGGCCGCCGCGCCCCGGGTGGCGGCCGGTCAGCACCGCGCCCAGCGGCGTGATGGCCTCCGCCGCCAGCAGCCCCTGCTCCACCGCGTGCTGCGCCTCGCCGATGGTCACGCTCTGCGCCACCTCGTCGGCGAAGACCGTGGCCTTGGCGAGCAACGCCGGCTCCACCTCCTGCTTGCCCCTGGTGTCGGTGCCCATGCAGGCCAGATGGGTGCCGGGGCCGACATGCGCCGCCATCAGGCTGGCGGCGGGGGAGGAGGTGATGGTGACGATGGCGTCGGCCTCGGTCATGCGGGCGAGGGGCACCGCCTCGAAGGGCAGGCCCAGTTCCGCCGCCACCGCGCCCAGCCGGTCCAGCATCTCGGGGTGGAAGTTCCAGCCGATCACCCGTTCCCAGCGCCGCACCCGGGCCGCCGCGCGCAGCTGGAAGCCGGCCTGATGCCCGGCCCCCACCATCCCCAGCACCCGGGCATCGGGCCGGGCCAGCCGGTCGATGGAGATCGCGCTGGCCGCCGCGGTGCGCAGCGCGGTCAGCAGGTTGCCCCCCACCATCGCCACCGGCACCCCGCTGTCGGGGTCGAACAGCGTCACCACCGACTGGTGGTTGATCATCCCCCGGCCAGCGTTGCCCGGGAAATACCCCCCGGCCTTGACCCCCAGCGCGCCCGAGGCCCGGTCCATCCCGCCCTTGAACCCATATTGCCGGCCCTCGCCCAGAGCCTCGCGCACCACCGGGAAGTTCCAGGCCTCCCCCCGGTCCATGGCGGCGAAGGTCGCCTCCACCGCAGCGAAGGCGTCCTCGGCCGATACCAGCCCGGCGACCAGCGATTCGGGGACGATCAGCATCAATAGGCCTTGCCGCGGGCCGAGACCGGCCAGACCACCTCCACCCGCCCGTTCCGCACCCCCACGTACCAGTCGTGCACGTTGCAGGTCGGGTCGCAATGCCCCGGCACCAGCCGCAGCTTGTCGCCCACCTTCAGCGCGCCCGAGGGGTCGTCGATCACCCCGTGCTCGTCCGAGCATTTGATGTATTTCACGTCGTCGCGGCCGAAGATGAAGGGCAACCCGCTGTCCACCGACTGCGCCTTCAGCCCCGCGTCGCAGATCGCCCGGTCGGGCTTGGCGTGGCTCATCACCGAGGTCAGGATGAACAGCGCATTCTGCCATTCGCCGCGGTCGATGCGGTTGCCGTCCTTGTCGAGAATGCGGCCATAGTCGGCATCCATGAAGGCGTAGGAGCCGCATTGCAGCTCGTTATAGACCCCCGAGCCGCTCTCGAAGTAATAGCTGCCGGTGCCGCCGCCCGAGACCAGTTCCGCCTCCAGCCCCGCGGCGCGCAGCCCCTCCACCGCGTCCTTCACCTGCGCGATGGCGGTGTCGAGCTTGGCCTTGCGCGCCTCATAGCTTTCCAGGTGCTGCATGGCGCCCTGATAGGCCTGGATGCCGATGAACCTCAGCCCCGGCGCGGCGTCGATGGCCCGGGCGATCTCCACCACCGCGGCGGTGGTGGTGACCCCGCAGCGCCCCGCGCCGCAGTCGATCTCGACCAGACATTCGAGCCGGGTCCCGTGCCGCTGCACCGCGGCCGAGAGGTCGGCCACGTTCGCCACGTCGTCCACGCAGACCAGCACCCGGGCGCCCAGCTTCGGCAGCCGCGCCAGCCGGTCGATCTTGGCCGGATCGCGCACCTGATTGCTGACCAGCACGTCCTTGATCCCGCCGCGGACGAAGACCTCGGCCTCGCTCACCTTCTGGCAGCAGACGCCGGTGGCGCCGCCCAGCCGCTCCTGCAACCGCGCCACGTCCACCGACTTGTGCATCTTGCCATGCACCCGGTGGCGCATCCCGTGGGCGCGGGCATAATCGCCCATCTTGACGATGTTGCGCTCCAGCGCGTCCAGGTCCAGCACCAGACAGGGGGTCTGGATCTGCCCCTCCACCATCCCCGGCAGGGCGGGGATGTCGTAGCCCACTTCCAGCCCCTCGAAATTCGCGTGCGTGTTCATGCTCATCACCCTTTCATCCAGGGAAGCCGGTCCAGATCCACATTGCCGCCCGTCACGATCACCCCCACCCGGCGGCCGGCGAAGGCCCCGGGGTTCTTCAGGATCACCGCCAGCGGCACCGCCGAGGACGGCTCCACCACCAGCTTCATCCGCTTCCAGATCAGCTTCATCGCCTCCACGATCTCGTCCTCGCCCACGGTCAGCACGTCGGTCACGTGGTTCCTGACGAAATGCCAGGTCAGTTCCTTCAGCGGCACCTTGAGGCCATCCGCCACCGTCTCGGGCGCGTCGTCGGCGATGATGTGGCCGGCGCGGAAGGACCGCGCGGCGTCGTCGGCCATCTCGGGCTCGGCGGCATAGACCTGCACCCCCGGCGCGCGGGCGGACAGCGTCAGGCAGGTGCCGGAGATCATGCCCCCGCCGCCGATGGGCGCCACCACCGCGTCCAGCCCCTGAACCTGCTCCAGCAGTTCCAGCGAACAGGTGCCCTGCCCCGCGATCACCCGCGGGTCGTTGTAGGGATGCACGAAATCCGCCCCCGTGCGCGCCTCGACCTCGGCGAAGACCGCCTCGCGCGAGGAGGTGGAGGGTTCGCATTCGGTGATGATCCCGCCATAGCCGCGCACCGCGTCCTTCTTGGCCTGCGGCGCGGTGCGGGGCATGACCACGTGGCAGGGGATCCCGCGCCGGCCTGCGGCATAGCTGAGCGACAGCGCATGGTTGCCCGAGGAATGCGTGGCCACCCCGCGCGCCAGCCGGTCGTCGGACAGCCCGAACACGGCATTGGAGGCGCCGCGCACCTTGAACGCGCCGGCCTTCTGCAGGTTCTCGCATTTGAAGAACAGGCTGGCGCCCGTCATCGCGTCCAGCATCGCCGAGGTCATCACCGGCGTGCGATGCACATGCGGCCGCACCCGCGCCTCGGCCGCCAGCACGTCCTCGAAGGTCGGCACCGACAGCCCGCCCACGTCCTTCATCCCGCAATCCTCCACCGGACGGAGGCCACACCCCCGTTGTCTTTGGGACCATAAATATCCCGGGGGTCCGGGGGCAGCGCCCCCGGCCTCTCCACACTCACGC
>JBBCJM010000241.1:0-34482 GCA_037190175.1 Paracoccaceae bacterium | reverse complement strand
AGCCACAGGAGCAGGGCGAGGGAAAGCGCCGAATAGAGCCATAGGTATCCCCGCCGCCCCAGCGCCGCCACCAGCCTTTCCCGCAGCGCTGGCCGTGCGGGCAGGGAATGCGACAGCAGAAACAGCGCCCAGGCGGCGGCGTATTCGCCCCAGCCGCTCATGCCCGCGCGGCGCCCGAGACCGGCTTTTTCGCCACCCGCGGGCCGGTCAGCACCGGCCAGTAAAGCACGGCGAAGCCGCCGAAGCCCAGCATCCAGAGCGCGGCGGAGAGGTGCAGAAGGCCGTCCTGCCCCCAGACCCCGGCCGCCAGCCGCGCCGCCACCGCGCCCGCGATCGCCAGATAGCAGGACGTCAGCCCCGGCCCGGCGTGCAGCGCGCGCCCGGTGTGGCCGAGGCTGGCGCGGCTCATCACCGCCAGCGTCATCAGCCCCACGGCGCCGGCCATCCAGACATGCCGCGCGGCGGGCACCGGCAGCAGGTCGAACCCCGCGGCGCCCACGGTCAGGAAGCCCAGCGCCAGCAGGCCGTAGGCCAGATGCAGCACCCAGAGCAGCGGCTCGGCCCCCGTGCGCAGCCCCTGCCAGCGGGCGAGGCGCCAGAGGTTGGCGAGCCCGGCCAGCAGCGACAACCCGCCGGCCAGCGGGCTTTCGGGGATCGCCACGAAGGACGAAAGCGCCGCCCCGGTCACCGCCAGCACCCCTGCGTCCAGGCGCGAGAAGGGGGCGGGAAGCGCGGTCTGCTTCCGCGCCGCCAGCCAGTTGCGGGTGAAGCTGGGCACGATCCGTCCGCCGATCAGCGCGATCAGCATCAGCACCGCCCCCAACCCGGCCCGCAACCCATAGCCATCGGCGGCGTTCAGGCCCGAGGCCGCCTCCCCATGGAACCCGGCATTGGCCAAAGTGAACAGCGCGATCAGCCCCGCGACCGGCAGGTTCTTCCAGTTCCCGCCCGCCACGATCTCGCGCAGCACCACGGCGACCAGCGCCACCCCGAAGGCGAGATCGGCGGCCATCGCCGCCAGCCACGGCAGCGGCAAGGCCACCGCCACCCGGCCGATCAGCCACAGCCCCGCCAGCCCCGCCAGCGGCGCACCGAACAGCGGCAACCGCCCGGTCCAGTTCGGCACCGCGGTCAGCACGAAGCCCGCGATCACCGCCGAGGTATAGCCGAACACCAGTTCATGCGCGTGCCAGGCCATGGGATCGAAGGCCAGCCGCGGGTCGACCAGCCCGGTCAGCATCGCGATCCACAGCGCCATGGCCGCCGCCGCCCAGAGCGGCGCCATCAGGAAGAAGGGGCGGAAGCCATAGGACAGCACCGCCGGCCCCCGCCATTGCCGCATCCGTTCCGCCGATCCCGCCATCACAGCCTCGGCACCCCGGCCGCCGCCGCCGCATGATCCTCGATCCCCATGTGCAGCGACCGGGCGATCCGCTCGGCCCGGTCGATCACATGCGCGGCACCCTCGGGCGGGCAGACCTCGGCCGCGGCCGCCCGGAACAGCTCCAGCCAGCGTTCGAAATGCGCCCATTCCACCGGCAGGGCGACATGCGCGGGCATCGGCGCGCCCTTGTAGGTGCCGGTCATCAGCGCCACCGAGTGCCAGAAGGCCACCATCTTTTCCAGATGCGGGCCCCAGTCCCGGATGCGCGCGGCAAAGACCGGCCCCAGCATCGGGTCGCGCCGCACCCTGTCGTAGAAGCCATGGACCAGCGCCTTCAGGATCTCGCCGTCGAGGCCGGTCTGCCGCATCAGTTCGGCCGTCATCTCGGGCCTGAGAGAGGGGGGCATCTGGGACATGCGCGGGCTCCTTGACCGCCCGGTGCCGTCTTGTCGCAGCCCCCGGGCCTTGCCCGGAGGTAGGACTGCGAATAGGTAGTGGCAATACCAATTCAACGCTGCGACCATGCGCCTCACCTCCTTCACCGATTACGGCCTGCGCGCGCTGATGCGGATCGCCTCGGAGCCGGGGCGGGGCTTTTCCACCGCGGACCTGGCCGAGGAATTCGGCCTGTCGCGCCACCATCTGGCCAAGATCGTGCAAAGGCTGGTGCAGGGCGGCATCCTGACCACCCGGCGCGGCGGCGGCGGCGGCGCGACGCTGGCCCGCCCGGCGGCCGAGATCCGGCTGGGCGCGGTGGTGCGGCTGCTGGAGGCCGGCAGCAACGGGCTGGTCGATTGCCTGTCGCCCGGCGGGCCGGCCTGCACGCTGGACGGCTGCTGCGGGCTGAAGTCGCGGCTGCGCCGGGCCGAGACGGCGTTCATGGCGGAACTCGACCGTTCCACGCTGGCCGACATCGCGCTGCCGCAGCCGGTGGCCTGACCCCCTTTCAGCCAGCCCGCGGGCCAGCCAGCAAACATCGCCCACAGGAGGCATCCCATGTCCACGCCGGTTTCCCGCCGCTCCATCCTGGCCGGTTCCGCCGCCTTCGCCGCCGCGCTGGCCGCCCCCGCGGTGCTGCGCGCCGCCCCGCTCGCCCGGCTCGCGCTCTACGGCCCGCCGGCCGGCCCCTCGATCACCCTGGCCCATGCGGTGGCCACCGGGGCGCTGGCGGGGCTGTCGCCGGACGTGAGCCTGACCGTCTGGCGCAATCCCGACGAGTTGCGCGCCGGCCTGACCTCGGGCGCCATCGACCTGTCGGTGGTGCCGGTGCAGGCGGCCGCCAACCTCTACAACCGCGGCATGGGGCTGCGGCTGGTCAATGCGATGACCGACGGGCTTTACTCCATCGTGGGGGCCGAGGGGCTGGCCGCCGACCTGGCCGGGCTGGCGGGCAAGCGGCTGGCGGTGCCCTTCGTCAACGACACACCCGACTTCATCCTGCGGGCGCTTCTGGCCCACCACGGGCTGACGCTGGACCTGGTGCCCGCCGGCAGCCCGACCGAGGCGGCGCAGCTGCTGCTGGCCGGGCAGATCGACGCCGCGCTGCTGTCGGAACCCGCCGCCACCGTCGCGGTGCTGCGCGGGAAGGAGGCGGGCCGGCCCATGGCGCGGCTGATCAGCGTGCAGGCGGAATGGGGGGCGGTCACCGGCCTCGGGCCGCGGATCCCGCAGGCGGGGCTGGCCGTGACGCAGGCGTTTTCCGAGGCCAGTGGCGACCGGATCGCGGAACTGCACGAGATCCTGGCCCAGGTCAGCGAGCAGGTCAACGCCGACCCCGCCGCCGCGGCCGCCCATGCCAGCGCCGCGCTGGAACTGCCCGCGCCGGTGCTGGCGGCCTCGATCCCGCATTCGGCGCTGGTGGCGCGCACCGCCTCCTCGATCCGCGCCGACATCGAAGCGATGCTGTCGCTGATGGCCTCGACCGACGCGGCGATCATCGG
Organism: Paracoccaceae bacterium; assembly: GCA_037190175.1. Lineage (GTDB taxonomy): Bacteria > Pseudomonadota > Alphaproteobacteria > Rhodobacterales > Rhodobacteraceae > JBBCJM01. The sequence goes on along the minus strand of JBBCJM010000241.1, from coordinate 31,158 downwards.
CGGCAAGCTGCCCGACGACGGCTTCTACGCGCTCTGACATGGCCGCGGCGCTCGACCGTCTGGCCCGGCTGGGCCGGTTCCTTTGGTCTGGCTGGGCGGGGCTGGCCGGGCTCTGCCTGCTGGCCGCGGTCTGGCAGGCGGGGCACGAGCGGTATGGCGACTTCATCCTGCCCGCGCCGCTGGCCACCCTGGCGGCGGCCTGGGGCCTGCTGGCCGACGGCTCCGCCCGCGACGTGCTGGCGCTGACCACCGGGCGCGCCCTGCAGGGCTTCGCCCTCTGCGCGGTGATCGGCGGGGTGGCGGGGATCGCCGCGGGCTATTCCCCGGCCACCCTGCGCCTCTCGCGCCCCATCCTGACCGTGGTGCTGGGGGTGCCGCCGATCGCCTGGATCGTGCTGGCGATGATCTGGTTCGGCGCCTCGGACACCACGGTGGCGATCACCATCCTGATCTCGGCCTCGCCGCTGGTCTTTGCCGGCGCGGTGGAGGGGGTGGTGACCCGCGACCGGGGGCTGGAGGACATGGCGCAGGTGTTCGGCGCCGGGCCGGTGCGACGGTTCCTCTACATCGCCAGCCGCCAGATCGCCGGGCACCTGCTGCCCGCGCTGATCCTGGCGCTGGGCACCTCCTTCAAGGTCGCGGTGATGGCGGAACTGCTGGCCAATGCCGGCGGCGTGGGCGGCGCCCTGGCGCGGGCGCGCGCCATGCTGGACATCGCCGAGGCGCTGGCATGGGTCAGCCTGGCGGTGATCGCGCTGATCGTGGTGGAATACGGGCTGATCCGGCCTGTGAAGGGGGAACTGGAACGCTGGCGCGAGGCCGCGGCCCCCTGGGGGGTGAAGCGATGAGCCTGCTGCGCCTCGACCGCATCGGCCACGCCTTCTTCGGCCGCACGGTGCTGGAGCGGATCGACCTGGCGGTCGAGCCGGGCGAGATCGTCTCGCTGGTCGGCCCCTCCGGTTCCGGCAAGTCCACCATCGCCCATATCGCCGCCGGGCTGATCGAGCCGCGCGAGGGGCGGGTGCGGCGGGGCTATGGGCGCCACGCCATGGTGTTCCAGGACCCGCGGCTGCTGCCCTGGGCCACCGCCGGGCAGAACATCGCCCTGCCCCTGCGCCTTGCCCGGGTGGGAGGGCGGCCGGCAAGGGTGCAGGCCGCGGCGCTGCGGGCGGGGCTCTTGCCGGAGGACCTGGGCAAGTTTCCGGTGGAGCTCTCGGGCGGGATGCGCCAGCGCACCGCCATCGCCCGGGCCTTGGTGACCGACCCCGACTTCATCTATTTCGACGAGCCCTTCACCGCCCTGGACGTGGCCTTGAAGCGGCGGATGCAGGATCTGGTGATCGAGGCCGCGGCCGCCGCCCGCTTCGCCGCGCTCTTCATCACCCACGACCTGATGGAGGCGATCCGCATCAGCCACCGCATCCTGGTGCTGGACCGCCACGGCCGCGGCATCGCCGGCGAGCGGCGGATCGAGGGCGCGCGGGACGACGCGGCGGTCTTCGCCCGCCGGCAGGAGTTGCTGGCCGACCCGCTCTTCGCCCATATCCACGACATCGACGAAAGGGCGCGGCCGTGACGCTGACCCGCGCGCTGTCGGACGAGGGGTTCCGGCTGTTCTTCCCGCTGGCCGCGCTGCACGCCGCCTTGTGGCCGCTGCTGTGGGTCGCGGTCTGGTCCTTCGACCTGCCTTTCGCGCGAGATATCCCGGCCGGCGTCTGGCACGCGCAGGAGATGATCTTCGGCGCCTGGGGCGCGGCGCTGATCGGCTTCATGACCACCGCGGTGCCGGAATGGACCGACACGCCGCGGCCGCAGGGCCGGCCGCTGTGGGTGCTGGCCGGGCTCTGGGGCGGGGCGCGGGTGGCGGGGCTGGTGGGGGCCGACCTGCTGGTGCTGCCGATGATGCTTTTCGACCTCGCTTGGTTGGTGGCGCTGCTGGTCTGGCTGGGCCGGCTGTCCTGGCGCCACCGGACCACGCGGGTGCTGTCCTTCATGGGCTGGATCGCGGCCCTGGGCGTGGCCGGGGCCGTCGCCCGCTGGGGGATGCTGACCGGCGACGCCGCGCTGGCGGCGGAATGGCTGCGGGTGGCGGGGCTGGTGTTCCTGGGGCTGCTGGGCCTCGCCTTGGCGCGGATCACCGTGCCGGTCACCAACCACGTGCTGGACCCGACCGAGGCCACCGCCCCCTTCCGCCCGCATCCCGGGCGTATCAACCTCGGCCCCGGGCTGGTGGCGCTGGCGCTGCTGGCCGAGGCCGCGGGGCTGTCGCCGGCCGTCACCGGCTTCCTGTGGATCGCCGCGGGGGCCGGGTTCATGGACCGTATGGCCGAGGGCTTCGTGGGTCCGGAGGTCATCCGCGCCGAGATCCTGGTGCTGATGGGTGCGGCCGGGTTCGCGGGGGTGGGGCTGATCGCGCTGGGCGCGGCGCGGTTGGGCGCGCCCTGGGGCGAGGCCGCGCCGCTGCATCTGGCGCTGATGGGCGGGCTGGGGCTGGGGGTGCTGGCGGTGCTGGCCATCGCCGGGCGGTTCCACACCGGCCAGCCGCTGGGCCTGCGCCTGCCCACCCGGGCCGCCTTCGTGCTGGCCGGCCTTGCCGCGCTGGTCCGCGCCCTGCCCGAGATGGGGCTGGCCCCCTGGCCTCCCGGCCCGGTGCACCTGCTGGCCGCGGCTCTGTGGGCCGCCGCCTTCGCCCTGTGGCTGGCCGACACCTGGCCCGACCTGCGCCACCGCGGGCTGGGACGCCCGGGAGCCTGCTGACGGCTTGACGCTGGGGCCCGCCGCCACTATTACCGGCCAGACGGTAGCTAATATGCAGGGCCACCCCCATCTCGGGCATGACGCGATCTTCTTCGGCGCGGTCGGCTGGCCGGCCAAGGTGCCCGTGGTGGTCGAGGTGGGCGATCAGCAGGTGCGGCTGGAAACCCGCGCCCGGGTGACCGCCGACCGCGTGCGCATCGCGCTGGACCCGGCGGCCATCACGCTCTTCGATGAGCGGCCCTAGCGGTTCCGCCCGGCCCGCCCGGATCGTCCGGGAAGCCGTAGCCGTGGGTCCAGACCACGTCGATGTCGGCTTCCGAGGCGGCGATCCCCTCCTGCACGATCCGCCGCCCTTCCTCGACCATCGGCCCGTGGGTGCGCGGGATGCCGCGCTCGGCCAGCCGGCGGGATAGGCGTACCAGCCCGCGCCGGCCGGCCCCGCCCTGCATGGTCAGTCCTCCAACAGGCCGGCCCCGTCCAGCCGCCGGCGGCACGCCGCGTCGTCGCCGAAGAGCAGCCGCAAGACCGAGATGCGGGCGAAGAGCCGGCCCACCCTGCTTTCCATCGTCATCCCGATCCCGCCGTGCAGCTGCACCGCCGCCTCGCCCGCCAGCCGGGCCGCGGCATTGGCCTTCAGCTTCACCGCCGCCAGCGCCAGGTCGCGGGCCGGCGCCGGGGCGTCGATCATCAGCACGCCGTAGTCGAGCATCGAGCTTGCCAGCTCGATCTCCACGAACATCTCGACGGCGGCGTGTTGCAGGGCCTGGAAGCTGGCCAGTGGCACGCCGAACTGCCGGCGGGCGCGCAGGTAGTCGGTGGTCAGCGCCAGCATCTCCTCCAGCGCGCCCACGATCTGGGCGGCCGTGGCCAGCATCCCCCGCGCCTCGGCGGCCGCGATGGCGTCGGCCGCAGCCTCGCCGTGCAGGAGCAGGGCATCGGCGGGCAGCCTCACGCCCTCCAGCCGCAGGTCGGCGGCGGGGCCGAGGCCGGTCGCCGCATAAGGGTGCAGGGACAGCCCCGGCAGGCCGGCGGGCAGCAGGAACAGGGCCGGCCGGCCCTCCAGCCGCGCGGCCAGCAGGAAATGCCCCGCCCCCTGCGCGGACAGGACAAGCTGCTTCTCGCCGTCCAGCCGGTAACCCCCCGCCTCTCGCCGGGCCGGCGTCTCGGCCCGGTCGTGCAGCGCCAGCGCCAGATGCGTGCCATTGCCCGCCGCCTCCATCGCCGAACGCACGGGCTCGCCGGCCAACTGCGCCAGCACGGGCAGGCACAGCACCTCGCTGGCCAGGAACGGCAGCGGCAGCGGCGTCCGGCCCAGCGCGCGGACGACGGGGACGAGTTCGGCCATGCCCAGCCCCGCGCCGCCGGCGCCGACCGGCGCGGCAAGGCCCAGCATCCCGGCCCCGGCCAGCCGCGCCCACAGCACCGCGGGGTCCTCGGTCGCGATCATCCCGGCGACGGCATCGCCGATCATGCGGGCTTCGTCCGATATCATGGCGCGCCCCCCCGCAGGTTCAGGATGGTCCCGGCGATGATGTTGCGCTGGATCTCGGCCGAGCCGCCGTAGATCGAGACCTTGCGGAAGTTCAGATAGGTGTTCAGCGCCGCGGCGGGGCCCTCCGCCTCGCGGGCCATCAGCGCGCCTTCCCCCTCGGCCTGCACCAGGATCTCGGTGGCGCGCTGCTGCAACTCGGCCCCCTTCAGCTTCAGGATCGAGGAGGCGGGGTCGGGCCTGTCGCCGGCCCCCCGTTGCAGGATGCGGATCTGGGTGATCTCCAGCGCCTTCAGGTCGACCTCCAGCGCGTGCAGGCCGGCGCGCCAGACCGGATCCTCCCAGACGCCGGTGGCCATGGCCCGGCTGCGGGCGCGGGCCACCCGTTCCTTCGACAGGCCGATCCGCGCGATGCCGGAGCGTTCGGCGGCCAGCAGGAACTTCGCATAGTCCCAGCCGCGGTTCTCCTGCCCCACCAGGTTCTCGACCGGCACCTTCACCTGGTCGAAGAACACCTCGTTCACCTCGTGCCGGCCGTCCATGGTGACGATCGGCCGCCACTCGACCCCGGGCGAGCGCATGTCGATCAGCAGGAAGGAGATGCCGCGCTGCCTGGGCGCGCCCGGGTCGGTGCGCACCAGGCAGAAGATCCAGTCGGCATATTGCGCATGGCTGGTCCAGGTCTTCTGCCCCGTCACCACGTAGTGGTCGCCCTCGCGCACCGCCCGCATCCTGAGTGAGGCGAGGTCCGAGCCCGCCTCGGGTTCGGAGAAGCCCTGGCACCACCAGTCGTCCAGATTGGCCGCCCGCGGCAGGAAGCGGCGCTTCTGCGCCTCGGTGCCGAAGGCGGCGAGGATCGGGCCCAGCATGGTGCAGTTGAACTGCAAGGGCAGCGGCACGGCGCTGCGCTGCATTTCCTCGGTGAAGAGATAGCGTTGCACCGGGGTCCAGTCCCGGCCGCCCCATTCCACCGGCCAGTGCGGCACCGCATAGCCGGCGGCGTTCAGGATGCGCTGGGATTCCACGACCTCGGCCCGCTCCAGCGGCAGGCCGGCGCTGACCTTGGCGCGGATGCGCTCCGGCACAGCGCTGCGGAAGAAGGCGCGCAAGTCGTCGCGGAACGCCCGTTCCTCGGGCCGGAGATAGAGGTCCATCTGCACTGCGGCCATCACGTGCTTCTTTATTTACCAGCCAGACGGTTTGTAAGTAGACATCCCGCCCCTGTCAACCCGCGGCTGTCATTCCGCCCGGCGCGACCCTATGGATAGGGGGGACTCAAGGCACCGGAGGAAGGATGGCAGGTCGGACCAAGCGCGACGCCCCGGGGCGGCCGCCCAGCATCGACGCCCCGCGCGAAACCATCGTGGCCACCGCCGCCCGGCTTTTCGCCGAGCGCGGCTATGACGGCACCAGCCTGCAGGACATCGCGCAGGCGGTGACCTTCACCAAGGCGGGGCTCTACCATTACTTCGCCACCAAGCAGGAGATCTTCGATTCCATCATCCTGAAACTGCTGGCCGACATGCGCGAGCAGGTGGGGGCGAAGGTGGCCGCCGAGGCGAGGCCCGAGGACCGGCTGCGCGCCTTCATGACCGGGCACGCCCGCTTCATCGACGAGAACCTGGCCGAGTTCCGCACCATGTTCGGAGCCCGCGGCGGCGCCGGGCAGCCCTATACCCCCGAACAGGCCGCGGCGCGCGACGCCTATGCCGCGATCCTGCTGGGCATCCTGGAAGAGGGGCGCGCGGCCGGCGCCTTCGAGATCGAGGACACCGGATTGCAGGCCCGCGGCATCCTGGGGATGCTGAATTGGATGGCGCGCTGGTATTGCCCCGGGGGCGAGAGACCGGCCGCCGAGATCGCCGAGGGCTTCTTCCGCACCGTCCACCGCGGGCTGGCCCCCCGCCCGCCCGGTTGACGCCGCCCCTGCCCCGCGCCTATAACCGGCCAGTCGGCAGGTAATCCGCCGGCGGGAGGGGGCCGGGATGGATCGGGACGCAGCCGCTTTGCCGCTGGCGGGGGTCAGGGTGCTCGATCTCAGCCGGGTGCTGGCCGGGCCGATGGCCACCATGGTGCTGGGCGACCTGGGCGCCGACGTGATCAAGGTGGAACACCCCGGCCGCTCGGCCGGATGAGGCAGGGTGTGCGGCCGGCGCCGGGAGACCAGCCCCCCGGGATACTCGTGGCTCGAAAGAGAGCAGGGGCGGGGACAGTCTGGACCAACCGTCCCTCTTCTTGAGGCGGCGAGGCGCCCGCTGCCTCAATGCAGCGCCACGGCGTCCTTCACGTCGGCCCCGTCCAGCATCGGGTCCAGTTCCGCCACGTCGCGCAGGCGGGCGGCGTCGGTGATGATCACCCGGGCGCCGTCGATCCGCACCCCGTCGGCCTGCAGGGCACGGATGGTGCGCGACAGGCTTTCCGGGGTGATCCCGAGGTAGGAGGCCAGGTGCCGCTTTTCCACCGGCAGCAGGAAGGAGGCCACCCCGCCCGCCTGTGCCGCCTGCCGCAGGATCCAGGCCGCCAGCCGCTCGCGCGCCGTGCGCAGCTTCAGGTTCTTGGCGTGGCGCACCATCACGCGGTAGCTGGTGGCCAGTTCCCCCATCGCCGCCATCGCCAGTTCCGGGTCGCGCCGCATCGCCGCGCGCAGGTCGGCGGCCGGCACCATCACGATGCGCGACTTCTCCAGCGTGCGGGCCGACATCAGGTAGGGCGCGTCGCGCACGCAGGCGGCCAGGATGAAGGCCGAGACCGGGCGGACGACGCTCATCACCGCCTCGCGCCCCTTCCAGTCGGCGTGCAGCTCCACCGCGCCCTTGATGACGATATGCAGGAAATCCGCCGCCTCGCCCTGCCGGAACAGGTCGAGCTGGGGCGGAAAGCTCTGCGCGTATGATACCTGCATCAGGCCGTCGAAGGTCTGGGTCATCATCTCGCGGAACAGCGGCAGGCGGCGGATCTCCGGCTTTTCCTCCTCGCGCACGAATCGGCTCCTGTCGGGGTTGCTCTTGACTTTCATCAATCCGCGATCCGCGCGGGGTCAGCCTTGATCGAGGTCAAATGTCGGGCGGCGGCTGACCTCGATCCGCCGGGGGGCCGCGCGCGGTCAATTCCGGGCGCTTTTCCGGCCGCGCGGACCGGCGATTGATGCAGATCAAGACCCCGTGGCGCGGCCCGCGCCAGCCCTTCGGCCATCCCATCCGCGCCACCCCGGCGCGCAGCCAGTCGGAGCCAAAGGATGCCGGGCCATTCCACTCCCACACCAGCCGACCAGCAACGGGCGCTGTGGCTCTCCACGCTGGCCTTCACGCTCTGCTTCGCGGTCTGGACCATCTTTTCCATCATCGGCCTGTCGGTGAAGGCCGACCTGGGGCTCAGCGAGGCGCAATACGGCCTCTTGATCGCCACCCCGGTGCTGACCGGCTCGCTGACCCGGCTGATCCTGGGGGTCTGGACCGAACGCTATGGCGGGCGGCTGGTCTTCGCGCTGCAGATGATCCTGGCCGGGATGGCCACCTGGGCGCTGACCTGGGCCGAGACCTATGCCGGCTTCCTGCTGGCCGCGCTGGGCGTGGGCCTGGCCGGCGGCTCGTTCATCATCGGCGTCGCCTATGTGTCGAAGTGGTACGGCATCGGCAAGCAGGGCACCGCGCTGGGCGTCTTCGGCATGGGCAACGTGGGCGCGGCGGTGACCAAGTTCCTCGCCCCCTTCGTGCTGGTGGCCTGGGGCTGGCAGACGGTGGCGCAGATCTGGGCGCTGGTGATCGCCGCCATGGGGGTGGCGTTCTTCCTGCTGGCCAAGGACGACCCCGACTTCGCCGCCCGCCGCGCCCGCGGCGTGGCCGCGCCGACGCTGGCCGAGCAGTTCGCGCCCTTGAAGAACCTGCAGGTCTGGCGGTTCTCGCTCTACTACCTCTTCGTCTTCGGTGGGTTCATGGCGCTGGCGCTGTGGCTGCCGCACTATCTCGTGCAGGTCTACGGGGTGGACGTGCGCACCGCCGGCATGGCGGCGGCGGCCTTCAGCCTGTCGGCCAGCATCTTCCGCGCCTATGGCGGGGTGCTGTCCGACCGCTTCGGGGCGCGGACGGTGATGTACTGGACCTTCGGCTTCTCGGCCGTGTTCCTGTTCATGCTGTCCTATCCGCCCACCGACTATGTGATCCGCGGCAAGGACGGGCCGATCGCCTTTTCCACCGAGATGGGGCTCTGGCCCTTCGTCGCCGTGCTCTTCGCGCTGGGGTTCTTCATGAGCCTGGGCAAGGCGGCGGTGTTCAAGCACATCCCGGTCTATTACCCGCAGCACGTCGGCGCGGTGGGCGGCCTGGTGGGCATGATCGGCGGCCTCGGCGGCTTCATCCTGCCCATCGTCTTCGGCGTGCTCTTGGACGTCACCGGCATCTGGACCTCGGCCTTCATGCTGCTGCTGCTGATCGTGCTGGTCTCGGTCGGCTGGATGCACCTCTCGATCCGCTACATGGAGCGGCAGGCGCATGGCGAGGCGCTGGACCGCCTGCCCTCCTTCCCCGAGCTGAAGGAGGTGCACGACCCCGAGCGCACGCGGATGCCGCGGGTGATCGAGGACTGGCGGCCCGAGGACCCCGGCTTCTGGGCCGGGAAGGGCCGGCGGATCGCGCAGCGCAACCTGTGGATCTCGATCCCCGCGCTGCTCCTGGCCTTCGCGGTCTGGATGGTGTGGTCGGTGGTGGTGGCGCGGCTGCCGGCCATCGGCTTCGCCTTCTCGCAGGACCAGCTGTTCTGGCTGGCGGCGCTGCCGGCGCTGTCGGGGGCCACGCTGCGGATCTTCTACAGCTTCATGGTGCCGATCTTCGGCGGCCGGCTGTGGACCACGCTGTCCACCGCCTCGCTGCTGATCCCCGCCATGGGCATCGGCTATGCGGTGCAGGATCCGACCACGCCCTACCTGATCTTCGTGGTGCTGGCGCTGCTCTGCGGCCTGGGCGGCGGCAACTTCGCCTCCTCCATGGCCAACATCAGCTTCTTCTTCCCGCGGGCCGAGAAGGGCAACGCGCTGGCGCTGAACGCGGGCTTGGGCAACCTGGGCGTCTCGGTCATGCAGTTCCTGGTGCCCTTGGTCATCACCGCGGGCGTGTTCGGCGCCATGGGCGGGCAGCCGCAGGTGCTGTCGGACGGCGGCCGGCTGTGGGTGCAGAACGCGGGCTTCGTCTGGGTGCCCTTCATCCTGGCCGCCACCATCGCGGCCTGGCTGGGCATGAACGACCTGGCCGATGCACGGGCGAGCTTCCGCGAGCAGGCGGCGATCTTCGCCCGCAGGCACAACTGGATCATGTGCCTGCTCTATATCGGCACCTTCGGCAGCTTCCTAGGCTATTCCGCCGGCTTCCCCCTGCTGACCCGCATCGCCTTCCCCGAGGTGAACGCGCTGCAATACGTCTTCCTGGGCCCGCTGATCGGGGCGCTGAGCCGCGCCGGCACCGGCTGGGTGTCGGACCGGCTGGGCGGCGGGCGGGTGACCTTCTGGGTCTTCGCCGGGATGATCGCCTCGGTCGTGGTGGTGATCCAGGGGTTGCAGGGCGCGTCCTTCCCGCTGTTCTTCGCCGGGTTCATGGCGCTGTTCTTCTTCACCGGGGTGGGCAATGCCTCGACCTTCCAGATGATCCCGGTGATCATGCGGCAGGAGGTGGCGCGGCTGTCGCCCGGGGCAGCACCCGAGGACCGGCGCCGGCAGGCCGACCGCGAATCCGCCGCCATCATCGCCTTCACCAGCGCCATCGGCGGCTACGGCGGGTTCTTCATCCCCAAGGCCTACGGGTCCTCCATCACGCTGACCGGCGGGCCGGTGGCGGCGCTGTGGCTGTTCCTCGCCTTCTACGTCCTCTGCCTTGCCATCACCTGGGCGGTCTACACCCGCCGCGGCGGCCTTCTGCACGACATCGAACGCGGCCGCGCGCCTCTGGCGGCCGTTCCTGCGCAATGACTGACCGGAGACAGCCATGAGCCATCTTCTCGACCGCCTGAACTTCTTCACCTCGCTGCGCAAGGACAGCTTCGCGGGCGGCCATGGCCAGACCACGGTGGAAAGCCGCGACTGGGAGGACGCCTATCGCCGCCGCTGGCAGCACGACAAGATCGTGCGCTCGACCCACGGGGTGAACTGCACCGGGTCGTGTTCGTGGAAGATCTACGTCAAGTCCGGGATCGTCACCTGGGAGACGCAGCAGACCGATTACCCGCGCACCCGCCCCGACCTGCCGAACCACGAGCCGCGCGGCTGCGCCCGGGGGGCGAGCTACAGCTGGTATCTCTACTCCGCCAACCGGGTGAAGACCCCGCAGGTGCGCGGCCGGCTGATGCGGCTGTGGCGGCAGAAGCGGCAGACGATGGAGCCGGTGGCGGCCTGGGAGGCGATCCAGTCCGACCCGACGGCCCGCGCCAGCTATACCCGCATCCGCGGCAAGGGCGGCTTCGTGCGCGCGACCTGGGACGAGGCGACCGAGATGGTGGCGGCCGCCAATGCCTATACGGCAAAGACCTACGGGCCGGACCGGGTGTTCGGCTTCTCCCCCATCCCCGCCATGTCGATGGTCAGCTATGCCGCCGGCTCGCGGTATCTGAGCCTGCTGGGCGGCACCTGCATGTCGTTCTACGACTGGTATTGCGACCTGCCGCCGGCCTCGCCCATGACCTGGGGCGAACAGACCGACGTGCCGGAAAGCGCGGACTGGTACAACGCCGGATACCTGCTGCTCTGGGGCTCGAACGTGCCGCAGACGCGGACGCCCGACGCGCATTTCTACACCGAGGTGCGCTACAAGGGCACCAAGTCGGCGGTGATCTGCCCGGACTATTCCGAGGCGGCCAAGTTCGCCGACATCTGGCTGAACGCCAAGCAGGGCACCGACGCGGCGCTGGGCATGGCCTTCGGCCACGTCATCCTGCGCGAGTTCCACCTGGACCGGCAGGCGGAGTATTTCGAGGACTACTGCCGCCGCTATTCCGACATGCCGATGCTGGTGCGGCTGGACCGGCAGGGCGACCGGCTGGTGCCGGGGCGGCAGCTGCGCGCGGCGGATTTCGACGGGGCGCTGGGGCAGGCCAGCAACCCCGAGTGGAAGACCGTGGCGATCGACGAGACCTCGGGGCAGGTCGTGGTGCCCAACGGCTCCATCGGCTTCCGCTGGACCGGGGCGGGCGGCGTGGCGCCGGTGAAGACACCGGGCGCGGCCGAGACCGGCACCTCGGGCGGCAAGGAGATGGAGACCGGCCGCTGGAACCTGGAGGAACGCGCGGGCGACCGCGAGGTGCGGCTGAAGCTGAGCCTGGTGCTGGAGGAGGACCGCGACGATGTGGTCGGCGTGGATTTCCCCTGGTTCGGCGGGCAGGCCACCAACGGCTTCCAGAACGACCCGCGCGGCGAGGTGCTGACCCGCAACGTGCCGGTGAAGCGCCTGACGCTGGGCGGCGAGGAGGTGCTGGTCGCCACCGTCTTCGACCTTTTCTGCGCCAACTACGGGCTGGACCGGGGCCTGGGCGGCGATCACGTGGCGAAAAGCTATGACGCCGACGTGCCCTTCACCCCCGCCTGGGCCGAGCGGATCACCGGCGTGCCGCGCGACCGCATCGTGCAGGTGGCGCGCGAGTTCGCGGCCAACGCGGAAAAGACCCGCGGGCGGTCGATGATCATCATCGGCGCGGCGATGAACCACTGGTTCCACATGGACATGAACTATCGCAGCGTCATCAACATGCTGGTGATGTGCGGCTGCGTGGGCCAGTCGGGCGGCGGCTGGGCACATTACGTGGGGCAGGAAAAGCTGCGCCCCCAGACCGGCTGGACCGCGCTGGCCTTCGCGCTGGACTGGGGCCGGCCGCCGCGGCACATGAACTCCACCTCGGCCTGGTACGCGCATACCGACCAGTGGCGGTACGAGACGGTGACGGCGAAGGAAATCCTGTCGCCCACCGCCCCGGCCGGCGATTGGGACAGGCTGAGCCTCATCGACTATAACATCCGGGCCGAGCGGATGGGCTGGCTGCCCTCGGCCCCGCAGTTGAAGACCAACCCGCTGGAGGTGGGCCGGGCGGCCAAGGCCGCAGGGGTCGAGGCCAAGGACTATGTGGCCCGGCGCCTGAAGTCGGGCGAGCTGGAAATGTCCTGCCAGGACCCGGACGCGCCCGAGAACTGGCCGCGCAACCTGTTCGTCTGGCGCTCGAACCTGCTGGGCTCCTCGGGCAAGGGGCACGAGTATTTCCTGAAGCATCTGCTGGGCACCGACCACGGGGTGCAGGGCAAGGACCTGGGCGAGGAAGGGCGGCGGAAGCCGGTCGAGGCCCGCTGGCACGATGCTGCGCCGGAGGGCAAGCTGGACCTCTTGGTGACCATCGACTTCCGCATGTCCACCACCGCGGTCTATGCCGACATCGTGCTGCCGACCGCCAGCTGGTACGAGAAGGACGACCTGAACACCTCGGACATGCACCCCTTCATCCACCCGCTGCAGGCGGCGGTGGACCCGGCCTATGAAAGCCGGACGGACTGGGAGATCTTCAAGTCCATCGCGCGGAAGTTCTCGCAGGTGGTCCCCGGCGTGCTGGGAGTGGAGACCGACGTGGTGCAACTGCCCTTGCAGCACGACAGCCCCGGCGAGATCGCGCAGGACCGCGTGCAGGACTGGAAACGGGGGGACTGCGACCTGCTGCCCGGCCGCACCGCGCCGGCCTATATCGCGGTGGAGCGGGATTACCCGAACCTTTACAAACGCTTCACCTCGCTGGGCCCGCTGATGGAGAAGGTGGGCAACGGCGGCAAGGGGATCGCCTGGGACACCAAGCCCGAGGTCGCCCACCTGCGCGCCCTGAACGGCACCGTGGCCGAGGACGGCCCCACCCGCGGCATGGCCCGGATCGAGACCGCCATCGACGCGGCCGAGGTGATCCTGATGCTGGCGCCCGAGACCAACGGCGAGGTGGCGGTGAAGGCCTGGGAGGCGCTGGGCAAGGCCACGGGCCGCGACCACAAGCACCTGGCCGAGGTGAAGGAAGACGAGAAGATCCGCTTCCGCGACATCGCCGCCCAGCCGCGCAAGATCATCTCCTCGCCCACCTGGTCGGGGATCGAGAGCGAGCATGTCTGCTACAACGCCGGCTGGACCAACGTGCACGAGCTGATCCCCTGGCGCACGCTGTCCGGGCGGCAGCAGCTGTACCAGGACCACGAATGGATGCGCGCCTTCGGCGAGTTCTTCGTGACCTGGCGCCCGCCGGTGGACTTGAAAACCGTGGGGCAGGCCGCGACGAAATCGCTGGCGCCGGGGGAAAGGCACGTGGTGCTGAACTTCCTGACCCCGCATCAGAAATGGGGGATCCATTCCACCTATTCCGACAACCTCCTGATGCTGACGCTGAACCGCGGCGGGCCGGTGGTCTGGCTTTCGGAAAAGGACGCGCAGAAGGCCGGGCTGGTGGATAACGACTGGGTGGAGGTGTTCAATTCCAACGGCGCGATCACCGCCCGCGCGGTGGTCAGCCAGCGGATGAAGGAAGGCAGCATGTTCATGTATCACGCGCAGGAAAAGATCGTGAACACCCCCGGCAGCCAGATCACCGGTCAGCGCGGCGGCATCCACAATTCGGTGACCCGGATCGTGGTGAAGCCCACCCACATGATCGGCGGCTATGCGCAATTGTCCTACGGGTTCAACTACTACGGCACCGTGGGGGCCAACCGCGACGAATTCGTGATCGTGCGGAAGTTGCAGAAGGTGGATTGGCTGGACCGGCCCGCAACCGTGGAGGCAGCGGAATGAAAGTGCGCGCGCAAATCGGCATGGTGCTGAACCTGGACAAGTGCATCGGCTGCCATACCTGTTCGGTCACCTGCAAGAACGTCTGGACCAGCCGCGAGGGCGTGGAATACGCCTGGTTCAACAACGTCGAGACCAAGCCCGGCATCGGCTACCCCAAGGACTGGGAGAACCAGAGGCGCTGGAACGGCGGCTGGACCCGCACGAAATCCGGCGCGCTGCATCCCAAGCAGGGCGGCAAGTGGCGGATCCTGGCCAATATCTTCGCCAACCCCGACCTGCCGGAGATTGACGACTTCTACGAACCCTTCGATTTCGACTACGACCACCTGAAATCCGCCCCCGAGATGGTGGCTTTCCCCACCGCCCGCCCGCGGTCGAAGATCAGCGGGCAGCGGATGGAAAAGATCGAATGGGGCCCGAACTGGGAGGAGATCCTGGGCGGCGAATTCGCCAAGCGGTCGCAGGATTACAACTTCGAGGGGGTGCAGAAGGAGATCTACGGGGAATACGAAAACACCTTCATGATGTACCTGCCGCGGCTGTGCGAGCATTGCCTGAACCCGGCCTGCGTCGCCTCCTGCCCCTCGGGCGCGATCTACAAGCGCGAGGACGACGGGGTGGTGCTGATCGACCAGGAGAAATGCCGCGGCTGGCGGATGTGCGTCTCGGGCTGCCCCTACAAGAAGATCTATTACAACTGGTCCAGCGGAAAGTCCGAGAAATGCACGCTGTGCTATCCCCGCCTGGAATCCGGCCAGCCCACGGTCTGTTCGGAAACCTGCGTCGGCCGCATCCGCTATCTGGGCGTGATGCTCTATGACGCCGACCGGATCGCCGAGGCGGCTTCGGTCGAGCAGGAAAAAGACCTCTACGACGCGCAGTTGGGCGTGTTCCTGAACCCCAACGACCCGGCGGTGATCGCCGCGGCGCGGGCCGAGGGCATCCCGGAGGACTGGATCAAGGGGGCGCAGCACTCGCCGATCTGGAAGATGGCGATGGAGTGGAAGATCGCCTTCCCGCTGCATCCCGAGTACCGCACCCTGCCGATGGTCTGGTACGTGCCGCCGCTGTCGCCGATCCAGAACGCGGCCGAGGCAGGCCGGATCGCCGCGCAGGACGACATGCCCGACGTGCGCTCGCTGCGCATTCCCCTCCGCTACCTGGCCAACATGCTGACCGCCGGCGACGAGGCGCCCATAGCGGCCGCGCTGGAGCGGATGCTGGCGATGCGGTCCTACATGCGGTCGAAGTCGGTCGATGGCGTCATCAACCTGGGCGTGGCGCAGCGCGTGGGCCTGACCCCGCACCAGATCGACGAGATGTACCACCTGCTGGCGATCGCCAACTACGAGGACCGTTTCGTGATCCCCACCACCCACCGCGAGCTGGTGGAGGACGCCTATGACCTGAAGGGCGGCTGCGGCTTCACCGACGGCAACGGCTGTTCCTCGGGCCAGTCCGGCAGCCTTTTCAGCGGCAAGAAGTTCCGCAGCCCGCAGGAGTTCATCGCATGAAGACCTTCAAGGCACTGTCCCTGCTGCTGACCTATCCTTCGGTCGAGTTGCAGCAGGCCATCCCCGCCATCGACGCGGTGCTGCATTCCGAGGGGCTGCTGGGGCCGCGGCGGCTGACCGACCTGGCCCCGCTGCTGACCACGCTGCGCGAGGACGACCTCTACGACCTTCAGGAACGCTATGTCCTGCTGTTCGACCGTTCGCGCACCCTGTCGCTGAACCTCTTCGAGCATGTCCATGGCGAGGGCCGCGACCGCGGCGGGGCGATGGTGGACCTCTTGGAGACCTATCGCGCCGGGGGATACGACCTGGCCGCCACGGAACTGCCCGACCACCTGCCGGTGCTGCTGGAATACCTCTCTACCCGGCCCCTGCCCGAGGCCCGCGCCATCCTCGCCGATGCCGGCCCGATCCTGGTCGCGCTGGCCGAGCGGCTGATCCGGCGGGAAACCCCCTATGCCGCGGCGCTGGAGGCGCTGGTGGTGCTGGCCGAGGCGCGCGAGACCGAGGAGGCGCAGGCCCTGCTGGCCGAGCCCGACGACAACCCCGAGGATCTGGCGGCGCTGGATGCGGTCTGGGCCGAGGCGCAGGTGGCCTTCGGCCCCGACCCGAATGCCGGCTGCCCGGTCAGCCGCGACATCCTTGCCCGCATGACCCCCGACCCCGCGGCCGGTTGACGGAGGAACCAGATGCATCATTTCGTCTTCGGGGTGTTCCCCTATATCGCCATCACGGTCATGATCCTCGGCTCGGTCATCCGCTACGAGCGCGACCCCTTCACCTGGAAATCCTCCTCCAGCCAGCTGCTGCGCCGGCGGCAGTTCGTGCTGGGCTCGGTGCTGTTCCATCTGGGCGTGCTGATGATCCTGGCCGGGCATCTGGTGGGCCTCTTGACCCCCATCGCGGTCTTCGACGCGCTGGGCGTCGGCCACGGGGCCAAGCAGTTGCTGGCGGTCATCGCCGGGGGCGTGGCCGGGGTGCTGGCGCTGGTGGGCGGGGCGATCCTCCTGCACCGCCGGCTGATGGACCCGCGGGTCCGCGCCAACTCCACCCTGGCCGACACCGGGATCCTGGTCCTGCTGATGGCGCAGCTGGTGCTGGGGCTGGGCACGATCGGCATCTCGCTGGGCCACCTGGACGGGCACGAGATGGTGAAGTTCATGGACTGGGCGCAGGGCATCGTGTTCTTCCAGGCCGGCGCGGCGGCGCATATCGCCGAGGTGCATTGGCTGTTCAAGGCGCATATCCTGCTGGGCCTGACGATCTTCCTGCTGTTCCCCTTCACCCGGCTGGTGCACATGGCCTCGGCCCCCGTCCGCTACCTCTGGCGGCCCGGCTACCAGATCGTCCGCTCGCGGCGGGGGGCCAAGGCGGCGCCCCGGCTGGGCCCGGCGGAGTGACGGCCATGCAGGTGAAGCCCCTGTTGTCCCCGGTCACGGTGAACGGCGTGACCATCCCGGCCGAGCGCATCGCCGCTGAGGCGCAGAACCACCCCGCGCCCAGGGGCAAGCCCGGGCTGGCGTGGAAGGCCGCGGCCCGGGCGCTGGCCCTGCGCGAGCTGATGCTGCAGGAGGCCCGCGCGCGGGGGCTGGAACCCCAGCCGGCCGAGATCGCCCCGGGCCAGATGGAGACCGGGGAGGAGGCGCTGGTCCGCCAGCTGATCGAGGCCGAGATCGCCCCGCCGCCGGCGGACGAGGCGGCGTTGCGGGCGGTCTACGACGCGCATCCCGACCGTTTCCGCGGCCCCTCGCTCTACGAGGCCGCGCATATCCTGATCGCCGCGCCGCCGGGGGATGCCGTGGCCCGGGCCGCGGCGCGGGATCTCGCCGGGCGGCTGCTGGCGGAACTGCGCGAGAACCCCCGCCGCTTCGCCGATCTGGCCCGGCAGCACAGCGCCTGTTCCTCGCGCGCCAATGGCGGCGCGCTGGGGCAGGTCGCCACCGGCGACACGGTGCCGACCTTCGAGGCGGCGCTGGCCGGGATGGTGGAGGGCACGCTCAGCGAGGCGCCGGTGGAAACCCGCTATGGCTTCCACCTGATCCGGCTGGACGCCCGGGCGCGGGGCGAGGTGCTGCCCTTCGCCGCGGTGATGCCGCATCTGCGCGCGGCGCAGGAAAAGGCCGCCTGGGTCGCCGCCGCCCGGCAACTGGCCGAACGGCTGGCGCGGGGGGCGGACATTCGCGGCGTCTCGCTGGAGGGATAGGCGATGGTCCTGCACATGCCCCTGCAATGCGGCTGCGGCTGCGAGGGCGCCGAGGCCAACCACCCGCCGCTGATCCCGGTGGAGGAGGCGCTGCGCCGCGCCGCCGCGCTGGCCCGCCCGGTGGCGGGGACCGAGACGCTGGCGCTGGAACGCTGCCACGGCCGGGTGCTGGCCCGGGCGCTGCGCAACACCAAACCCCTGCCGCTCTTCGACAATTCGGCGATGGACGGCTATGCCCTGCGGCTCTCCGACCTGCCCGGCGAGGGCCCCTGGACCCTGCCGATCGCCGGCCGGATCGCCGCCGGCGAAGGCCCGGATGCCCCCTGGCCCCCGGCCTGCGCCTTGCGCATCCTGACCGGCGCCCCGGTGCCCGCGGATTGCGACGCGGTGGTGATGCAGGAGGCGGTCCACCTCGACGGGGCCCGGATCACCCTGCGCCGCCACCCCCTGCCGGGCGAGAACATCCGCCGCGCCGGCGAGGATCTGCCGGCGGGCGCGCGTCTGCTCGATGGCGGCCGGCTGCTCGACCCCCGCGCCATGGCGGTGCTGGCGGCGGCCGGGCGCGGCAAGGTCACCGTGCGGCGGCGGATCCGGGTGGCGCTCTTCTCCACCGGCTCGGAACTGCGCGAGCCCGGCGAGGCGCTGGCCCCCGGACAGATCTGGAACGCCAACCGCCACCACCTGACCGGCGCGCTCTCGGCCCCCTGGGTGGAGCTGATGGACCTCGGCATCGTCCCCGACGACCCCCGCGCGCTGGCGGGCGTGCTGGACCGGGCGGCCTGGGGGGCGGATCTGGTGATCTCCACCGGCGGGGTCTCGGTGGGTGACGCGGACCATATGCCCGCGGTGCTGCGCCGGGCCGGGGCCGAGGTTCACGTGATGAAGCTGGCGATGAAGCCCGGCAAGCCGCTGACCTTCGGCCGGCTGGGCCGTGCGGTCTATGTGGGGCTGCCGGGCAATCCGGTCTCGGCATTCGTCACCTGGCACATCATCGGGGCGCGGATCGCCGAGGGGTTGGCCGGCCTCTCGTCCTGCGGGCTGCGGCGCAGGCTGGTGCGCGCCGGCTTCGCCCGCGACCGCCGCACCGGGCGCTGCGAGTTCCTGCCGGCGCGGATTACCCGCACCGACGCCTCGGGGCTTGACGTGGCCGAGCCGCTGGGCACCTCTGTCTCCCACCGGGTGGCGATGCTGGCGCAGGCCGAGGGGCTGGTGCTGATCCCGGGCGAGACCGACCGGATCGGCCGCGGGGATCTGCTGGAGTTCTTCGCCTTCTGAAAGGACGCGGGATGAGACTGGGATATGTGAGCCTCTCGGGCCGCGGCAAGACCGACCGGCTGCTGGCCGAGGCGGTGGCGCGGCTGGAGGCGCGGGGCGTGGCGCTGGCCGGCACCGTGCAGTGCAACCTGGAACGCCCGGGCCGCGACCTCTGCGACATGGAGCTGCGGCTGATGCCGGGCGGGCCGCAGGTGCGCATCAGCGTGGACCTGGGCCCCGCGGCGAAGGGCTGCCGGCTGGACGCCGGGGCGCTGGAACAGGCGGTGCTCTGGGTCTCGCGCCATCTCGACGGGGCCGAGGTGCTGGTGGTCAACAAGTTCGGCAAGCAGGAGGCCACCGGCAAGGGCCTGGCGCCGGTGATCGCCGAGGCGCTGGACCGCGGCATCCCGGTGCTGGTGGGGGTGAACGGGCTGAACCTGCCCCCGTTCCTCGACTTCGCCGCGGGCATGGCCGAGCCCCTGCCCCCCGATGCCGAGGCGGTGGCCGGCTGGTGCCTCTCGGCGCTGGTGCCCTCCTGAGGCACCCTCAGAACATGATCTCCTCCAGCGACTCGCGGACCTGGAGCATGGTGTCGAGGTGCAGCCGGATCAGGTCGTCCATCGACTTCACGTAGCTCTGCGAGCCCACGTTGAGCGCCGCGACCACTGTGCTCCGCTTGTCGCGCACGGGGATCGCCAGCGCGCAAAGGCCGATCTCGAATTCCTGGTCGACCGTGCCGTAGCCGCGCTCGCGGGTGATGCGCACCTGCTCCATGATCTTGTCGACATCGGTGAGCGTCAGCGCGGTCAGGGGGCGGCGGTTCATGTCCGTCACCAGCGCCCGCGCCTCCTCCTCGGGCATGGCGGCCAGCAGCACCCGCCCCATGGCCGAGCAATAGGCGGGAATGCGGCTTCCGGGGCTGAGGTTGGCGATCATCACCCGGCGCTGCGCGGCGCGCGCCACATGGACGACATGATGTTCATCCAGCACGCCGGCGGCGGCGGGCTGGTTCGTCTCGGTCATCAGCCGCTCGAGGAAGGGCTGCACCATCGTCGGCAGCCGCGCCGAGGCGAGATAGGAATGGCCGAGGCGCAGGATCCGCGGCGTCAGCGTGAAGAACTTGCCGTCGAAGCTCGCATACCCGCCCTCGACCAGCGTCAGCAGACACCGCCGGGCCGTCGCGCGGTCAAGCCCCGTGGAGCGCGCGACATCGGTGATCGAGAGTCGCTCGGTGGCGTCGGTGAAGGCCTCGATCGTCTGCAGTCCCTTGGCGAACCCGCCCAGAACATCGGTTCTCTTCATCGTTTCCTCCGCTCGACAGCCGATTTGCGCGCATATTGAACAAACATCATATAACGCACAAACTCGTTGACGTCGACAAGACCGGAACCTTAGCCTTCCCCCAACTTGCGGCAGCCCGGCGGGCGGATCGCAGGCAGGCGCCCCCGGGGGCGACGGAGGACACGGGTGGGATTGCGGCGCTCATGAAGCCTACGTCGACAGCTCTCGAAGCGGTTTCCCGCATCCCCGACGGGGCCACCGTCCTGGTCAGCGGCTTCGGCGGGGCGGGGACGCCGGTCGAACTCCTGCACGCGCTGATCGACCACGGCGCCCGCGACCTCACCGTCGTGAACAACAACATCGGCAACGGCTATGTCGGGCTGGCCGCACTGATCGCGGCCGGGCGCGTGCGCAAGATGATCTGCAGCTTTCCACGCTCGGCCGATCCGCGCGCCTTCCGCGCCCAGTACGAGGCCGGCCGGCTGGAGCTGGAACTGGTTCCGCAGGGCACGCTCGCCGAACGGCTGCGGGCCGGCGGCTCGGGCATCGCGGCCTTCTACACCCGGACCGGTGCCGGCACCGACCTTGCGGCCGGCAAGGAAACCCGCGCGTTCGGCGGCCGCAGCCATATCCTGGAACAGGCGTTGCGGGGCGACTTCGCCTTGGTCAAGGCGCTGCGCGCGGACACGGCGGGCAACCTGATCTTCAACAAGACCGCGCGCAACTTCGGGCCGGTCATGTGCATGGCGGCCGAACGCACCATCGTGCAGGTCTCGCAGGTGGTCGAGGCGGGGCGGCTCGATCCCGAACACATCGTCACCCCCGGCATCTTCGTGGACCATCTGGTCGAGGTGGGCGAGCCGGTCCACGAAGAGGCCCTGGTCGCCCGCGGCGCGGTCTATCCATGAGCGGGGGCAAGCATCCGGCCGCGCTGACGCGCGCGCAGATGGCCTGGCGCGCGGCGCAGGACATCGCGGATGGCGCCTATGTCAACCTCGGCATCGGCATCCCCGAACTGGTCGCGCAATTCGTGCCGGCCGACCGCCGGGTGGTCTACCACAGCGAGAACGGCGTCCTGGGCTTCGGCGCGGCGCCGGCCGGGGGCGAGGAAGACTACGACCTGATCAACGCGGGCAAGAAGCCGGTCACGCTGCAGCCCGGGGCGGCCTTCTTCCACCATGCCGACAGCTTCACCATGATCCGCGGCGGCCATATCGACCTGGCCATCATGGGCGCCTTCCAGGTGTCGCAGACCGGCGATCTGGCGAACTGGCTGGCGGGCAACGACGCCATCCCGGCGGTGGGCGGGGCGATGGACCTCGCGACCGGCGCGCGGGCGGTTCACGTGATGACCGAGCATGTGACGCGCGACGGCGCGCCCAAGCTGCTCGACCGCTGCACCTATCCGCTGACCGGCGTGGGCGTGGTCGCCCGGATCATCACCGACCTGGCCGTCATCCGCATCAAGGACGGCTTCGTGGTCGAGGAACTGGCCGAGGGCATCGGGCTGGACGAATTGCAGGCGCTGACCGGGGCACCGCTGCGGGCCGGCGCGGGAACGAGGAGGCTGAAGGTGCCGGCCCTGGCCTGACGGGGACGGCCACGGGCGCGCCGGAGCCCGGACGCCGGGCGGCGGATCAGGCGGAGCAATTGGCGGCGGACGCGATACGGAGAACGGGAATGGCTGGCGAAGGGTTCGAGCATCTGCTCTCTCCGCTCAAGATCGGAAACATCACGGTCCGCAACCGGGCCTTGTCCACCGCGCACGGCACGGGCTATTCGCAGGGCGGCAGGATCGGCCCGCGGCTGATCGAATACCACCGCGCCCGGGCGCAGGGCGGCATCGGCCTGATCATCTTCGGCACCACCTCGATCGACAATTCGCCCATCGGCATCCGCGGCCATGGCGGCGGGCTGGTCAGCGGCGACGAGGTGATCGAGCAGTACCGGCCGCTGGTCGATGCCGTCCATGCCGAGGGCGCGAAGATCTTCTGCCTGCTGTCGCATTCCGGCAGCGTCACCAACATGGGCCCGCAGGGCGAGCCGCCGCTGGCGCCCTCGGCCATCCCGATGGACCGTTCGCGCGACATCCCGCACGAACTGGAGATCGAGGAGATCCGGTCGCTGGTGAAGGCATGGGGCACCGCGGCCGCGCGCTGCAAGGCGGGCGGCTTCGATGGGGTCGAGCTCTCGTTCACCCACGGCAACCTCGTCCAGCAGTTCGTCTCGCCCAGGTCGAACAAGCGCACCGACGAATACGGCGGCAGCGAGGAGAACCGGCTGCGCTTCGCCCGGGAAACGCTGATCGAGACCCGCCGGGCGGTCGGCCCGGACTTCATCTTGGGCATCCGCTTCAGCGCGACCGAGGTGGTCCCCGACGGCTATCAGCTGGAAGACGGCGTGCGCTACGCCCGGATGATGCAGGAATGGGGCAGGCTCGACTTCATCGACGTCAGCGCCGGCACCAACAACAGCATGAAGAGCCGGTCCTTCCACTATCCGGTGATCTCCTCGCCGCCGCGGCCGCTGGTCGGCTATGCGCGGGCGATCAAGGATGCGGTCGACGTGCCGGTGTTCTGCGTCGGCAAGATCGCGGACCCGAACGAGGCCGAGGCGATCCTGGCCGCGGGCGACGCCGATCTGGTCGGCATGACCCGCGCGCATATCGCCGAGCCCTCGATCATCCGCAAGGTGATGGAGGGGCGGCTGCGCGACATCCGCACCTGCATCCACGCCAACGAAGGCTGCTTCAGCCGCCAGCAGCGCGTCGGCGACATGTCCTGCGTCTACAATCCGCGCACGGGGCGCGAATACCAGTGGGACCGTCTGCAACCTGTCGAGGACTATCGCACGGTGCTGGTCGTGGGCGGCGGGCCGGCGGGGCTGGAGGCGGCGCGGGTGGCCGCCAAGCGGGGCCACGACGTGGTGCTGCACGAACGCGCCGGCATCCTGGGCGGCCAGGTCCGCACGCTGTGCAGGGCGCCCTACCGCCAGGACTATGCCCGCATCGTCGACTGGCTGGAGGGGCAGGCGCGGCGCAGCGGGGTGCTGGTGCGGCTGGACAGCGACATGACGGCGGAAAAGGTGCTGGAAGCCCGGCCCGACATCGTGGTGGTGGCGACCGGCTCGCGCGACACCAGGCCCGACATTCCCGGCGCGGACGGCCCGAACGTCTTCACCGCGCGGCAGATCCTGCACGGCGCAGAGCCGGGCAAGCGCGTGGTGATCGGCGATTTCGACGGCCGCCACATGGGGCTTTCCACGGCCGAATGGCTGGCCCAGCGCGGGCATGAGGTCGAGATCGTGTCGAGCGCCTTCTATGTCGGGATCGACGTGGATCACCTGACCTGGCGCGAGAGCTATGACCGGCTGCTGGGGCTGGGCGTGAAGATGTCGGCCTTGCAGGAGGTCGTCGCGGTCGGCCCCGGCATGGCGCGCGTGCGCCTGACCGACGGCAGCGAGCGCGAGATCGAGACCGACAGCGTGGTGTTCTGCACCAAGGGCACGGCCGACCGCGGCATCTACAGGGACCTGAAGGGCAAGGTCGGGCGGCTCTATGCCATCGGCGACTGCTGGGCGCCGCGGCAGATCGAACAGGCAATCTACGAAGGATCGAAGATCGGGCGCGAGCTGTGAGGCAGGCCGCGGATCCGGCACAGGGCCGAGGGGACATGAGGATGGATTTCGAACTTTCCGTCGAGGCGCTGCGGGCGCGCCAGAACTCGAAGTGGAACCGCTTCGGCAGCGACGTGATCCCGGCCTGGGTGGCCGAGATGGACTTCGCCGTCGCCGCCCCGATCCAGGCGGCGGTCGGCCGCATCTACGAACAGATGGACTACGGCTATCCGCTGCGCAACGGGGCGCGGGCCGACCTTGCAGTCTGCAACGCCTATGCGGCGCGGATGAAGGACCGCTTCGGCTGGGAGGTCGACCCCGATCTGGTGCTGCCGGTGGCCGATCTGGTGCAGGGCACCTTCGCGCCGATCTACGTCCTTTCCGAGCCGGGGGACGGGGTGGTGTTGCAGGTGCCGGCCTATCCGCCCTTCCGCGAGGCGATCCTCGATACCGGCCGCCGGCTGATCGAATATCCGATGGTCGATGACGGCACGCGCCATCAGATGGACATCGCGGCGCTGGAGCGGCTGATCGATCCCACCACGCGCATCCTCGTGCTGTGCAACCCGCAGAACCCCACCGGCCGCGTGTTCGGGCGCGAGGAGATGCTGGAGTTCGGCCGCGTCGCCATCGAGCGCGACCTGATCATCATCTCGGACGAGATCCACTCCGATCTGGTCTTCGATGGCCACCGGCACATCCCCATCGCCAGCCTGTCGCCCGAGATCGCGGCGCGCACGGTGACCATCACCTCGCCGACCAAGAGCTTCAACATCCCCGGCCTGCGCTGCGCGGTGGTGCATTTCGGCACGGCCGAGCTGCGCGACCGCTTCTTCAGGCGGTTCCCGCGCCGCATGGTCGGCCAGCCCAACATCATCGGCATCGACGCCACCGTGGCGGCCTGGACCGAGAGCCAGCCCTGGCTGGACGAGGTGCTGGCCCACCTGGGCCGGGTGCGCGATCACGTCGCGGCGCGGCTGCGCAAGGAGTTGCCGGAGATCCGGTTCCATCTCCCGGAAGCCACCTACATGGCCTGGCTCGACTGTACGAAGCTGGGCTTCAACGTGACCGCCGCCGAGTTCTTCCTGCAGAACGGGAAGATCGCCTTCAGCCCGGGGGAAACCTTCGATCCCGCGGCCCGGCAGTTCATCCGCTTCAACTTCGCGACCTCGCTCGGCATCGCCGACCAGATCCTCGACCGCATGGCCGAGGCCGTCAGACGCCCCCGTTCCTGAGGACAGGCCATGAAGAAGATCGAAGCAGATGTGGCCATCGTCGGGGGCGGGATCGTCGGCCTCTCCATCGCCCGAGAGCTGCGCGGGCGCGGCCGCAGGGTGGTGGTGTTCGAGCGCGGCGGCATGGGCGAGGAAGCCTCGGGCCTGAACGGCGGCGGGGTGCGCCAGCAGGGGCGGCTGCTGCCCGAGATCCCGCTCGCCCGCGCGGCGGTCGAGATGTGGAGGACGCTGGACGCCGACCTCGGGCGGCCCACCGGCTACCGGCGCAACGGCCACCTCTATCTCGGCGAGAACGACGCCGACATGGAAAAGCTGGCCCGGATGCGCGCGGCGGAGATGGCGCTGGGCCTGGAAAGCGAGATCGTCGAGGGAAGCGCGCTGCGGGATCTGGCGCCTGCGCTGGCCGAGGGCGTGCCCGGGGCGAAATACTGCCCGACCGACGGCTCGGCGATCCCCCTCCAGGCCAGCAAGGCGACAGGCGCGGCCGCGGTCGAGGCCGGGGCCGTCGTGCTGGAAAACCAGGAGGCGGTGGGCATCCCGGTTTCCGGCAACCGCGTCTGCGGCGTGATGAGCCGGGACACCTTCGCCGAGGCGCCGATCGTGGTGAACGCGGCCGGCCCCTGGGCGCCCCATGTCGCCGAGAAGGTCGGCGTCTATGTCCCGATCTATCCCAGCCGCTCGATCATGCTGCTGAGCGCGCCGTTCCCGCGCGTCGCCGATCCCTTCGTGCAGACCGCCTCGATGGCCATGGCGATCTGCCAGCTTCCCGACGGCTCGGTGCGGATGGGCGCGGGCGCGGCGGCCAACGACATCAGCCGCTTCACCTACAGCAAGGAGGTGCTGCGCCCGCCCTTCGAGGAGGTCAGGCCGCGCGGCAAGGTGCTGGAGATGTTCCCGGTGCTGAAGGACGCCACCATCGCGCGCCGCTGGGCAGGCATCCGCGAATGCACGCCCGACATGATGCCGGTCATCGGCTGGGCCTCCGAAAAGGTCGATGCGCCGGCGGGCTTCTTCATCGCCGCGGGATTCAGCGGGCACGGATTCTGCCTGGGCCCCATCGTCGGCAGGCTGGTGGCGGAGTGGTTCGTGGACGGCAGGCCGTCGCTCGACCTTTCGGCCTTTGCCCACGACCGTTTCCTGCGCCCGCAGGGACCGTTGTCGGTGATCGAAGTGCGCCCCGAACAGACCGGCTGACGCAGGAGAGGAAAAGGACATGGCACCCGAACTCAAGCAATCCCGGGCAGTGGCGGAAACGCTGGGCGTCCCCGGCCGGATCGTGGCCGGCGCCCGGGGCCGCATGATGCTGATCGATTCCACCGCCGGCCGCTCGGGCGTCGAGCCCGATGCGCTGACGGCGGGCGAGACCTTCCTGGCGGCGCTGATCGGCTGCGGGGCGGTGATCGTGGAGGCGACGGCCCGCAAGGAAGGCATCGATATCGAGAAGGCCGTCTTTTCGGCCACCAGCTCGCGCTATTCCGACCAGCTCGCGAAATACACCGCCATCGACATCGAGGTCGAGGTCATCGGCGCGACCCAGGCCGAGGCCGAGGCTCTCGTCAAGGTGTATCAGGACGAATGCCCGATATACGGCCTGGCCGCGACGGCCAGCAAGGTAAGCCTGAAGATAAGAGGAACCAGAACCTGAATATCGCCCCCCGTTCGAAACGGTGCATCAAGGAGGAATTCCAATGACCACGCGCAAGGATACTGGTACTTTCACTGCGACACGCCGGAAGTTTCTGGGGAGCACGCTGGGCCTCGGCGCCGGCGCGATCATCGGTTTCGGCGCTGCCACCGCGCCCGCGGCGAATGCCCAGGCCCGGCGGGGCGGCACGTTGCGCATGGCCTATCCCAATCCGGTGGACAAGATCGACCCGCACGCCACGCTTTCGGTCGCGGGCCAGCAGCTGGGCAATTCGGTCTTCGACAACCTGACCGACGTGGATGCGAACGGCCAGCTGATCCCGCGGCTCGCCACCGAATGGCACGCCGAGAAGGGCGGCGAGGAATGGGTCTTCAAGCTTCGCGAGGGCGTGAAGTTCCACCACGGCAAGGATTTCACCTCGGAAGACGTGGTGGCCACGGTCGAGCGCACGATGGACAGGGAGGTGGCCGGCCCCTCGCTGGGCTGCTTCGGCCCGGTGCAGGAGATCAGGGCCGAGGGTCCGCACCAGGTCCGCTTCGTCCTGACGCAGCGGTTCGGCCAGCTTCCGCAGTCGTTCACCTCGCGCTGGGGGCGCATCGCGCCCGCCGACCTGATCGGCACCATGGACCAGCGGCCGGTGGGCACTGGCCCCTTCGTGTTCCAGGACCACAACCCCGGCGCCACCACCACCGTGGTGCGCAACGACAATTACTGGATGAAGGACCAGCCCTATCTCGACGGCATCCAGTATCTGCAGCTCGCCGAGTCGGTCGCCCAGCAGGCGGCGCTGCGCGACGGATCGGTCGACGTGGTGAACCAGATCGGCGTGGAAGCCTATCTGAGCCTGCGCAACGTGGGCGGCATCGTGGCCTATTCCGAGCCGACCGCGCGCTATCAGATCCTCTTCGTGCAGGCCAA
The DNA here is from genome assembly GCA_037190175.1 of Paracoccaceae bacterium. Lineage (GTDB taxonomy): Bacteria > Pseudomonadota > Alphaproteobacteria > Rhodobacterales > Rhodobacteraceae > JBBCJM01. Next base: position 3,465 of record JBBCJM010000241.1, on the reverse strand, counting down.
CATGGCGCCCTTCGACAACATCAAGGTGCGCCAGGCGTTCCGGCATCTCATCGACCGCAAGGCGCTGCTGCAATCGGCGCTGCTGGGCCAGGGGGTGATCGGCAACGACCACCCCCTGCTGCCGACCGACCCGATGGTGCCGGCGGACCTGCCGCAGAACGACCAGGATCTCGCCAAGGCGCAGGCCCTGCTGAGGGAAGCCGGCATCGAAAGCCTGTCCCTGACGGCCTGGACCACCAGCGAGCGTCCGCCGGCCCCCAAGATGGTGCTGGCCGTGCAGGAGCCGGCGGCGCGCCTGGGCATCAGGATCGACATCCGGGACGTTCCGTTCACCGAGTATTCCGCCAACGTCGCGCGCAAGCAGCCGTTGTACACGACCCAGTGGACCGGCTACCACACCGACTACGAGCGTCTTTACAGATCCTTCCATTCCAAGGGCGGCTCGAACTACAGCGGCATCGAGACGGTGCCGGGGCTCGATCCCCTGATCGAAGACCTCATCGCCGAGGTCGACGACGCCAAGCGCAAGGAGCTGATGGCGAAGATCCTGCCGATGATCCACAGCGGCAGCGACCGGATCATCCCCTACTTCCAGAACTTCTTCGGCGCGACCGTCGACAGGCTAAAGGGCTACACGCCCCCGCAGAGCGACCTGATCGACGTGCGCGAGATCTGGTTCGAGGCCTGAGCCGCAGCAACACCGGGAGGTACGAGAAGGTGCAGGCGATCGAACTGATCCTGCGACGGGTGGCCCTGATGATGGCCATCCTGCTCGCCGTGTCCTTCATCACGTTCCTGATTGTTCACGTGCTTCCCGGCGACGTCGCCAATGCGATCCTGGGCGATTTCGCCACGCCCGATCAGGTGGAACTGGTGCGCCAGCGGATGGGGCTCAACGAGCCGGTCCTGTTGCGTTACTGGAACTGGGTCACCGCCTTCGTGACCGGCGATTTCGGCATCTCGCTGGCCTACAACACGGCGATTGCCCCGATGGTCTTCGAGCGGCTGTGGAATTCGCTGGTGCTGGCGCTGATCTCGCTCGGCATCGCGGTCCCCGTCTCGATCACGCTGGGGGTGCTGGCGGCCTTCTATCAGGGTTCGATGATCGACCGGGCGATCACCGGGGCGGTCGTGCTGTTCTTCGCGCTGCCGGAATACGTGATCGCGCTGATGCTGATCCTGTTCTTCAGCATCTGGCTGGGCTGGCTGCCGGGAACCAGCCTCATTCCCCCGGGCGGCAGCGTGCTGGGCAACCTGAAATCCATCATCCTGCCGGTGACGGTGGTCGCCATCGGGATGCTGGCCTATCTCAGCCAGGTCACCCGGGCCAGCATGGTGGCGGCGCTGCGCACCAATTACGTGCGCACCGCCGAGCTGAAGGGATTGCCCGGCCATGTCGTCGTCGTCAAGCACGCGCTGCGCAACGCGATGCTGCCGGCGCTGGTCGAGATCGGGCTGAACTTCGGCTATACGCTGGGGGGGCTGGTCATCGTCGAGACGATCTTCGCCTATCCCGGGATAGGCCAGCTTCTGATCATGGCGGTGCAGAGCCGCGACATTCCGACCATCCAGGTCGTCGTCATCGTCATCGCGGCCGCCTATGGCATCGGCAACCTGATCGCGGATGTCGTCTCCATCGCGCTCAATCCGAAACTCAGGACCTAGGGCCGCCATGAAACGCGATGCCAGCTTCCTGTTGTCCGTCCTGTTTCTCGCCACGCTCGCGGTGCTGGTGGTCCTGGGCCCGGTGATCGCGCCCTTTTCGGCGACCGAGTTCTCGCCGACCAGTTCGCTGCTCTCGCCGCAGTTTCCCTTCGTCTTCGGGACGGACGAGTTCGGGCGCGACGTGTTCAGCCGCATCCTGTCCGGCGCGCCCTATACCCTGCTTCCCGCCCTTGCCTCGGCCCTGCTGGGCGTGTCGCTGGGCACGGTCACCGGACTGGTTGCGGGCTATCTCGGCGGGCGCGGCGACGAGATCATCATGCGCTTCATGGACGTGCTGCTGTCGTTCCCGGCCCTGATCCTCGCGATGCTGATCGTGGTCATGCTGGGGGGCAGCGTGGTCAACGTCATCCTCGCCATCGGCGTGGTGTTCTGGCCGCGCTCGGCCCGGCTGGTGCGCAGCGCCGCGCTGGACATCTCGCTGTCGGAGTTCATCGACGCGGCAAGGGCGCGCGGAGAATCCACCTTCTACATCCTGGTCAGGGAGATGCTGCCCAACCTTTGGGCCTTCATCATCGTGGATTTCGCGCTCCGCTGCTCCTACGGCATCCTGCTGACCGCATCGCTCAGCTATCTCGGCATCGGGGTGCATCCGCCGACGCCGGCCTGGGGCCTGATGGTGAAGGAGGCGCAGCAGTACATCCAGTTCGCGCCGTGGCTGGTGTTCTTTCCCTGCATGGCCATCGCGCTCGTCTCCATCTGCACCGTCCTGTTCGGCGAATACGTGCGCAAGCGGCTCGCCACCCCCATCCGCATCTCGCGCAGCTGACGGGAACCCTTCGATGAGCCAAGCCCCCACCCTGCAGGTCGAGAACCTCTCCGTCAGCTACGACGCGGGCGACGCGCCGCTGCGCGCGGTGCGCGACCTGAGCTTCTCCATCGCCCCGGGCGAGGCCTACGGGCTGATCGGCGAATCCGGTTCGGGCAAGACCACGGTCGCCTTCGCGATGATGAACTACCTGCGCGGCGGCCGCATCGACCAAGGCCGCATCCTGTTGCAGGGCCAGCCGATCCAGGATCTGCCCAAGAGCGGCCTGCGCGCGATCCGGGGCAACAGGGTCGCCATTGTCTATCAGGACCCGATGAGCTCGCTGAACCCCGGCCTGCGGGTGGGCGAGCAGATCGCCGAGGCGCTGCGCCATCACGGGATCGCCGGGCGCGATGCGGCCCGGGCGCGGGCGATCGGGCTGCTGGCCGATGTCAATCTGCCCGACCCCGAGGCCATGGTGGACCGCTATCCCCACCAGCTTTCCGGCGGGCAGCAGCAGCGCATCGTCATCGCCATGGCGCTGGCCTGCGAGCCCGAACTCGTCATCATGGACGAACCGACGACCGGCCTCGACGTGACCACCGAGGCGGTGATCCTCGACCTGATCCGCGAGTTGCGCCAAAAGATCAACGCCTCGATCCTGTTCATCAGCCACAACATCGCGGTGGTGGCCAAGGTCTGCGACCGCGTCGGCGTGCTCTACGCCGGCGAACTGGTCGAGGAAGGGCGCTGCGAAGAGGTCATCCGCCGCCCGAAGCATCCCTATACCGTGGGGCTCATCGCCTCGATGCCCTCGGGCACCGACCGCACGCAGCGGCTGGCCTCGATCAAGGGCAGCCTGCCGGATCTGACCAGGGTGCCCGGCGGCTGCATCTTTGCCGACCGCTGCCTGATCGGCCGCGACCGGTGCCTGGCAGAGCGGCCGCCGGCGCTCGAGGTCGGCCCCGGCCATCTCAGCCGCTGCCTGTTCCCCG
>JBBCJM010000240.1:0-8214 GCA_037190175.1 Paracoccaceae bacterium | reverse complement strand
GGCGGTGGCCAACGAGGCCGCGCAGATCATGGAATATTCCGCCCGGCTGGAGGCGCGCGAGGCCGAACTGACCCGCACCGCCCGTGCCCTGCGCGAGGCCAACGACAAGCTGACCCAGATCTCGGTGCAGAAGGACGCCTTCCTCAGCCAGATCAGCCACGAGTTGCGCACGCCCATGACCTCGATCCGCGCGTTTTCCGAGATCCTGCGCGAGGGCGACCTGCCCGAGAAAACCGTCATCAACTATGCCGCGATCATCCATGACGAGGCGATCCGGCTCACGCGTCTGCTGGACGACCTGCTGGACCTTTCCGTGCTGGAAAGCGGTTCGGTGCAGCTGAACCTCTCGATGGTCTCCTTGCGCGAGATGATCGACCGGGCGCTGGTCGCCGCCGCCCATACCCGGCCCGAGCGCGAATTCGTCGTGCACCGCGACCCGGCGGCAGAGGAGCTTTACCTGCGCACCGATGGCGACCGGCTGACCCAGGTGCTGATCAACCTGATCTCCAACGCACGCAAGTACTGCGACGCCCTGCTGCCCGAACTGCGCATCGCCGTGCGCCACCGTTCGGGGCGGGTGACGGTGGACGTGATCGACAACGGCTCGGGCATCCCGCGCAACCAGCAGGCGCTGGTGTTCGAGAAGTTCTCGCGCCTGACCGACCCCTCGCGCGCGGGCGGCGCGGGGCTGGGGCTGGCGATCTGCCGCGAGCTGATGGCCAATCTGGGCGGCTCGATCAGCTATCTGCCCGGGCAGGGCGGCGCGGCCTTCCGGGTGACGCTGCCCCTGCGCCTGGAACGCGCGGCCTGACGGTAAGGGATCGTCAAGCCTTCCGTGGCAGGTGGGGGGCGAGAGGCAGCGGAGGCCGGGGCGGTGAGCGGGATCAGGCGCAAGATCGGGATGGTGCCGCCCCCCGCCGGGCGCGGGGCCGAGGGCGCCTGGCCACTGGCGCTGACCCGGGGCGCCGAGGAGGGGGCGGGGCTGGCGCTGGGGGTCCTGCGCGTCACCGGCAGCCGCGCGGGGCTGGCCGAGGTGCTGGAACGCCTGCCGCCGATGTCGCTGATGGGGCTCTGCGCCGGGCCGAAGGGGGCAGGGGGGCTGATCGCGCTCTGCCCCGAGGTGCTGGCGGCGGTGGTGGAGCGGCAGACCCTGGGCCAGGTGCTGCCCCGCCCCGCCGCGCCGCGCCGCCCCACCCGCACCGACGCGGCCATCGCCGGCGGCGTGATCGACGGTGCGCTCACCGCGCTGGAGGCGGCGCTGGAGGAGGAGGCGGACCGGATCTGGGCCGGCGGCTTCCGCCTCTCCTCGGTGGTGGAGGAGGTCCGCGCGCTGGGCCTCTTGCTGGAGGAAGGCGACTATCGCCTGCTGATCGCCGAGGTCTCGCTGGGCGGGGGCGCCAAGGCCGGAACCGTGCTGCTGGCGCTGCCCGCCGCGGGCCGGGGCGAGCCGCCGAAAAAGGCCGGCGCGGGGGCCGAGGCGGCTGCGGCCATGGTCTGGCAGGCGGGGCTGGCCGAGCAGGTGATGGGCGCCGAGGCCGCGCTTCAGGCGGTGCTGGGGCGGGTGACGCTGACGCTGGCCGAGGTCATGGCGCTGGCCCCGGGCGAGGTGCTGCGGCTGGGCGGCGCGGCACTCGACCGGGTGGACGTGGAGGGCGGCGACGGGCTGCGGCTGGCCGGCGGCCGGCTGGGCCAGAACCGCGGGATGCGCGCGGTGCGGCTCTCCGCCGCCGCCGAGCCCGCCGCCCGCGGCCCCGGCGGGCTTGTCCCCGGCCTCGCCACCGCCGAGGCCGCGCTGCGGCGGGCGGGGTAGTGTGGGCATGGGGCGTGCCAAGGATCGGGGTCCGTGCTAGGTCCAACCCCGGGAAGGCCCCTGAAAGGAACCCGCCGATGCGCCGTCTTGCCCTGATCCTGTCGCTGACCCTGCCCCTCGCCTGCGCGGCCCAGACCCGGCCGGTGGAGGGGCCGGGCATCTGGCGGCTGATCGCGCTGAACGGCGCCCAGCCCTCCGGCCCGATCACCCTGGTGATCGAGGAAGGCCGCATCTCGGGCGAGGCGCCCTGCAACCGCTATTCCGGGACCCTCGCCGTCGAGGGCGACAGCTTCCTGCCGGGCCCCGTCGCCGCGACCAAGCGCGCCTGCGACCGGCTGGAGGAGGAGGCGGCCTATTTCGCCGCGCTCTCCGCGGTGACCACCCGGGAACAGCACGGCATCACCCTGGTACTGACCGGGCCGGATGGCGTGCGGCTCGACTTCACGATGCCGATGAATTGAGCGGCCCTGTGACGGCCTGCCGGCTTTCGCCGGCGGGCGGGCGGGAACAAACTCGGGCTTTTACGGGATGACGGATCGGAGTCGAACCGGAGTGCCCCCCATGTCCCCCCAGCGCCTTCCCCGCCCCCGCCTTCCCCGCATCGTCACGCTCTACATCCGCTCGGTCGCCCTGGGCTTTGCCATGGCGGTGCTCTTCGTGGCGCTGCTCCTGTGGCAGGACGTGGCCGGCCTGCGCGGGCTGATCGCCGGCTCGCCCCAGGGCTGGGTCGCCTTCGCCATGCTGGTCATGTTCAACGGCGTGGTGTTTTCCGGGGTGCAGTTCGGCATCGCGGTGATGCGGATCGCCGCGCCCGAGCCGCCGGCCGGCGGGCGGTTCACGAAAGATGACAGCACCCCCCTGCCGGCCGTCATCCCCGTGAGAATCGGCCGCGCGGATCGGCGCCCGGCCCCGCACTGACGCCATTTCCCTTGCCCCGGCGCGCGGCGGGCGGATGATCCGCCGCCTGGTGGCGTCAAGGATGGCAGCATGGATCTGGCTCTTCTTCGGACCTTCCTTCAGGTGGCGGAAACCGGCTCCTTCGTGGCGGCGTCCGAGCGGCTGTTCGTCACCCAGTCGGCGGTCTCGCTGCGCATCCAGCGGCTGGAGGACCAGCTGGGCCAGCCGCTGTTCCAGCGGTCGAAGACCGGGGCCGAGCTGACCCCGCACGGGCGCGAGTTCCAAGGCTATGCGGTGGCCATGGTGCGCACCTGGGAAGAGGCGCGCCAGCACGTGGGCGTGCCGGCCGGCTTTGCCCGCACCCTGACCGTGGGCGCGCAGGTCACGCTCTGGCCCCGCATCGGCTTCCGCTGGATCGACGCGCTGCGCGCGGCCATGCCCGACCTCGGGCTGCGGGCCGAGATGGGGGCGCCGGACGAGCTGACCCGGGCGATGACCGAGGGTGTCATGCAGGCGATGCTGACCCATACCCCGCGGCTGCGCCCGGGCCTCTCGGCCGAGCGGGTGATCGAGGACGAGCTGGTGCTGGTGGCCCCCTGGGAAGGGGCGCGGCCCGAGGATCTGCGCGGCCGCTATGTGCAGGTGGACTGGGGGGCGGAGTTCCTGGCCTTCCAGGCCCAGCACCTGCCCGCGCTCTCGGCCCCCGCGCTGGACCTTGCCGTGGGGACGCTGGCCACCCCCTTCGTGCTGGAGCACGCGATGGCCGCCTTCCTGCCGGCGGCGCATGTGAAGCGGCATGTGGACGCCGGGCGGCTGTGGCTGGTCGAGGGGGTGGCGCGGTTCTCCTATCCGGTCTGGGCGGTCTGGCGCGACGACCTGGACGAGGATCTGGCCAGGATGGCCGACCGGGTGCTGCGTGACGTAGCGGCAGAGACGCGGGCCGAGATCGCCGGATTGCTGGAGCCGGGCTAGGCAAGGCTCCGCCGAAGCGGCGGAAGGGGGCGGAAACCTGCCCGGGCGACCCCCCGGGATCACGCAAAAGCGACGGCCGGGCCTACGCCCGGCCGAACTTGTTACAACCGTTCACGACGCATTTGGTTCCCGAAAAAATACCTGAAAAATTCTGGGGTTACCCATGACGATTTTGAATTTTCCCTCATGGCCCGCGGTTCCTATCTGGGCTGGTGGCTGCAACCTCCGGGGGTGGCGCGGCACGGGGCCGCGCGCGACCGGGGCCATTCGGAAAGGGACTGCGATGAGCAAAAGATTGACCGCAGGCGCGTTGGCCGCGCTGATGATCGCCGCCACCTCGCCTGCCGCGCTGGCGCAGACGACGCTGACCGGGATCCGCGATCTGGACGACCGGATCGACGACATCGATGAGGCCGCCCGCGACGACCTGCGCCGGGCCGAGGATGCCGCCCGCTTCGGCAACCCCGAGTTCCGCCCCGGCCTCTCGGGCTCCGCCTCGCTCAGCTACAACGCCAAGGACGGCAACCAGGACACGCAGGAGTTCAGCCTGGGCGCGCGGCTGCGCTGGGCGCAGGGCAACTTCGCCCACCAGATCGGCCTGGCGCTGGACTTCGCCGAGGCCGACGGCTCCAAGTCCAAGGAGGACATCTTCGGCGTCTATGACGCGCAGTACTACTTCGACCCCAGCCTCTATGCCTTCGTGCTGGGCCGGGTGAAGACCGACGGGCTGGCCGAGACCGCCGACGAGGTCCGCACCGACGCCTTCATCGGCTTTGGCCCCGGCTATCGGGTGGTCAACAACAACGACATGACCTGGCGGCTGCAGGCCGGGATCGGGGCGAGCTACATCAAGAACGGGATCGGCGAATCCGAGACCGATCCGGGCTACATCGCCTCGTCGCGGTTCTACTGGCGGTTCAACGAGAACGTGTTCCTGACCAACGACACCGACGTGCTGAAGGCGGACGGCGGCCCGTGGCGGGTGAACAACGACCTCGGCCTGAACTTCCGCATGACCGACAGGTTCTCGACCCGGGTCAGCTATCTGACCGACTACAACGAGGACCGCGCGATCCGCACCGACAACAAGCTGGGCGTGTCGCTGGTCTACAGCTTCTGAAGCAGCCGGGGGGCGGGTCTTCGGGCCTGCCCCTTTCCGCCGGGGCGCTCTTCAAGCCTGGCGGCTTTCATCGCTCGGGACAGCCCGCGAGGGCCGAGGAGCGGCCGGCTATTCCCAGCCCATCTCCTGCCGGCGCTGCCACGTGCGTTCCCCGACCAGGCAGTCCACCGGCGGCTCGGCCTGCGCGCGGATCAGCCGCTCGGGCGCCGCATCGGCCAGTTCCAGCACCAGCTTCTGCCGCACGGCCGCGGCGAACTGGTCCCAGTCGACCACCGGGATGTAGAACGACCCCGGCCCGCCGATCACGCAGTCGCGGTAATAGCGGTCGAGGTCGTCGATGTTGCCCCAGCCGCCGAAGCCGCCGCCGCCCGCATTGGTCATCAGCGGCAGGCCGTTGATGACGATCCCCTGCCGGATCGCGGCGTCGCGCGCCTCGGTCACCGGGCGGCCTTGGTTGTTGGGCCCGTCGCCCGAGACGTCGATCACCTGCCGCATCCCGGCAAAGCCGTTGCCCTCGAACAGGCTGGCCGAGAAGTCCAGCGCGCCCGAGATCGAGGTGCGGGAATAGGTGCCGGTCCAGCCGTCCTCGATCATGCGGGCGAAGTCGTCGGCGCTTTCCGGGCTGTCGATCAATGTCCAGGGGATCAGCACCGACTGCCAGCCGCTGCCGGCCCATTCGACATAGGTCACCGCCACCCGGCCCCAGCCGCCGTTCAGGATCGCGCCCTGCACGTCGGTGCTGCGGAAGGCCTCGGCATAGCCGCGCCGCTGGATCATCTGCTCGGAAGGGTCCATCGAGCGCGAGACGTCGACGGCGAGGACCAGTTCCACCCCCACGCCGATGTCCTCGGCCGCGGCGGGGACGGCGCAGGCGAGCGCGAGCGGGATCAGGGCGAGCGTGCGATGGGCCATGGTCCAACCTTGGGGCGGCCTGCCCGCGGGGCAACTCACGATCGCTTTATCGGCGGCACGCGGCGCGCTCTTCAAGCCTTGCGGCTTTCATCGCTGGCGGGTGGCGGGGGATGGCGGGATTCATCCCGCCACACCCACATCCTGCGCAGGGGTGGCGGGGACCGCCACGGCCGTGGAGGCATGGTTTTCCCGAGAGCCAGAGGTCTCAGGTGGGCGCCAGATACCGGGACCAGGATCCCGGCAGAGCCAGCCCCCGCTTGCTTGGGTATCGGCCACTGGAAAAGGGCCTCGCACGAGAAGGGCAGAACCCGCCGTCCCCAGATGTAGGGGCCCCGCGGGGCGACCGCAAGCGGGCAGGGCGGGGCGGGCGGGTATTGCAGGATGTTCATGATTTGTTTAGGCTTGGCGGCATGACCCTGCCCGCGCCCCTCCCCGCCGCCCCCGTCCTGGCCCCCGGCCAGCGGCTGGCGCGCGGGGTCTGCCGGCATTTCGCCGCCCTGGGCTTCGCCTGCGTTGAGGAGCTGGTGCTGGCCACCGGCCAGCGGGTGGACGTGATGGCGCTGGGCCCCCGCGGCGAGATCTGGGTGGTGGAATGCAAGTCCTGCCGCGCCGATTTCGCCGCCGACCGCAAGTGGCAGGGCTATCTCGACTGGTGCGACCGCTTCTTCTGGGCGGTGGACGGCGGCTTTCCGGTGGAGCTGCTGCCGGCGGAGACGGGCCTGATCCTGGCCGACGACTACGACGCCGAGATCCTGCGGATGCCGGCGCTGGCCACGCTGGCCGGGGCAAGGCGCAAGGCGGTGGTGCAGCGCTTCGCCTTCCACGCCGCCCTGCGGCTGCAGGCGCTGCGCGACCCCGGGCTGGCCTATGCCGGGGCGCCGGGGGCCTTCTAGCGGCGCTTGCCCTTGCCGGCGCGGGCGGCCTCGGCGGCGGCGCGCAGTTCCTCGGCGATCTCCTCGGCCTCGTCGGGCTCGAAGTCGAGCGGCAGCTCGATCCCCCCCTCGGCCTCGATGTAGATCCGCACCATGCCGGCCGTGGTCGGCCCGATCTGCAGGTTCGCGGCGATGTCGCTTTCCTTGTCGATGCCCATGGCGGCCCCCTTTCGGCCCCGGCTAGCGCGCCGCCGGCCCCGGTGCAAGCGGCAATGCGCACCCTTGCATTCCCCGGCCCCCGGCGCTATCTGCCGCCCGAGTGCCGCCTTAGCTCAGTTGGTTAGAGCGCTGGATTGTGGATCCAGAGGTCCCCCGTTCGAGCCGGGGAGGCGGTACCATCCCCCTCGCATCGCGAAATGCTCCGCCGGGCAGGTATGGCATCCCCTACCTGCCCCTGATTCCCGTTCCGCGACACACCGGTTCGTGATACGAAACGTTCAGAGCGCCATTCAGCGCCGCAATTTTATTCCGTCCACGGGCACGGGTTGGTGCCACCCAGTTTGCAGGGGATGTTCATTATGGCGATCAAGGGCAAGGGCAAGGGTCGGGGCGACGACGAGGAAGAAGACAGCCCGTTCATGCCGATCTCGGACATGCTGCGGAAGCTGAAGCAGGGGCCGCTGAACTTCGGCGCCTTCCAGACCAGCGACAAGAACAAGCCGGTGCTGCTGGCCGCGCACAAGCGCAAGAACTCCGAGATGCTGGGCAAGCAGGTCAAGAAAGAGGCCGGCACCTCGAAGGGCTCCTTCGGCACGATCTCGCTGGAGGGCAGCGAGCTGATCTTCAGCTGCGCCACCCCCAAGGTGCCCAAGAGCATGACCAAGAAGATCCGGCTCATGCTGAAGGCCGAGGGCTACAGCAAGTTCAAGGCCCGCGTGCTGCTGCCCGGCGGCGAGGAGCTGGGCGAATCCGACGACGATGACGACGATGAGGATTACGACGACGACGTGATCGACATGGTGAACCCCGACGAACACGGCGGGGGCAGGGGCAAGGCGGGGGACGACGAGGAACCCGCGGCCGGCGGCGGCAACGAGACGCGCGAGGAACAGGCCGAGAAGGAAAAGGCCTACGAGGAGATGCGGGCCAGGTTCGAGGACCGCTGCGACGCGCTGGAAAAGGACATCGACGGCATCCCCGACGCCAATGTGCAGGGCCGGCTGCGCGACCAGATGGCGGCGGTGCGGGGGCTGGCCTCGAACGCCGACTTCAAGGAGGCCTCGATCCTGCTGAAGGATCTGGAAGGCGACGTGAAGGAGGCGGTCGGCGACAAGGAGAAGGGCGCCGACGTGCTGACGACCTGGGAGGACATCAAGCCCCAGCTCGAGACGGTGATCGAGACCGACGAGGGCAAGGTCGCCGCGCAGGCCAAGAAGCTGATGGTCCTGATGGAGACCACGCTGAAGGGCGGCGACATGAAGAAGGCCCGCGGCGTGGTGAAGGTGGTCGAGCAGTTCCTGGAGAACGCGCTGGAAGCCTTCGGCAAGGGCGGCGGTGAGGCTGGCGGTGGCGCTGGCGGCAATGCGGGCGGCGGGGCCGGCGGTGGCTCTGGCGGCGGCGGCGCGGGCGGC
>JBBCJM010000239.1:0-17238 GCA_037190175.1 Paracoccaceae bacterium | reverse complement strand
GGCCCCGGCGTCGCCGCCGGTGGCCGCCGCCCCGCCGCCGGCCCCGCAGTACCACTATGTCGGCGGGCTGGACCCCGATGGCGACGGCTTCCTCGCCCTGCGGGCCGGGATCACCCCCGAGGCGCCGCGGCTGGCCAGGATGCCCGAGGGCACGCTGCTGACGGTGCTGGAGACGCAGGGGGTCTGGCGGCGGGTGCGGCTGCTGGACGGCAGCGAGGGCTGGGCGCATTCCAACTGGATCCGCTGCTGCGCCGCCGCCCCGGCCGCCCAGCCGCGCGCCGAGGGGCCGAGCTGCGACCGGCTCTGGCACGAGCGCAACGCGATCTGGGCCGCGCATGGCTATTGCTTCACCTCGCCGCGCGGCATCGCGGCCTTCGGCAGCCGCGGCTGCTTCCGCGACCAGGCGCAGGCGCAGGCGGCGATGTCGGCCGCCGACCTGGCGGCCATCGACCGGATCCTCGCGCAGGAGGCGGCGCTGGGCTGCCGGTGAGGCTCGCCTTGCGCATCCCCGCCCGCCGCGCCTAGATGAGGGCCGACCCATCCCGGAGACCGCCATGCCCCTGCACCGCCCCCTGTTCGACGCCAACCCCAGCGGAGGCAATGCCTTCGGCGACCTGCCGGAGTGGGACCTGACCGACCTCTACCCCTCGCCCGAGGCGCCGGAATTCGCCGCCGACCTGGAACGGCTTTCGCATGATTGCACAGCCTTCGCAGCGGCTTACGAGGGGAAGCTCGCGTCGCTGGACTCCGCCGGGATGCTGGCCTGCGTGCGGGCCTACGAGGCGATCGACATCACCGCCGGGCGGCTGATGTCCTATGCCGGGCTGCGCTATTACCAGAACACCATGGACAGCGAGCGGGCCAAGCTGATGTCCGACACCCAGGACAGGGTGACCGACGCCACCACGGCGCTGGTGTTTTTCTCGCTGGAATTCAACCGGCTGGAGGACGAACATCTGGCGGGGCTGCTGGCCGCGGACCCGGCCTTGGCCCGCTACAAGCCGGTGTTCGACCGGATGCGGGCCATGCGGCCGCACCAGCTGTCCGACGAGCTGGAACGCTTCCTGCACGACGAATCCACGGTGGGCGCCTCGGCCTGGAACAAGCTGTTCGACGAGACCATGGCGGGGCTCACCTTCGCGGTGAAGGGCGAGGAGGAGCCGCTGAACCTCGAGGCCACGCTGAACCTGCTGACCGATCCGGTCCGCGAGCGGCGCGAGGCCGCGGCCCATGCGCTTGCGCAGGTTTTCGACCGCAACATCAAGCTCTTCTCGCGCATTCATAACACGCTGGCGAAGGAGAAGGAGATCCACGACCGCTGGCGCAAGATGCCCACCCCGCAGCACGGCCGGCACCTCGCGAACCATGTGGAGCCCGAGGTGGTGCAGGCGCTGCGCGATGCGGTGGTGGCGGCCTATCCGCGGCTCTCGCACCGCTATTATCGGCTGAAGGCGCGCTGGATGGGGCTGGACAGGCTGCAGGTCTGGGACCGCAACGCGCCCCTGCCGCTGGAGACGCCGCGCACCATCGGCTGGACGGAAGCGGTCGAGACGGTGCGCGCCGCCTATGCCGCCTTCTCGCCGCGGCTGGCGGGGGTGGCGGAGCCCTTCTTCGACCGTGGCTGGATCGACGCGGGGGTGAAGCCGGGCAAGGCGCCCGGCGCCTTCGCGCATCCGACGGTGACCACGGTGCATCCCTATATCATGCTGAATTACCTCGGCAAACCGCGCGACGTGATGACGCTGGCGCATGAGCTGGGGCACGGGGTGCATCAGGTGCTGGCCGCCGGCCAGGGGGAGTTGCTGGCCTCCACCCCCCTGACGCTGGCCGAGACGGCATCGGTCTTCGGCGAGATGCTGACCTTCCGCCGCCTGCTGTCGCAGGCCGCCACGCCGGCCGAGCGCAAGGTGCTGCTGGCCGGCAAGGTCGAGGACATGATCAACACCGTGGTCCGCCAGATCGCCTTCTACGACTTCGAGTCCAAGCTGCACGCGGCCCGGCGCGAAGGGGAACTGACGCCCGACGACATCAACGCGCTGTGGATGAGCGTCCAGGCGCAAAGCCTTGGCGACGCTTTCGAATTCATGGACGGGTATGAAACCTTCTGGGCCTATATCCCGCATTTCGTGCATTCGCCCTTCTACGTCTATGCCTATGCCTTCGGCGACGGGCTGGTGAACGCGCTCTATGCCGCCTACGAGGGCGGCCTGCCGGGGTTCGAGGAGAAATACCTCGACATGCTGAAGGCCGGCGGCTCGCAGCACCACCGCGACCTGCTGGCGCCCTTCGGGCTCGACGCCTCCGACCCGGCGTTCTGGGACAAGGGGTTGAGCATGATCGCCGGCTTCATCGACGAACTCGAGGCCATGGAGTGAGTTGACAGGCCCCGCGGGCGGGGCGCAGGCTGCCCCGAAACAGGGGGATCTGCCATGTGCCACGCCTGCGTGACCGAAAGCGTGAAGGAACGGATGCTGAGCCGCCGGGGCCTGCTGAAGGCCGCCGGGCTGGCGGCGGGGGCGGCGGCGGTGGCCCCGCTGGCGCCGCGGCCCGCCTTGGCGCAGGCGGCCGGCCGCATCACCGACATGACCCATACCCTGACCGAGGACTTCCCCACCTTCTTCGGCGAGCAGCAGTTCTGGCGCACCCCGGTCTTCAACTGGGACGAGCACAAGTTCAACCTCTTCGAGCTGCGGGTGAACGAGCATACCGGCACCCACATGGACGCGCCGCTGCATTTCTCGGCCGACGGGGCGGGCGTGGACGAGATCCCGGTGGAGAGCCTGCTCTGCCCGCTGGCGGTGATCGACATCCGGGCGCGGGCGGCCGAGGACGCCGACGCGCAGCTGACGCCCGACGACATCCGCGCCTTCACCGACGCCCACGGGCCGCTGCCGGAGGGCGCCTGCGTGGCGATGCTGTCGGGCTGGGGGCCGCTGGTGCGCGAGCCGAAGTTCCGCAACGCGGACGACGCCGGCGTGATGCACTTCCCCGGCTTCCATGTGGAGGCGGTGCAGGCGCTCTTGGAGACCGGCGCGGCGGGGATCGCGGTCGATACCCTGTCGCTCGACCACGGCCCCTCGCCCGACTTCGCCAGCCACTATGCCTGGCTGGGCGCGGGGCGCTGGGGGATCGAATGCCTGGCGAGCCTGGAGGAGGTGCCGCCGACCGGCGCCACCCTGGTGGTGGGCGCGCCCAAGCACGCCGGCGGCTCGGGCGGCCCGGCGCGGGTGTTCACGCTGGTCTGAGCCAGGCATCGGGAAAAGCCGCCTGCGGTCCGGCACCCGACCCGCCTCTCTTTCGAGCCATAAATATCCCACGGGGGTCCGGGGGTGTGAAACCCCCGGCCTCTCCGCCGGCACCACGCCCTGAAGAAAGGCCCGCCCATGTCCACCGTCAGCCCGCCCGCCGACCCCGAGGCCGACCCCCGCGTCAAGGCGGTGTTCGACGACATCCGCGCCACCCGCGGCTCGGACTTCGTCAACAACGTCTGGCGCTGGCTGGCCTTCGACCCCGCGCTGCTGGAGGAGACCTGGGCGGGCGTCAAGGCGGTGATGGCCACGCCCTCGGCGCTGGACCCCAAGGTGAAGGAGATGATCTATGTCGCGGTCAGCATCGCCAATGCCTGCGACTACTGCACCCATTCGCACCTGGCCGCGGCGCGGGCCAGGGGGATGACCGCGGCGGAACAGGCCGACCTCTTCCGCGTGGTCTCGCAGGCCGCGCGCACCAATGCGCTGCTGAACGCGATCCGCCCGCCGGTGGACGCGGCATTCCTGGCCCCCTAGCGCGCCACCGCCGCCGCGAACACCCGGTCGATCACCGCCTGCGTGCCGCGGCTGAATTCCAGCGGGCAGGGCCAGGGGGCGCCCTCGCGCAGCGACCGGCCGAAGGCCTCGACCTGCAGGACGTAGTGGTTGACGCCCGGGAACCGTTCCATCGTCTCGAACCCCGCGCGGTGCAGTTCCACCCGCGCCTCGCCGGTGACGTTGGCGTTGAAGGGGGTGGTCAGCCGGATCAGCCCGCGGTCGCCCTGGAACACCATCTCCTGCCGCAGGAAGAGCCGCATCGAGGTCATCGCCGAGAAGGTGAAGCGGTGCCCGCCGCCTTCCCAGACCCCGGTCGTCTGCGCCCAGGTGTCGACCCCGTTCTCCAGCACCACCCGGGCCTCCAGCGCCGCGGGCTCGGCCCCGGTCACGAAGCGGGTGGCGCCGCAGGGATAGACCCCGATGTCGCGGATGCCGCCGCCGCCGGTCTCGGCCCGGTTGCGGATATTGCCGGGATCGGCGCGGTTGTCATAGCTGAAGGCCGCGTCCACGTGGCGGAGCGTGCCGATCGCGCCCTCGGCCACCAGCGCCCGCGCCCGCTGCCATTGCGGATGGTGCACGATCATGAAGGCTTCCGAGACCAGGAGGCCCGAGCCATCGCGCGCCGCGATCACCGCGTCGAACTCGGGCGCGGTCAGCGCCAGCGGCTTTTCGCACAGCACATGCTTGCCCGCGGCCAGCGCCTTCAGCGTCCAGGCCACGTGCAGGTGGTTGGGCAGCGGGACATAGACTGCCTCCACCTCCGGGTCGGCCAGCAGGGCCTCGTAGCTGCCATGCACCCGCAGCCCGGGGACCAGCGCGCGGAAGGGCGCGGCCCGCGCGGGATCGGCGGTGGCCAGCGCCACGAACTCCGCCCCCCGCGCGGCATGGATCGCCGGCCCCATGTGCTCGCGCGCGAACTTCGCCGCGCCCAGAATGCCCCAGCGCACCGGATTCATGGTTGTCCTCCCCCTTGGCCCTTCCGAAGCTAGCACCCCGGGCGGCGCGCGCAATCCGGGAACCCGGAGCGGCGCAAGCGGCTTTTCCCTTGGGGGGAGTCCGGTCCCCCGCGCCCGAACGAGGAGGAAGAGCCATGCAGGACGACCGACCCACCCCCGAGACCCCCGCCGAGACCCCCATCGTCAGCCGCCGCGCGATCCTGGCCGGCAGCGCCGGCCTGGCGCTGGGGGCGGCCACGGCGGCCGAGGCGCAGGGGACGAACGGCCACGGCCCCCATACCGTCGCCGGCAGCCTCAGCAACCGGCTTTACACGGTGAACCCCTCGGCCCCCAGCCTGGCCGACATCGCCGAGAACCCCGCCAATGTCCCCCCGCCCGTCGACCGGACCGAGCCCACCACCGTGCGGGTGGATCTGGAGACGGTGGAGCTGGAGGCCAATCTGGACGGCAACGCGATGTTCCGGTTCTGGACCTTCAACGGCAAGGTGCCCGGCCCCTTCATCCGCGTGCGGGTGGGCGACACGGTGGAATGCCACCTGAGAAACCACGAGGACAGCTGGATGGCGCATAACGTGGACTTCCACGCCGCCACAGGCCCGGGCGGCGGGGCCGAGGCCACCACCGCCTTTCCGGGCGAGACCCGCGCCGTGCGCTTCAAGGCGCTGAACCCCGGGCTCTTCGTCTATCACTGCGCGGTGCCGCCGGTGGCCCAGCACATCGCCGCGGGGATGTACGGGCTGATCCTGGTCGAGCCCGAGGGCGGCCTGCCGCCGGTGGACCGCGAGTACTACGTCATGCAGGGCGAGATCTATACCGAGGAACGCTTCGGCAGCAGCGGGATGCTGACCGAGAGCTACGACAAGCTGGTGGAGGAACGGCCGGAATATTTCGTCTTCAACGGCCATGTGGGGGCGCTGACCGAGCATTATCCGCTGACCGCCCGGGTGGGCGAGACGGTGCGCATCTACTTCGGCGTGGGCGGGCCCAACTTCCACTCCGCCTTCCACGTGATCGGCGAGATCTTCGACCGGGTGTACCTGAACGGCGACATCGTGAACCCGCCGCAGCAGAGCACCCAGTCGGTCAGCGTGGGCCCGGGCAGCGCGGCGATCGTGGAGTTCAGATGCGAGGTGCCGGGCCGCTTCGTGCTGGTCGACCACGCCCTGTCGCGCGCCGAGCGGGGGCTGGCCGGCTATCTGGTGGTGGAGGGCGAGGAGGCGCCCGACATTTTCACCGCGCTCGACCCCGAGACGGGCGAGGTGCTGCCGGCCTCGGCCACGGGCGGGCATGGGGGGCACTGAGGGGGATCAGTCCGCGAAATGCCCTACCCAGTGGCGGGCGAAGATCAGGTCGCCGATGCCGGCCACGGCCAGCTGGAACCGGGTCCGCTGCCCGCCGTCCGAGGTGGTCATCCGCCAGCAGGTCCATTCGGTCTGCCGGCCCCGCATTTCGCAATAGAGCCCGTTGCGGACGACCCACCGCCCGCTGCTCGGCCCGCCGAACAGCCCCACCCCGTGCCAGGTGGTGGTGCCGTCGGCGCCCCATTCCTGCCAGGGATGGGGTCCCGGGCCGGGCGCGCGGGGATCGGCATAGACCACCCTGCGCCCGGCCAGCAGGACGAACAGCGGATCCGCGGCCGGCGCCCCGGGGGCGAGGCAACCGGCCAGCAGAAGCGAGATCAGGGGGATGAGGCGCAGCATCTCGGGCCCTCGCAGGATGTCCTCCTGCTGCCCCGCCCTGCCCCGGGCATCAAGTGACGAAGCCCGTCATCCGGGCCGGAACGCGAAAGGGCGGCCGTTTCGGACCGCCCTTTCCCGCCATCCTGGCGAAGGCGTCAGGCCGGGATGGCCATCCCCTTGCCCTTGGCCAGTTCCCGCATCCGGTTCTGCAGCTTCTCGAAGGCGCGCACTTCGATCTGGCGGATCCGCTCGCGGCTGACGTGATAGCTTTCCGACAGTTCCTCCAGCGTCACCGGCGCCTCGGACAGGCGGCGCTGCACCAGGATGTCCTTCTCGCGGTCGTTCAGCACCGACATGGCCTCGACCAGCAGTTCGCGCCGGGCGTCCAGCTCGTTCTTCTCGGCGAAGGCCGCGGCCTGGTCGCTGTCCTCGTCCTCCAGCCAGTCCTGCCACTGGGTGCCGCCCTCCTCCGAGCCCACCGTCGCGTTCAGCGAGGCGTCCGAGCCCGAGAGCCGGCGGTTCATGTCGATCACCTCGTCCTCGGTAACCGAGAGGTCCTTGGCGATCTGCTTCACGTTCTCGGGCCGCAGGTCGCCCTCCTCCAGCGCGCCGACCTTGGCCTTGGCCTTCCGCAGGTTGAAGAACAGCTTCTTCTGGGCCGAGGTGGTGCCCAGCTTCACCAGGCTCCACGACCGCAGGATGTATTCCTGGATCGAGGCGCGGATCCACCACATGGCATAGGTGGCCAGCCGGAAGCCCTTCTCGGGGTCGAACCGCTTCACCGCCTGCATCAGGCCCACGTTGGCCTCCGAGATCACCTCGGCCTGCGGCAGGCCGTAGCCGCGATAGCCCATGGCGATCTTGGCGGCCAGGCGCAGGTGGCTGGTCACCAGCTTGTGCGCCGCCTCGGCGTCCTGATGGTCGACCCAGGCCTTGGCCAGCATGTATTCCTCTTCCGGCTCCAGCAGGGGAAACTTGCGGATTTCCTGCAGATAGCGGTTCAGGCCCTGTTCGGGGCTGGGCGCGGGAAGGTTGGCGTAGCTGCTCATATGGTCCTCCTGCCTCTTGGACCCCGGGCTTCTTGCGGACCGGGAGACCGGCTGATCTAGGTGTCGCGCGGGCCTGCCACAAGATGCAGGGCCGCCCTTGCCTCAACCACGCAGGATGATCCGCGTTCCCTGCGGGGGCCAGTGACTTCGCCGCGAGATCACGCAGGTGTCACGCCGGGGGCCGGTTTGTTTCAACCCTGCAACGCGGCGAGCAGCCCGGCCATGTCGGGCGGAAGGGGCGAGGCGAACTCCATCCGCTGCCCGGTGAGCGGGTGGTCGAAGCCCAGCGAGGCCGCGTGCAGCGCCTGCCGGGGGAAGGCATTGGCCAGCGCCGCGCCGGGAAGGCGGGGGGAGAGCCGGCGGTTGCCGCCATAGACCGGATCGCCGATCAGCCCATGGCCGGCATGGGCCAGATGCACGCGGATCTGGTGGGTGCGCCCGGTTTCCAGCCGGCATTCCACCAGCGCGGCGGCGGTGCCGAGCGGCTCCACCACCCTGAACCGCGTCACCGCCGGCCGCCCCCGCCCCTGCACCACCGCCTGCCGCTGCCGGTCGGTGGGGTGGCGGTCCAGCATGGTGGCGATGCGGATCAGCCCGCCGGGCTCCAGCGTCAGCCCCGGCACCCCGCGCAGCCGGGGGTCGGCGGGGTCGGGGCAGCCGTGGGTCAGCGCCAGATAGCTGCGGGTGGTGGTATGGGCGGCGAACTGGGCCGACAGCGCCCGGTGCGCCCGCTCGGTCTTGGCGGCGACCAGCAGCCCCGTGGTCTCCTTGTCGATGCGATGCACGATCCCGGGCCGGCCGAGGCCCCCCACCTGCATCAGCGCCGCCCCGCAATGGTGCAGAAGCGCGTTGACCAGCGTGCCCGAGGGCGCCCCGGGGGCGGGATGCACCACCATCCCGGCGGGCTTGTCGATCACGATGGCCTCGGCGTCCTCCCAGACGATGGCCAGGGGGATGGCCTCGGGCCGGGCCTCGGCGGGCAGCGGGGGGGAAAGCGCGATCTCGTAGCGCCCGCCCGGCACCGGCCGCGCCCCCGGCGCCACGGCCGCGCCCTCGCGGCTGACCGCCCCCTCGGCCAGCAGCCGGGCGATCGCGGTGCGCGAGGGGGCGTCGGAGCCCGACACCGCCTGCGCCAGCGCCTTGTCAAGCCGGCCGGGCGGGTCTAACCCCAGTTCGACCGTCAGAAGCCCCTCGTCATCGGGCTCGTCCGGCGGCGGGTCGGGAAGGATCGGCATGGCGCGGGAACCGGAGAGGGAGGAGGAGGCGGCGCTGCCGCCCTCGCTGAGGTTTCTGAAATGGCTGGTCATCGTGCTGACGCTGACCATGATCGGGGGGGTGATAACCGTGGTCGCCCTGCTTGTCACCCGCATCCCGCACCGGCTGGAGACCCGCGCCCTGCCCGCCCTGCCCGCCGCCATCGCCCTGCCCGCCGGCGCCGAGGCCCGCGCGGTGACCTTCGGGGAAGGCTGGGTCGGCGTGGTGGTGGCCGAGGGCGCGGCGCAACGCTTCCTCCTCTTCGCCCCCGACGGCCGCCCGCTGGCCACGATGGACCTGCCCGCGGCGGAGTGAGGCGGAGCGCGCCGGGGGCTTCGCGCCCCCGGACCCCCGCGGGATATTTCTCCAGAGAGGATGGGGCTTTTGAGTCAAATTGTCCCCAACTGCCATTCTTTCTTGCGACAAATATCCTCGGGGGGTCCGGGGGGCAGACGGCCCCCCGGCGCTCTCCGCCATCCCCAAGCCCGGCAGGAGGGGGCTGGCCTTCGCGCCGCCGCCCGGGCAAGGATCGTGCCCGACCGACCGCACAGGTGCCGCCATGACCATCCCCCCCGATGCCACCGACCTCGCCGCCCGCGTGGCGCGTGGCGAGGTCTCGCCCGGCGAGTTGCTGGATGCGGCGCTGACGGCCACCGGGCGGCTCAACCCGCAGCTGAACGCCGTTACCCTGGTGCAGGAGGCCGCGGCGCGGGCGGCCATCGCCGCGGGGCTGCCGCGGGGGCCGTTCCGAGGGGTGCCGTTCCTGCTGAAGGACCTGGGCGCCGAGGCGCGGGAGTTTCCCAGCCACATGGGCTCGCGGCTCTGGGCCGATACCGCCTACGCCCGCGACAGCGCGATCTGGCAGCGGATGCGGGCCACCGGCGTGGTGACCTTCGGCCGCACCACCTGCCCCGAGGGCGGCATCGGCACCGCGACCGAGGCCACGGTCTATGGCGGCCCCACCCGCAACCCCTGGAACCTCGACCACACGCCCGGCGGTTCCTCCGGCGGGGCGGGGGCGGCGGTGGCGGCGGGCATCTTGCCCTTCGCCCATGGCTCGGACGGCGGCGGCTCGGTGCGGATCCCGGCCTCCTGCTGCGGGCTCTTCGGGATGAAGCCCACCCGGGCGCGGCTTCCCGATGGCCCCTACGCGGGCGAGGGCTGGGCAGGGATGGCCATCGACGGGTTCCTGACCCGCTCGGTCCGCGACACCGCGGTGATGCTGGACGCCTGCCAGGGCGCCGACCTCGGGGCGCCCTACTGGGCGCCGCCGCTCGGGACCTCGCACGCCGATGCGATCAGCCGCCCGCCGCCCCGGCTGCGGGTGATGCTTTGCGACACCACCTTCTCCGGCGAGCCGATCCACCCCGAGGTGGCCGCGGCCGTGCGCGCCGCCGGGCGCCTGCTGGACAGCCTCGGCCACCATGTGGAGCCCGGCCTGCCCCGGGCCGACATTCCGGCAATGATGCGGGCCTGGACCGACATCGTGGCGGTGGGCACCGCTTTGGCCGTGCGGGGCAAGACCGGCGGGCGGGCGCCCACACCCGAGGAATGCGAGGGCGTCACCCGCGGCGCCTGCGCCCATGCCGGGACCCTGCACCCCACCCGCTATCTGGAGGCGGTGGGCGAGATCCACGACTTCGGCCGCGAGATGGCCGCGGTCTTCGACCCCGAGACGGGGCCGGGCTGCGACATCATCCTCTCCGCCACCCTGGCCGAGCCGCCGGCGATCATTGGCCGCTTCGCCCATGCGACCGAGGATTATGTGGCCTATCGGCTGGGGCCGCAGGGGATCTTCGGCTATTCGCCCTTCTGCGCGGTGTTCAACGCCTCGGGCCAGCCCGCGGCCTCGGTTCCGCTGGCGATGTCCTCCGCCGGCCTGCCCATCGGCATCCACCTCGCCGCCCGCTTCGGCGCGGACGAGATGCTGATCGCGCTCTGCGCCGAACTGGAACGCGCCGCGCCCTGGGCCGGGCGATTGCCGCCGGCATGGGCGGGGTGAGGGCATTCCGGCGTCGGGCCGGTGGAGAGCGCCGGGGGGTTGGCACCCCCGGACCCCCGCAGGATATTTCCAGCAAGAAAGAAAGCGGAAAGGGGACAATTTAGGTCGAATTGCCCCCCCCCGCCCTATTGCAGCGCGGCGTCGGTGATCTCGTGGGTCCAGGCCATGCCCTCGGGCGCCCTGGTGATCGCCGGGTTGTCGGGCGAGACCGCGGCCAGCAGCGAGGCCACCGTGGCGTCGAAATCGGCCGGATCCAGCGCGCCGTCGGAGCCCGCGGTCAGCTTGGCCACCTCGCCCATCATGTAGCTCTGGTGCTCGATGGTCTGCAGCCCGGTCTGGTCGGCGTCGACCACGATCTGCGCCGCCTCCTCGGGGTTCTCCTCGGCGTATTTCCAGCCCTTCATGCTGGCGCGGACGAAGCGGACCATCTTGTCCTTGAAGGCCGGGTCGGCCAGCGAGCTTTCCAGCACGTAGAGCCCGTCCTCCAGCACCGTCACCCCCTCGTCGCGATAGGCGAAGGTGGTGAGCTGCTCGGGCGTATAGCCGGCATCCAGCACCTGGCCGTATTCGTTGTAGGTCATGACCGAGATGCAGGCGGCCTCGCCCTGCAACAGCGCCTCCACGTCGAAGGCCTGTTTCAGCACCGTCACGCCTTCCGCCCCGCCGTCGGTGGGCAGGCCCAGCTTGGCCATCCAGGCGTAGAAGGGATATTCGTTGCCGAAGAACCAGACGCCCAGGGTCTTGCCCTTGAAGTCGTCGGTGCTCTCCACCCCCAGGTCCTTGCGGCAGGTGAATTGCAGCCCCTGGTTCTTGAACGGCTGGGCGATGTTGACCAGCGGCACGCCGCGCTCGCGCGCCGCCAGCGCCGCGGCCATCCAGGTGGTGATCACGTCCGCGCCGCCGCCGGCGATCACCTGCTCGGGCGCGATGTCGGGGCCGCCGGGCAGGATGGTGACGTCCAGGTTCTCCTCGTCGTAGAAGCCCTTCGCCTCGGCCACGTAATAGCCGGCGAACTGCGCCTGGGTCACCCATTTGAGCTGCATCCGCACGGGGTCCTGCGCCTCGGCCATGCCCGCGGTCAGCCCCGCCAGGGCCAATGCCGTCCAGATCGCTTTCATCGGTCGTACCTCCTTGTTGTCGTTGTTCAACTCTATCCCCGCTGCGACGGGTGCCAGAACGTGACGCGCCGCTCGGCCAGCGCCACGATGCCATAGAACGCCGTGCCCGCCAAAGCCGCCACCGCGATCTCGGCCCACACGAGCGGCAGTTGCAGGCTGCCCACGGCGGTGGAGATGCGGAAGCCCATCCCCCGGGTCGGGCTGCCGAAATATTCGGCGACGATGGCGCCGATCACCGCCAGCGTGGTGGCGATCTTCAGCCCGTTGAAGATGAAGGGCATGGCGGCGGGCAGGCGCAGGAAGGCCAGCGTCTGCCAGTAGTTGGCGCTCCAGGTCCGCATCAGGTCGCGCTGCATCCGGTCGCTGGCCGCCAGCCCCGCCACCGCGTTGATCAGCACCGGGAAGAACACCATGGCGAAGACCACCGCGGCCTTCGACTGCCAGCCGAAGCCGAACCACATCACCATGATCGGCGCCACGCCGACGATGGGCAGCGCCGCCACGAAATTGCCGATGGGCAAGAGGCCCCGGGTCAGGAAGGGCGAGCGGTCCACCAGCACCGCGGTGACCAGCGCCGCGCCGCAGCCCATGGCCCAGCCGCTGAGCGCGCCCTTGAGGATGGTCTGGCTGAAATCGGTCCACAGCAGCGGCAGGTTGGCCCCGATGGCGCGCGCCACCACCGAGGGCGCGGGCAGGATCACCTCGGGCACCGCGAAGTGGCGCACGATCCCCTCCCACAGCACCAAGAGGCTGAGGCCCAGGATCACCGGCACCGCAACCCGCTCCACACGGCCCCCGCGGCGCGCGAGCCGGATGTTCGCCGCCCATCCCGCGGCCGCCAGCACGAGGGCGAGCCACAAAGTCATCCCCGCGCCCCCATCCGCCGGTCGGCCGCGCGCTGGATCAGCCCGACGCCGAGGATCAGCACCCCGGCGAGGATCGCCGCGGCAAACAGCGAGGCCCACATCAGCAGCGGCTGGCCGAACTGGCTGGCCACCAGCATCCGCGCGCCCAGCCCGTCGATGGCCCCGGTGGGCAGCTCCCCCACGATGGCGCCGACCAGCGCCGCGGCCACGGCGACCTTCAGCGAGGCGAAGAAATAAGGGAGCGAGGCCGGCAGCCGCAGTTTGAGAAACTCCTGCAACCCGCTGGCATTCCATGTCTTCAACAGATCCAGCTGCATCGGATCGGGGCTGCGCAGCCCCTTCACCATGCTGACCAGCACGGGAAAGAAGCTCAGGTAGGCGGCGATCAGGGTCTTCGACACCAGCCGGTTCTCCACCCCCAGCCGCTCGCCCAGCCCCAGCGAATTGGACAGCACCACGATCATCGGCGCCAGGGCCACGATGGGGATGGCCTGGCTGATGATGGCCCAGGGCATGACGCTCAGGTCCATCACCCGGAAATAGACGATCCCCATCGCCAGCCCGATGCCGATGGCGATGCCGAGGGCCAGCCCGGAGAGCGTGGCCTCCAGCGTGACCCGGGCGTGGTAGACCAGGCTGCGCTTGGAGGTGACCGGCTCCCCCGCGATCCCTTTCCACAGCTCGGTGGCCACCTGATGCGGCGCGGCCATCACCGGGCGGTTCTGCGCCATGGTGCCGGCGATCACCTGGGTCAGGGTGATCTCGCTGCCCGCCCGCGCCGCCGCCTGCCGCACCTGGGCTGCGTTCATCCACACCGTCGCCGCGTACCAGACCGCGACGATGGCGGTGAGCATGGCGAGGATGGGGAAGGCGCTAGACCTCATCGCCATGCCCCGCCCGCAGCCCCTCGCGCACCCGGTGGGCGATCTCGATGAACTCCCGGCTGTCGCGGATATCCAGCGGGCGCTCGCGCGGCAGGGGCGAGTCGATCACGTCGGTGATCCGGCCGGGGCGGGGGGACATGACCACGATCCGGGTCGACAGGAACACCGCTTCGGGAATGGAATGGGTCACGAAGCCGATGGTCTTGCCCGTGCGGGACCAGAGCTTCAAGAGTTCCTCGTTCAGCCGGTCGCGCACGATCTCGTCCAGCGCGCCGAAGGGTTCGTCCATCAGCAATATGTCGGCATCATAGGCCAAGGCCCGGGCGATGCTGGCCCTTTGCTGCATGCCCCCCGACAGCTGCCACGGGAACTTCCCGCCGAACCCTTCCAGATCAACCAGTTGCAGAACGTCCTTCACACGCCGGTCCCGTTCCTCGCGCGCATAGCCCATGATCTCCAGCGGCAACCGGATATTGCCCGAGATGGTGCGCCAGGGATAGAGCCCCGCGGCCTGGAAGACATAGCCATAGGCCCTTGATTTCCTTGCCGCTTCCGGGGCCATGCCGTTGACGGTCAGGCTGCCCTCGGTGGGCGTCTCCAGCGCTGCCACGCAGCGCAGGAAGGTGGTCTTGCCGCAGCCCGAGGGGCCGATGAAGCTGACGAAATCCCCCTTGCCGATGCGCAGGTTCACGTCCTTCAGGGCATGGACCGGCCCGTCCGCGGTCTGGAAGGTCAGCCCCACCCCCGTGGCTTCGATTACCGGCGGGCTGGCCAGGTCGCGCATCAGACCGCCCTCATCAGGCCGCCGTCCACCCGCAGGCTCTGGCCGGTGATGTAGCCCGCGCCCTCGGACAGCAGGAAGGCGGCGGTGGCGGCGATTTCCTCCGATGTTCCATAGCGTTGCATCGGAACGTTCGCGCGGCGCTCCTCGGTCGCGGGCAGGCTGTCGATCCAGCCGGGCAGGATGTTGTTGATGCGGATCCCGTCGCTTGCATACTGGTCGGCATAGAGTTTGGTAAAGGCGCCCAGCCCCGCCCGGAACACCGCCGAGGTGGGGAACAGGGCCGAGGGTTCGGCGACCCAGGCGGTGGAGATATTGACCACCGCGCCGCCCCCCTGCGCCTGCATGATGGGGGTGACCAGCCGCAGGGGCCTGACCACGTTGAGGAAATAGACCTCCATCCCCCTGGTCCAGTCCTCGTCGGTCAGCTCCAGCACCGGCGCCCGCGGCCCGTGCCCGGCCGAGTTCACCAGCGCGTCGATCCGCCCCCAGCGCGCCATGGCGGCCTCGACCAGGCGACCCAGGTCCTCGACCGACTGGTTGGAGCCGGTCACGCCCACCCCGCCCAGGTCCGCCGCCAGAGCCTCGCCTCGGCCGGAAGACGACAGGATTCCAACCTCATAGCCGTCATTCCTCAACCGCCGCGCACAGGCGGCGCCCATGCCGCTGCCGCCGGCGGTGATCAGGGCGACCTTCACTTACACCCCCGTCGCCGGCACGCCCGACCGCTGGACCGGCCGCGGGGCGGTCAGTTCCTTCCAAGCGGACAGCGCCCGGTTCACCGCCGGGCGGGCCTCGCGGCCGACGAATTGCCCGTGGCCCTCTTCGGCCCGCATCTCGCCGTCATGGACCGCGACCTTGCCGCGGGTCAGGGTGAAGCGCGGCAATCCCTTCACCTTCTGCCCTTCGAAGACGTTGTAGTCGATCTTCGACTGCTGGGTCGCGGCGGCGATGGTCTTTTCCTTCGCCGGATCCCAGACCACCAGATCGGCATCGGCGCCGACCAGCACCGCTCCCTTTTTCGGATACAGGTTCAGGATCTTGGCGATATTGGTCGAAGTGACCGCCACGAATTCGTTGGGCGTCAGCCGGCCGGTGTTCACCCCATGTTGCCACAGCACGGGAAGTCTGTCCTCCAAACCCCCGGTTCCGTTGGGGATTTTCGAGAAATCTCCCACCCCGAACCGCTTCTGCTCGGTGGTGAAGGCGCAATGGTCGGTGGCCACCACCGACAGCGAGCCCGCCTGCAGGCCCGCCCACAGCGAGGCCTGATGCGCCTTGTTGCGGAAGGGGGGCGACATGACGCGGCGGGCGGCGTGATCCCAGTCGGGGTGGAAATATTCGCTCTCGTCCAGCACCAGATGCTGGATCAGCGGCTCGCCCCAGACCCTCTTGCCCTGCTGGCGCGCCCGGCGGATCGCCTCGTGGCTGTCCTCGCAGGAGGTATGCACCACATAGAGCGGCACGCCCGCCATGTCGGCCAGCATGATGGCGCGGTTGGTGGCCTCGCCCTCCACCTGCGGGGGGCGGGAATAGGCGTGCGCCTCGGGCCCGGTATTGCCCTCGGCCAGCAGCCGCGCGGTCAGTTCCGCCACCACGTCGCCGTTCTCGGCGTGCACCATGGCGAGGCCGCCCAGATCGCCAACCCTCTGGAACGACTGGAACATCTCGTCGTCGTTCACCATCAGCGCGCCCTTGTAGGCCATGAAGTGCTTGAAGGAGGTCACCCCTGCCTTCACGCTCGCCTCCATGTCCTTCCACACCTGCTCGCCCCACCAGGTGATCGCCATGTGATAGGAATAGTCGCAGGCCGCCCGGCCCGCCTTGTTGTGCCACATCTTCATGGCGTCGATCAGGCCCTGGCCCTGGCCGGGCAGCACGAAGTCGACCACCATGGTGGTGCCGCCCGCCAGCGCGGCGCGGGTGCCGCTTTCGAAATCGTCGGTGGAATAGGTGCCCATGAAGGGCATTTCCAGATGGGTATGCGGGTCGATCCCGCCGGGCATGACATAGCAGCCGGTGGCATCGAGTTCGGTGCCGCCCTTCAGGTCCGGGCCGATCTCGGTGATCACCCCGTTCTCGATGCGGACATCGGCCTTGTGGGTCAGGTCCGCGGTGACGATGGTGCCGTTCCTGATGATCGTGCTCATTCCCCAAACTCCCTGTCGCTGCGCTCTGCGTCCGGCAGCTGCCGGTCGAGCGATTGCCGATAGCGGATGCAGCCCCGCATGAACTGCGGCCATTCGGGAACCCTCACGCCACCGGCCGGCGTGTCGGGCAGCAGGGCCCACATGTCGGGGTGATGCCAGCAGAGCTCATGCATCTCCATGTCGCGATGGGCCCGGATCGCCTCGCGCATCGCCCGCGCCGCCGCGAGCAGCGCCTCGCGGTCCATCGTCGCCAGATCCGCGTCGGGATCGTCCACCTGCCCCTCCTTCTCCGCCGATGCCCGGGTGGAAGCCTAGGCCACAACCTCCGCCACCTCCAGCACGGCGTGCAGCAGCACCTCCGTGCCGGCCGCGGCCCATTCGGGGGAAATCTCCTCGGCCTCGTTGTGGGAAAGGCCGTCGACGCAGGGGCACATGATCATCGTGGTGGGGGCCACGCGGTTGATCCAGCAGGCGTCGTGGCCGGCGCCGGACACGATGTCCATGTGGGAATATCCCAGCCTTTCCGCCGCTTGCCGCACGATCTTCACCAGCCCGGGGTCGAAGGTCACGGGGTCGAAATGCCCCACCGGCTCGATGGCGCAGCCCAGCCCCAGCTCGGCGGCCACGGCATGGGCGGCGCGTTCGACCTCGGCCCGCATGGCGTCCAATTTCCCCTGCTCCGGCGAGCGGATG
>JBBCJM010000238.1:0-31320 GCA_037190175.1 Paracoccaceae bacterium | reverse complement strand
GGCAAGGTGCGGGCGGTCACCCCGGTGAAGCTGAAGGTCGCCGGCATCATCCTGAACGGCGAGGCCGGGCGGCAGCTCTACCTGCCCAACGTCACGCTGCTGGCCTTCGACGCCCACCGCAAGGACCGCACCGGCGATTTCGCGGTGAAGATCAGCGAAACCGGCGACTGGGCAGAACCGGAGAAGATCGCCGCGCTCTCGGGCCAGCCCTGGGAGGACAAGCTGCAGGTCTATGCCGCCGACATGGAGCAGGTGATCCCGATCTTCCGCCGCCTCTCGGCCATGGGTTTCCGGCCGGAGGCCGAGATCTGGCGCTTCAAATGGGCGCTCGACATCCGCGACACCGCGGTGTGGGTGTTCCTGCCGCTTCTGGCCATGATCGTGGTGGTGGTGGGGCTGACGATCTTCGCCAATATCTTCACCTCGGCCAAGCTGCGCGAGCGGGAGCTGGCGCTGTGGCGGGTGCTGGGGATGCGGCGGGGCGACATCGTGGCGACGCAGGTGATCGCCACCACCCTGTCGGTGGCCGCCGGGGCGGCGATCGGGCTGCTGGCGGGCGACCGGCTGATCGGCTTCATCCGCGGCTCGCTGCGCGCCCGGGCCGAGGAGGCGGCGCTGGCCCCCGGCGCCGAACCCGCGGCCTTCGACGCGATCTTCGTGCCGATCTGGGGCTTCGCCGGGCTGATCCTCGCCGGCGCGGTGGTGGTGGCGCTCCTGGCCGCGATCATCCCCGCGGTGCGCGCCGCCCGGGTGGACCCCGCCCGCGTCCTCGGGAGCTAGGCCATGGCGCGGCTCTTCGCGCTGCTGCTGGCGCTTCTGCCCGGGGCGGGCTGGGCGCAGGGCTGCGCCGACTGGCAGGGCTGGCCGGGCGTGGCCATGGAAACCCAGGTCCATATCGTGGCGATCTGGCGGCTGGACCCCGGCACTTATCGCGGCACCCTCGCCGCCCGCCCGGGGTCGATCCGGCTCTGGCGGGCGGACGGCGGCCGGGTGGCGCTGGCGGTGCTGCGGGGGCAGGACGGGCTGGAATACGTGGTGCCCGCGCGCGGGATCTCCGCCGTGTTCCACGGCGAGGGCGGCGAGGTGCCCTTCCGCCTCGGCACCATCGACCCCGAGGGTTTTCCCGGCCGCGACGCCCTGCGCGAGGCCGCCGACCTCTGGTGCGTGATGACGCCGGGGGCGGCCGCGCTTTCCCCCGCCTCGCTCAGCGGCCTGGCCGAGGATGTGGCGCGCGAGGGCAGGGGCCTTGCCGGGCTGGTCCCGGTGGAGAGCGCGCCCGCCAGCCTGGCCGACCTGATCGAGCCGCCGGACCCATCCCCGCAGGCCTGCGTGCTGCCCGAGTTCCTGCGGGTGCCGCTGCCGGGCCTGACCCCCGACACCGGCCTCGCCGTGGTCGGCCGCCGCAATGCCCGGGCCAGCCTGCCCTCGATGGTCTATGAGCCCGCGCTGGGCGAGCCGGTGGACGACGGC
The DNA here is from genome assembly GCA_037190175.1 of Paracoccaceae bacterium. Lineage (GTDB taxonomy): Bacteria > Pseudomonadota > Alphaproteobacteria > Rhodobacterales > Rhodobacteraceae > JBBCJM01. The sequence goes on along the minus strand of JBBCJM010000238.1, from coordinate 29,850 downwards.
CTTTCGCTCACGCTGGCGACCCCGCCCGGCGGGCTGGAGTTCCTGGTCGTCCCCGCCGCCACCGTCGCGGGCCTCCTGGGCCGCCCGCGCGACCTTTCGGCCTTCGGGCTGGACGGGGCTTCGGCGGAGGACCCGCGGCTCGACATCCTGGTGATCGGCAGCCCCGCGCTGGTGGCGATCTCGGGGCTGGAGGCGCTGGACGGTCTCGGCCCGGGCCTGCGCCCGCTCTGGCTGCCGCTGACCGAGGCCGGGTTGGGCGAGACGGTGGAGGCCCGGGATTTCGCCGCGCTGGTGACCGCCGCCCGGGCCCGGGCCGCCGAGCCGCCCCCGCCGCTGTCGCAACCCGGGGTGCTGGCGGGCGTGCTGGGCCGGGTGACCGACCACCTGCTGGCCCGCAGCCGCGTCACCGGGCAGGTGGTGCTGGTGCTGGAGGCCGCGCAATACCCCGCCGACACCCCGGCCCGGATGCAGGCCGCCATCGCCCGCATCGGGGCCGAGGCGCCCTTGCTGCGCTTCCCGGTGGCCGGCGAGCCGCCGCGCCGCTGGCTCTACGTGCTGACCCCCCGCTTCGTGCAGGATTTCGCCCGCGGCTATCTGGAAGGCCCGGTGCTGACCGCCAATCCCCCCGCCGGCGCCTTCGCCGCCGAGCCGGACCGTGCCACCGACCCCCGCCGGCTGCTGGCCGATCCGCGCGAGCTGGCCGGCCAGATCCGGGCCAACCTGGCGGCCTGGGCCGAGGCGGGGGGAGAGGCCGAGCCCGACAAGGCGCTGCGGGTGGTGGCGCTGGCCAGGGCCTATGACCAGCTGGCGCTGCTGGTCCCCGCGGGCGAGTTGCCCGCCCTGCTGCACGCCGCCCGGCAGGCGCGGGCGGCCCTTGCGGGCAAGGCAGCGGATTTCACCGGGGTGCGGATGAACCCGCTGGCGCTGGCGGGCCTGACGACCGACGCCGAGGGGGTGCCGCTGGGCGCAAGCTCTCCGCCCGAGCGGGTGGCCGCCCAGGCCGCCCGGCTGGCCACGCAGCCCCGGGCCGGGATGGAGACCCGGCTCGACGCGCTGATCGCGCTGCTGGCCGGGGCGGAGCGGCTGGCCCAGCCCGATTGCACCCACCTGCTGGTCCCGGCTTTGACATTGATTTCACCGGAGCCCCCCGCGGTGCCCGACACCGCCCCGGTCGCCGCCCCCGCCCCCCCGCCGGAAGGCCCCCGGCCTGCGCCGCCGTCGGCCGAGACCCCGCCCGGGGCGGCACGCAACGCCCCGGCGTTGCGCAAGGATCTGCCTTGAAAGGAAGGGATGGCTGGGGCGCTAGGATTCGAACCTAGGTATGGCGGTACCAAAAACCGCTGCCTTACCACTTGGCGACGCCCCAACTGCGCGCTGATCTAGCGAAGGTTCCGGGGCTCCGCAAGGGGGCTTGGCACATCCCCGCGCAGCCGTTGCCGAGGGCGGGCGGGCCGGCTAGACAGCCTCATGCAGGTGGATGTGGTGATCCTCGGGGCCGGCGCGGCGGGGCTGTTCTGCGCGGGCGAGGCCGTCCGCCGCGGCCGCAGCGTGCTGGTGATCGAGCACAATGCCGCCCCGGGCGAGAAGATTCGCATCTCGGGCGGCGGGCGGTGCAACTTCACCAACCTGAACTGTTCGGCCGAGCGGTTCCTGTCGCAGAACCCGCGCTTCGCGCTGTCGGCCCTGGGCCGGTTCGGGCCGGCGGATTTCCTGGCCCGGGTGGAGGCGTCGGGAATCGCCTGGCACGAAAAGACCGGGGGGCAGCTGTTCTGCGACGGGCCGGCCACGCAGATCATCGCCATGCTGCTGCGCGGGATGGCGGGGGCGGCGCTGTGGACGGGAACCTCCTTCGCGGAGGTTGTGAAGGAGGATCATGGGTTTGCGGTCCAGACTTCACGCAGGCCGGTCAGGGCAGGGCGGGTGGTCGTGGCCACCGGGGGCAAGTCGATCCCCAAGATGGGCGCCTCCGACGCCGGTTATCGCATCGCCGCGGGGTTCGGCCTGCCGCTGGTGCCCATGCGGCCGGCGCTGGTGCCGCTGACCTTCGCCGAGCAGGAACTGGCCTGGATGAAGCCCCTGGCAGGCACCGCGCTGCCCTCGGCTCGCTTGAGCCATCGGGTCAACAAGCGCCGGCAGAGCTTTGACGATGCTGTGCTTTTCACCCATCGCGGGTTGTCGGGCCCGGCGGTGCTGCAGATCTCCAGCTACTGGCGCGAGGGCGACATGATCGTACTCGACATGTCGGCCGGGGCCGGCACCGCGGCGAGGCTGCGGGAATTGCGCGCCACGCGGGGGCGGCAGGCGGTGGCCACGGCACTTTCCACCATCCTGCCGGAGCGGCTGGCGCGGCACCTGGCCGAGCGTGCGGGGTTTTCCGGCAACCTCGCCGATGTGCCGAACGCGGGGCTGGAGCGGCTGGACCGGCTGGTCCATGCGCTGGAACTGCGGCCGGTGGGCTCGGAGGGCTATCGCACCGCCGAGGTGACGCTGGGCGGCGTGGCCACCGAGGCGCTGGACCCGCGCAGCTTCGAGGCGCGCAATGTGCCGGGGCTGCATTTCATCGGCGAGGTGGTGGACGTGACCGGCTGGCTGGGCGGCTACAACTTCCAATGGGCCTGGTCATCCGGCTGGGCCGCCGGGCAGGCGGTGTGAGGGGCTTGCGGTGGGGCGTATCCGTTATCATCATAATCGGTATTATGTAAAGCAAACCTATACCCACCCGCAGGCCATCCCACTGACCACAAAGGAAAACTACACCACCGCCCGCTCCAGCATCGGCCGCCCCTCCAGCACGCGCGCCACCGAGAGGTCCGAGAGGTCGAGGCTCTGCCAGCCGCCCATCAGGATGTGTTCGGCCAGGCCGCGGCCCACGGCGGGCGCCTGTTGCAGCCCGTGGCCGGAGAAGCCGTTGCAGAGGTATAGGTTCGGCAGCGCCGGGTGCGGGCCGAGGATGGCGTTCTGGTCGAGCGTGTTGAAGTCGTACTGGCCGACCCAGTGGCGGATCACCTTCACCGCGTCGAAGCCCGGGCAGCGGTGATAGAGCTGTTCCCAGATCACCTCTTCGAACAGATGAAGATCGGGCTCGAAGTCTTCGGGATCGCAGGCGGAATCGCCTTCCGGCACCGTGGCGGTGATCCAGTGTCCGTGCTCGGGCCGCAGGTAGAAGCCGCGATCGATCATCAGCGGCGCCTCCGGGTGGCGGGCATTGGGCGCGTCGATCACGAAGACGGTGCGCTTGCGGGGCTCCACCGGCAGGTCGAGCCCGGCCATGGCCAGCACCTGCGCGGCCCGGGTGCCGGCGCAGTTGACCACGGCGTCGCAGGGCAGGCGGGCGCCCTGCCCCGTCTCCACCGCCTCCACCCGGCCGCCGGCGACGCGCAGCCCGGTCGCCTCGTCGCGCAGGAAGACCGCACCGGCCGCCCGGGCCGCGTTGCGCAGCGCCGCCAGCAGCCCCATGTTGTCGAACCAGCCCTCGTCGCGCGGCCCGAAGGAGCCGGCCAGCAGGTCCGCGGTCTCGATCCAGGGGAACCGCGCCGCGATCTCGTCCGGCCCCAGCACCACCGTCGCGGCCCCCGCTGACCGCTGCATCGCCGCCAGTTCCACCATCGCCTGCGCGCCCGCGGGCGAGGTGGTGACGAAGAGATAGCCGTTCTCCACCAGCCCGAGGTCGGCGACCCCGCCCGCCGGCCCGGTCCAGCCCGCGATGTCGCGCAAAAAGCCGATGCCGAAGCGCGAGATCTCCACGTTCACCCGGGCGCTGAACTGCTGGCGGACCGAGGCGACCGACAGCGCGGTCGCGGATCGCGCATAGGAGGGATCGCGCTCCACCACCGTCACCGCCGTCCCGGGCGCCATCCGGGTCAGCCAGAACGCCACCGAGGCGCCCGTCACCCCGCCACCGACCACCACGACCTGCATCCGACCCGCCATCTTTCGCCGAAAACCCACCCAAAGCGTCAACCAAACGCGGCTCACGCTCGACTCACCCGCATGTGAGGGCTTAAGACAGCCGCCGGGATGATGAAAGCCGCCGGGCGGTCCGGCGGCGCCGGGAATGCGATGTGACGGACGTTCTCGATCTCCTGGGCCGGATCGCCCGGGCCGAACGGATCGACGAAGCCTGGGGAGCGGCGTGCGATTACTTCGCGCCGCTGGGCTTCGCACGGCTGAACTACGGGCTCACCCGCTTCCGCACCGAATTCTCGATCGGCGATCCCGAGGACGCGCTGTTCCTGTCGACCTCGGACCCGGAATATGCCCAGCTCTACGTCCGCGACGGGTTCTTCAAGCGCACGCCGGTCTACCGCTGGCTGATGCGCAACACGGGCATGACCACCTGGCGCTGGGTGCACGACGACTTCGCCAACGGCCGCCTGCCGCCCGAGGAGGCCGAGGCGGTGCGGGTGAACGCGCGGTTCGGGATCTTCGCCGGCATCGCCATCAGCTTTCCCGAGACGCCGCGCACCAAGGGCGGGCTGGGGCTGACCGCGGACCCCGGCATGGACCACGACGACGTGGACGAGGTGCTGGCCTGCCACGGCAGCGGCATCCTGGCGGTGGCCCACATGCTGCACCTGCGCATCATCAGCCTGCCCGCGAACTACATCCGCCGCAGCCTGACGCCCCGCCAGCGCGAGGTGCTGGAATGGGTGGCCGACGGCAAGACCACGCAGGACATCGCCATCCTGATGTCGATCTCGGCCGCCATGGTGGAGAAGCACCTGAAGCTCGCCCGCGAGGCGCTGAACGTCGAGACCACGGCGCAGGCGGTGGCCAAGGGCACGCTCCTGAACCTCATCTTCAACGGGCTGCCGCCGGCGATTCCGGGGATCAGCGCCGGGCGGGGCTGACCCCGCAGGTATGGAATTCCGGGGGTATGGATTCCCTTACTTTCGCGGATCACGGATTCGCGCCAAAAGGAAACCGTTCCGCGAGTGGAGGCTTGGCCTTGGAACACCGCAGAACGGGCCAGGGGCGGCTTTTCGCCCGGTCCGGGACGCAGGTCGGGTTGTGCTCCCCCCGGCCGTTGGGCAGGTCCGCGCATAGTCGGCGGACAGGCTTCGTACCAGTCGCGCGCCCGTTTCATCCCCAGTGCAGGGGGCGCGGAAAAATGCAGGCGGAGCAGTCGCTTGACTGCTCCGCTTTGCATGTTCCGGCAACCCCTCGGGCATCCCCCCTGCCCTGCCCCCGCCCTGCCGAAAAGCAAAGGGCCGGCGGGGCGCCAACCCCGCCGGCCCTTGCCGACAGACGCCGGAGCGTCAGCCCTGGGTCATCTTCGCGACCTACGCCGCGGAATCTTCCTTTTCTTTCTCTATGCCCTCGCCCACGGCCACCCGGACGAATCCGGTGATCTCGACCCCCGCCTCCTGCGCGGCCTGGGCCACGGTGATGTCGGGGTTGATGACGAAGGGCTGGCCCAGCAGGGTGACCTCGGACAGGAACTTCTTCATCCGGCCGGGGATGATGTTGTTCTGGATCACCGCCTCGGGCTTGGGCTTGGCCGAGGCCGCGTTCTCCTCCAGCGCCTTCTGGGTCTGCACCGTGCGCTCGCGCTCCACCACCGCCGGGTCCAGCGTGGCCTCGGAGAGCGAGAGCGGCGAGGTCGCGGCGATATGCATGGCGATCTGCTTGCCGATGCCGTTGTCGGTGCCCTTCAGCGCCACCAGCACGCCGATCCTGCCCAGCCCCTCGGCGGCGGCGTTGTGCACATAGGCCGCCACGCTGTCGCCCGAGACCGCGGCCATCCGGCGCAGGGTCATGTTCTCGCCGATGGTGGCGATGGCCGCGGTCAGCGCGGTCTCCACCGACTGGCCGCCCAGGTCGGCCGCCTTCAGCGCCTCGAGATCCGAGGCCCCCAGCGCCGCCGAGGTGATCCCGCGCACCAACGCCTGGAAGTCGGCGTTCCTGGCCACGAAGTCGGTTTCCGAGTTCACCTCGACCGCCACGCCATGGCCGCCGGAGACAGCCACGCCCACCAGCCCCTCGGCCGCCACCCGGCCGGCCTTCTTGGCGGCCTTGGCCAGGCCCTTGGTGCGCAGCCAGTCGACCGCCGCCTCCATGTCGCCGGCGGTCTCGGTCAGCGCCTTCTTGGCGTCCATCATCCCTGCGCCGGTCGATTCGCGCAGTTCCTTCACCATCTGGGCGGTGATCGTCATCGGTCTCTCCTGATCAAGCGGAACGGCGGCGGGGCTATCCCCGCCGCGTGACAGAGGTGCGACGGCCCGGGCCCAAAGGCCGGGCCATCCGCCTCAGGCTTCCAGCGTTTCCTCGGCCGGGGCGGCGTCCAGCGCGCCCAGGTCCACGCCCGCGGCGCCCAGCTGGGCCGACATCCCCTCCAGCGCGGCGCGGCTGACCAGATCGCAGTAGAGCGCGATGGCGCGGGCGGCGTCGTCGTTGCCGGGGATGATGTGGCTCACGCCCTTGGGCGAGCAGTTGGTGTCCACCACCGCTACCACCGGGATGCCCAGCTTCTGTGCCTCCAGGATCGCCAGATCCTCCTTGCCCACGTCGATCACGAACAGCAGGTCCGGCGTGCCGCCCATCTCGCGGATCCCACCGAGCGAAGCTTGCAGCTTGGACTGCTCGCGCTCCATGTTCAGCCGTTCCTTCTTGGTCAGGCCCTCGGCGCCCTCGGCCAGCACCGCGTCGATCTGCTTCAGCCGGTTGATCGACTGGCTGACCGTCTTCCAGTTGGTCAGCGTGCCGCCCAGCCAGCGGTGGTTCATGTAGTATTGCGCACATTTCTCGGCCGCCTCGGCGACGGCCTTCTGCGCCTGCCGCTTGGTGCCGACGAAGAGGATGCGGCCGCCCTTGGCCACGGTGTCGCGCACCACCTTCAGCGCCTGGTCCAAGAGCGGGACGGTCTGCGTCAGGTCGATGATGTGGATGCCGTTGCGGTCGCCGTAGATGTACTCGCCCATCTTCGGGTTCCACCGCTGGGTCTGGTGGCCGTAGTGAACGCCAGCTTCCAAGAGCTGACGCATGGAAAATTCGGGCAGCGCCATGGTCCGTATCCTTTCCGGTTTGCGCCTCGGCAGGGGTCTCAGGGGTCTCCCCCCAACCGGCGGATCGCCGGGGATGTCTCCCCCGGGCAACCCAGTCCCTGCCTGTGAAGTGCGCGCCCCTTACACGAGGCGCGCGCGGGGCGCAAGGGCGGGTTCAGCCGGGGCTGCCCGCCAGGTCGCGCGTGGCCCGCTTGGCGCCCGCAACCGCGCCCCCGGCGGCGACCGCCACGGTGATGACGGTCGCCACGGCCAGGATCGGCCACAGCCAGGGCACCAGGTCGCGCTCGCCCTGCGCCAGCACCAGCTGCAGGTTGTCCATCGTCAGCGGCACTCCGGCCTGACGGAACAGCAGGGTGATCACCACCGCCCCGATCGCCAGCGAGACCGCCAGCGCCACGAGGCCGAAGCGGAAGCCCTCGCCCCCCGTCATCGCCCGCCCGGCCGCCTTGCCGAAGCTGCGCCCGCCGAAGTAGCTGGCGAAATAGAGCACCACCACGTTCAGCGCTCCCGGCAGGGTGAAGTCGGGGATCAGCGTCTCGATACCGATGATGATCCCCTGCAACAGCACGAGCCAGAAGGTGAAGATCAGCAGGGGCCGGCCAAGCCCGGCGGAAGAAGTCGTATCGGTCATTGAATGGTTCCATGCCTGAAAAAAGCGGATCGCGTCCGCCGGGCGATCCTGCGCCTGCGGGCACCACCGTTCAAGTCCCGAGTTTACGTCGGGGAAAATCCTACCGCGGCAGCCGCCGGATCAGCGAGGAGGTGTCCCACCGCCCCCCGCCCTTGCTCTGGATCTCGGCATAGAACTGGTCGACCAGCGCGGTCACCGGCAGGCTGGCGCCCACCTCGCGCGCGGTGTCCAGGCAGATGCCCAGGTCCTTGCGCATCCAGTCCACCGCGAAGCCGAAGTCGAACTTGTCGTCCAGCATGGTGGCGTGGCGGTTGGCCATCTGCCACGACCCCGCGGCGCCCTGGCTGATGACTTCCACCACCGCGCGGCCGTCCATCCCGGCCTTGGCGCCGAAGGCCAGAGCCTCCGACAGGCCCTGCACCAGCCCGGCGATGCAGATCTGGTTCATCATCTTGGCGATCTGGCCGGACCCGGCCTCGCCCAGCCGGCGGCAGATCCGGGCATAGGCGGCGATCACCGGCTCGGCGCGGGCATAGTCGGCCTGCGCACCGCCGCACATCACCGACAGCACCCCGTTCTCGGCCCCCGCCTGCCCGCCCGAGACCGGCGCGTCCACGTAGCCCAGCCCCTGCTCCGCCGCCACCGCCGCCAGTTCCCGCGTCACCTGCGCCGAGACCGTGGTATGGTCCACGAAGACCGCGCCGCTGTCCATTCCGGCGAAGGCGCCGTCCTCGCCCAGGCAGACCGAACGCAGGTCGTCGTCGTTGCCCACGCAGGCCAGCACGAACTCCTGCCCCGCCGCGGCCTCGCGCGGGGTCGCCGCCGACCGGCCGCCGTGCTTTTCCACCCAGGCCGCGGCCTTGGCGGCCGTGCGGTTGTAGACGGTGACCTCATGCCCCTTGGCGCTCAGGTGCCCCGCCATCGGGAAACCCATCACCCCCAGCCCCAGGAAAGCTACCTTCGCCATCGCCCTACCCCCCGAATTGCGCGTTGCGCCCCGATGTCCTAGGTATCCGACCGACCGCCCCCGTCAACCCCGCCCATCCCCGAGGCCGCCATGCTCACGCTCTTCCGCTGGCTCTTGCGCATCTTCCTGGGCGGGGTGGCGCTGGCGGCGCTGGCGCTGGCGATCCTCTATTATTTCCTGTCCCGCTCGCTGCCCGACTACAACGAGACCTTCACCCTGCCCGGCCTCTCGGCTCCGGTCGAGATCGTGCGCAACAACAACAACATCCCCCACATCTTCGGGCAGACGGACGAGGACGTGTTCTTCGGCCTGGGCTTCGTCCATGCGCAGGACCGGCTGTGGCAGATGACCATGCTGCGCCGCACCGCGCAGGGGCGGCTGTCCGAGGTGTTCGGCCCCCGCACCGTGACGATCGACGAGCTTCTGCGCCGGTTCGACCTCTACAACCAGGCGCTGGCCTCGGTGGAGGCGCAGGACGAGCCCACGCGGCGCGCGCTGGATGCCTATGCCCGGGGAGTCAACGCCTGGATCAACCAGGTGAACGTGGGCGCGCGGGGACGGGGGGCGCCCGAGTTCTTCCTGTTCTCGAACGAGATCGCCGCCTGGGCCCCGGCCGACAGCATCGCGATCATCAAGCTGATGGCGCTGCAGCTTTCCAGCCATCTGGAGGCCGAGGTGCTGCGCGCCCGCACCTCGATGGTGCTCTCGCCCGCCCGGCTGGCCGACATCCTGCCCGACGACCCGAACGAGGCGGTCACCGCCCTGCCCCGCTATGGCGAACTGATGCCGGGCGTGATCCCCGGCCTGCCCTCGCGCCAGGCGGCGCTGGACCCGCTGAACCCGGTGCGCGCGCTGCCCTTCGCCGGCGCCTCCAACGCCTTCGCCGCCGCCCCCCGCCGCTCGGCCGCCGGCGGCACGCTGCTGGCCAACGACCCGCACCTGGGCTTCTCGGCCCCCTCGATCTGGTATCTGGCGCGGCTGGAACTGCAATCGGGCGGCGTGATCGGCGGCACCATCCCGGGGATGCCCGCGGTGCTGACCGGGCGGTCCGACGCGCTGGGCTGGGGGCTGACCACGGCCTATGTCGACGACCAGGACCTGTTCATCGAACGCCTGAACCCCCAGAACCCCGAGGAATACGAGACGCCGGAGGGCTGGAAGGCGTTCGAGACCCGCCGCTCGATCATCACCGTGGCCGGGGCCGATCCGATCACCGTCACCCTGCGGTGGTCCGACAACGGCCCCGTGCTGCCCGGCAGCCACTACGACCTCGCCACCGTCACGCCCGAGGGCCATGTGGCGGCGCTGTCCTGGACCGCGCTCGGCTCCGCCGACACCTCGATGACTGCGGCGATCCGGCTGATGAAGTCGCAGACCGTGGCCGAGGCGCTGGAGGCCGGGCGGCTCTACATCGCGCCGGCGCAGAACCTGATGCTGGCCGATGCCGAAGGCGTGGCGATGCAGGTGATAGGCGCCCTCCCCCGCCGCGACCCCGGCCACCAGACCCAGGGGCGGATGCCCGCGCTGGGTGCGGTGGCGGCGAACCGCTGGCAGGGGATGTTCCCCTATGAGGACAACCTGCGGGTGGTCGACCCCGACTCGGGCCTCCTCGGCAACACCAACAACAAGACGGTCGACGCCCCCTTCCCCACGCACCAGTCCTTCCTCTGGGGCGACACCCACCGCATCCGCCGCTGGCTGACCCTGATGGCCACGCGCGAGGTGCATACCCGGGAAAGCTTCATCGAGGCGCAGCTCGATACCGTCAGCCCCACCGCGCGGGCGCTGCTGCCGCTGATCGGCGCGGACTTGTGGTTCACCGGCACCCCCTCGCCCGAGGGCACGCCGGAACGGCTGCGCGAACGGGCGCTGGTGCTGCTGGCCGACTGGAACGGCGAGATGAACGAGCACCTGCCCGAGCCGCTGATCACCGAGGCCTGGCTGCGCGCGCTGCAAGCGCGGCTGATCCGCGACGACCTGGGGCCGTTGGCGGAAGAGTACACCCATGTCGATCCGGTCTTCATCGAGCGGGTGTTCCGCGACCAGGGCGGGGCCGGGAAATGGTGCGACATTATCCAGTCCGCGGCCATCGAGACCTGCACCGAGATCGCCCGCATCGCGCTGGACGAGGCGCTCCTGCGCCTGCGCGAACGCTATGGCGACAACATCGAAAGCTGGCGCTGGGGCGATGCGCACCAGGCCACGCAGGACCACGCGGTGCTGGGCCAGGTGCCGGTGGTGCGCCATTTCGTCAACATCCGGCAATCGACCAGCGGAGGCGACACCACGCTGATGCGCGGCCGCACCTCGGGCCGCGACCCCGAGCCGTTCCGCAACGTCCACGGCGCCGGCTATCGCGGGGTCTACGACTTCGCCGACCCCGACAGTTCGGTCTTCGTCATCTCCACCGGCCAGTCGGGCCACCCGCTCAGCCGCCATTACGACGACCTGGGCGAGCTGTGGCGGCGGGGCGAATACATCCCGATGTCGCTCGACCCCGGCCTTGCCCGCGCCGCGGCGGTGGGGGTGACGCGGCTCGACCCGCGGGGGGTGCCGTGACCCGCGAACGCAGGCATGACGCGGCGCGAGGTAGGGTTTTCCTGCGTTGCATGGGCGGAAGGCTGTGGTTATCCTCAACCCCAGTTATGTTCCGGCCTGCCCGTTCCCGGGACTTGCCGGGAAAAGGATAGACCGATGGGCGTGCTTGCCGAACCGAACACCTCGTCAGGGGTCGTTCTGGAAGCGCAAAAATTGTTGAACAAGGCGGCACGGCAAACCCGGGCGCCGGAGAGCGGCGCCTTCGACAAGTCGACCGTCGCCGCGCTGAAGCAGTTCCAGATCGAGAGCGGCCTGCGTCCCACCGGCGTGCTGGACGACAAGGTGATGGAGATCCTGCGCAAGACCGCCACGCAGGAGCCGCCGAAATGGCAGGTCACCGTCAACGGCAAGGTCTATCTGCTGACCGAGGGCGACCACCGCAAGCTGGTGGAAAAGGTCAAGGGCGAGTTCAAGGGGCCCATGCGGCAGCTGAAGGCCGCGGTGGACGAGGCGCGCTTCCTCTACAACGACATGAAGAAGCTGCGCTCGGACCAGTACATCGTCGGCTGGTGCATCGAGGCGTACAAGGGCGTCAACCTGCCCCCCGAAAGCCAGATCAAGTCGGCCGAGAAGGCGGTCGAGGCGGCGCAGAAGATGCTGGACGCGGGCAACCTGCGCGGCTTCGCGCTGGTCTTCCCCAAGGCGTCGGAAGAGGCCACCCGCGCCCGCGTGGCGATGAAGAAATACCTCTCGGCCATCATCGACGGCGGGGAAAGCCTGGTCACCGGGCTGGAGCTGGTGCGCGACACCTCCTTCGTGGTGGTGGGGGTGATCGCGGCGCCGGTGGCGGCCTCCTACGGGCTGGGCGCGGTGGCGGCGGGCGTGGTGGCGGGCGCGGGGCCGGCGGCGGTCGAGGCCATCGCCAACGAGGTGGGCAAGGGGATCGCCGGTTCCTCCAAGGGCTTCGGCGACGCCTCGATGAACGTGCTGAAGGACGCCTTCATCGGCGGTTCGATCGGGGCGCTGATCAAGGGCGGCGCGGCCGACAAGATCATCGCCAAGCTGGGCCCGGCGGTGGCCAAGCAGCTGGGCGGCAAGTTCTTCCAGAAGGCCAGCGAGCGGGTGGTCTGCCAGTGGGTGATCGCCTATTTCAAGGCCAACGGGAAGGACATCCTGGAAGGCGTCATGAAGGAGACGCTGAAGGCCTACAAGTCCAACGCCACGGGCCTGACCGTCGACAAGTTCGTGCAGATCGTCGCCAAGGAGGTGGTGACCGCCGGCCCCTTCAAGAAGCTGGAGCGGCTGGGCGAGTTCGGCGGCGGGGTGCTGATGAAGGCGCTGCCCTCCTCGGCCAAGGGCAAGCTGCTGAAATCGCTGGGCGAGAAGGCCACCGAGAAGGAGCTGAAGGAGGTCTTCGACAAGGTGCTGGGCGAAAGCGGCAAGGAGCTGGCCGGCAAGGTCTATGACCAGGTGCTGGGCGGGGCCAGCGGCAACGAAAGCCCCGAGCAGCTGGAGAAACAGATCGTCAGCGCCTTCGCCGCCAACAAGCAGTTCCTGCGCGCGGTCGAGGAGGAATGCGAGAAGCGCGGCAAGAAGAAGCGGTAGCGGGGCGGGGCACCGGAACTCGGCGCGACTCTTCCGGTTGTCAGCCGCAGGAATGACAACTATAGTTGTCGCATGATCGAGCTGATCCGAAGCGGCACCTTCGATCGCTGGTTTTCCGGCCTTCGCGACCGCCGGGCGGTCGCCCGGATAGCGGCCCGGCTGGACCGGCTTGCGGCGGGAAACCCTGGCGACGTGGAGCCGGTCGGGGATGGGGTATCCGAACTTCGGATCAACTACGGGCCGGGTTATCGGGTGTATTTCATCTCGCGCGGGCCGGTGCTCGTCATCCTGCTGTGCGGCGGCGACAAGTCCTCGCAGGACAGGGACATCAGGCAGGCCAAGGCTCTGGCCGAACAGTGGAAGGGGTAAGGCGATGCCGGAAGAAGAATTCGCCCGCTACGATAGCGCCGACTACCTCAAGACCGACGAGGACATTGCGGCCTATCTCGAAGCGGTGATGGAAGAAGGCGGCGACGATCCCGCCTATGTCGCCCGGGCGCTCGGGGTGGTCGCCCGTGCCCGCAACATGACCGCGCTGGCCCGCGAGGTCGGGATGAGCCGGGTGGGGCTGAACAAGGCGCTGTCGGGGCACGGCAATCCCACACTGTCCACGGTGATGAAAGTCGCCAAGGCCCTCGGGTTGAAGGTCTCGATCCAGCCCGGCGCATGAGCGGGGTTTTCGATAACTCCGGCCCGGAGCCTTCGACGGCTCCGCACCGATTTCTTCAAAGAAATCGACCGTTTCCCGCCCGATCTTGATCTTCCAGCGCCGCGAATTCCGCCGCCTGCCGCGCGGTCCACAGCACGGTCAGGTGCCAGCCGTCCTCGCCCTCGGTTTCCGTGCCGACCACCCCCGCCCGATGCAGCCAGGCGCGCCGGCGGCCCTGGTCGAAGCCCAGCACCAGCGCCGCCTCCTCCCGCGGCTCGTCCAGCATCTCCGACACAGCCGCAAGCAGCGCCGGCAGCCCCTCGCCGGTCAGCGCCGAGAGCGGGAAGACCTGTTCCGACCCCGAGGCCCGGGCCAGCAGCGCCGCCCGCTCGCCGCCCTCCACGAGGTCGAGCTTGTTCCAGACCTCGATCACCGGCGTGGTGCGCACCCCCAGCGAGGCCAGGATGTCGGCCACGTCGGCCGCCTGTTCGGCGGTCTCGGGGTGGCTGATGTCGCGCACGTGCAGGATCAGGTCGGCCTCCAGCACCTCCTCCAGCGTGGCGCGGAAGGCGGCGACCAGCTGGGTCGGCAGGTCCGAGATGAAGCCCACGGTGTCGGACAGGATCACCTTGCGCCCCGAGGGCAGCACCACGCCGCGCATGGTGGGATCCAAGGTGGCGAACAGCATGTCCTTGGCCAGCACCTCGGCCCCGGTCATGCGGTTGAAGAGCGTCGACTTGCCCGCGTTGGTATAGCCCACCAGCGCCACCACCGGGAAGGGCACCTTGCGCCGCGCCGCCCGGTGCAGCTCGCGCGTGCGCACCACCCGGTCCAGCTGCCGGCGCAGCCGCACCACCTGGTCGTCGATGGCGCGCCGGTCGGCCTCGATCTGCGTCTCGCCCGGGCCGCCCACGAAGCCGAAGCCGCCCCGCTGGCGCTCCAGGTGGGTCCAGGCCCGCACCAGCCGGGTGCGTTGGTAGGAAAGTGCGGCCAGTTCCACCTGCAGCACGCCCTCGCGCGTCCGGGCGCGGTCGGCGAAGATCTCCAGGATCAGGCCCGTGCGGTCCAGGAGCTTGACGCCCCATTCCCGTTCCAGGTTGCGCTGCTGCACCGGGCTCACCGGCCCGTCCACCAGCACCAGTTCCACCCCCAGCTCGCCGAAACGACCCTTCAGCTCGGCCACCTTGCCCGAGCCGAACAGCATCCCCGGCTGCGCGCGGGGGATGCGCACCACCTCGGCCCCGGCCAGGCTCAGCCCCGGCAGGGCGGCGGCCAGCGACACCGCCTCGGCCAGCCCGTGTTCGGGCAGCCGCCGGGCGCGGGCGGAACGCAGGTCGGGGTGCAGCACATAGCCCACCGTCGGGCGCGCCGCGGTGTCCAGCAGCCGCTCGGGCCGGGGGCGGGGATCGCCCCAGTCGTCATCGTCGTCGGGTTCGGGGCTCAGTCCTCGGCCTCGTACAGGTTCACCGGCGTGGTCGGCATGATGGTCGAGATCGCGTGCTTGTAGACCAGCTGCGATTGCCCGTCACGGCGCAGGAGCACGCAGAAGTTGTCGAACCAGGTGATCACCCCCTGCAGCTTCACCCCGTTGATGAGAAAGATCGTCAGCGAGACCTTGTTCTTGCGCACATGGTTCAGAAACGCATCCTGAAGGTTCTGTTTGTCGGCCGCCATCGTGTCGTTGCCTTTTTTTCTTGCCGTTGTCGTGGGCGTCGGTCTCGTCCCTGTCGGCGGGCACCGGCTGGAAGGCGGGGCATACCCCAGGCTACCCCTTCGTCACTGTCCCGTCGCGGTTCATGGTCCGCGGGCACGTCGGCCCTGCGGTGGAGTATGGGGTGCGGCCGGGCCACAATCCAGCCCCTATTCCGGGAATGATGCAATCGAGGCGCGACCAGCGTGCCCGGAATGCCGCAGGGTCAGGCCCGCCAGCCGCGCGGGGCGATCAGCGCGAGGATGGCCAGCACCTCGACCCGGCCCAGCACCATCAGCCCGGCGAGGATCAGCTTCACCGTGGGGGCAAGCCCGGCATAGGCGATGGGCGCGTCGCCGGCATGGGCGGCCAGCTGGCCCGTGGTGGTCAGCGCCGCGATCACCAGCACCAGCGCCGGCTCGAACTCCAGCCCCGCCAGCGCCAGCGCCGCCACCCCCACCGCGATGCAGAGCGCGAAGAGCATGAAGAACACCCAGGCGGCATAGGCCCCCGCCTCGCGCATCCGCCGCGCCGCCGGCCCGCCGCCGCCGACCGAGGAGGGGTGGATCAGCCTGTCCAGCTCGCGCTCGCCATGCCGCATCAGCGCGTGCACCCGGATCAGCTTGAGGCCCCCCGCCGCCGTGGCCACGCCCCCGCCCACCATGGCGAGGCCCAGCAGGATCAGCCCCGGCGCGGGCAGGCCGGACCACAGCCGGGTGCCCTGCCAGTGGTCGCTGTCGAAGCCCGTGGTGGTCAGGAACGACAGCGCGGTGAAAAGGCCCCCCCAGACCGCCGAGAGCCCGCCCAGCGGGGCGTCCCCCTCCGTCCCCTCCGGCAGCACCACCAGCCAGTGGCGCAGGAACAGCGCCACCGGCACGGCGGCCAGCAGCAGCGCGGCCAGCCGCAGCTCGGGGTCGGACAGGATGCTGCGCGAGCGGTCCACCAGTACCCCGCCCGGCAGGCTGCGGCGGGTGAGTGCGGTCAGCAGGAGGGCAAAGACCAGCACCTCGGCCATCAGCCCGGCGTCGGAGGCGCCGAGCCCGCCCTGCCCGGTGATCCCGCTGGTCGAGAGCGTGCCCATGGCGATCATCAGCCCCGGCAGCGCGCTTTCCCCGGCCATCAGGAGGCCCATCCACAGCGCCAGCGTCAGCGCCAGGAAGGCCGGGGCCACGGTCAGGCTCTGGCGCACCAGCCGCTGGCCGGGGTCGGCCCGGCCGGTCGCCGCGCCCTGCCCCGGCACCCGGCCCGAGACCACCTCGGCCCCGCCGAGGTCCAGAGGCGCCAGGATCGCCGCGGCCGCGATCAGGGTGAAGAGCCCGCCCAGCCAGCCGGCGAGGCCCCGCCACAGGTGCAGCGCGGGCGGCAGATCGTCGTAGAGCGTGGCCCCGGTGGTGGTGAAGCAGGACAGCATCTCGAACCAGGCGTCGAGGAAGGGGGCGTTCCGCAACGCCGCGTGGAACGGCACCGCCTGGATCAGCGGCAAGAGCAGAAAGGCCCCCACCAGCGCCGCCAGCCGCCGCCGCGCCAGCCCGCCCGGCGGCGGCCGGCGCCCCGAGACCGCCACGCCGACCATGGCGGTCAGCAGGAGCGTCATCACCGCGGCGTAGAAGAAGGCCCGCGCCACGGAAAGGTCGCGGGCGTGATAGGCGTAGAGCGCCGGCACCAGCATGGCCAGCGCCGTCACCCCCGACAGGATCACCAGAAGCGGCAGGTCGCTGAGGCGCCGCATCCCCTGCCCTCAGAAGAAGTCGATCGAGACTTGCAGCAGCCGCTCGACCTCCGGCACGTCCTTGGCCATCGACCACAGCGCGATCGCGTCGCCCGCCTCGATCCGCAGGTCGCCGGTGGGCTTCAGCACCCGCTCGCCCTTCATCACCGCGCCGACCAGCACGCCCTCGGGAAAATCTATGTCGCGGATGAGCTTGCCGGCCAGGGATGACGTGGACATCACCTGCGCCTCGATCACCTCGGCCTCGGCGTCGCCGATGGAATAGATCGCCCGCACCCGGCCGTGGCGGATGTGGCGCAGGATCGAGGACACGGTGGTGGCGCGCGGGTTGATATAGGCGTCGATGTCCAGCGCGCCCATCAGCGGCACCAGCGAGGGGTCGTTGACCAGCGTGATGGCCAGCCGGGCGCCGGCCTGCTTGGCCCGCACCGCCACCAGGAGGTTGGTCTTGTCGTCGTCGGTCACCGCCAGCACCGCGTCGGCGCGGTCGATCCCGGCCTCGTTCAGCAGGTCGATGTCCATCCCGTCGCCGTGCAGCACGATGGTGCGTTCCAGCGCGTCGGCGGCGCGTTCGGCCCGCGCCCGGCTTTTCTCGATCAGCCGGGCCCGGGTGCGCTCGGCGCGCCGCTCCAGCGCCTGCGCCACGCCAAGCCCCACGTTGCCCGCGCCCACGATGATCAGGCGTTCCTGCCTTTTCGTCGTCTTTCCAAAGATATCCAGCGTCCTGTTCACGTCCTCGACATGGGTGAAGACATAGATCCGGTCGCCCGCGAACAGCTGATCTGCCGGCTCGGGCGCGAACAGCCGCTCCTGCCGGCGCACCCCCACCACGATGGCGCGCAGGGTGGAGAAAAGCTCGGTCAGCTGCCGCAGCGGCGTGTTCAGCACCGGGCAGTCCTGGTCCAGGTGGATGCCCAGCAGCTGCGCCCGCCCGCCCATGAAGCTTTCGGTGTCGAAGGTGGCGGGCGCGGCCAGCCGTTGCAGCGCGGCCTCGGCCACCTCCTTCTCCGGGCTGATGATCACGTCCACCGACAGCCGGTCGGAACGGTAGAGGTCGGCGTATTCCTCGGCCAGGTAGCTCTGCGCGCGGATGCGGGCGATCTTGCGGGTGATGCCGAAGACGGAATGCGCCACCTCGCAGGTGACCATGTTCACCTCGTCGGAATGGGTGGCGGCGATGATCATGTCGGCATCCCGCGCGCCGGCCTTCTCCAGCACGTCGGGGTGGCTGGCGTAGCCCACCACCCCCTGCACGTCCAGCGTGTCGGTGGCCCGGCGCACCAGTTCGCCGTTCACGTCCACCACGGTCACGTCGTTCTTCTCGCCCGCGAGGTGGCGCGCGATCTGCCAGCCGACCTGCCCCGCGCCGCAGATGATGACCTTCATCGCCGGCCCTTTCGCCCGTCTTCGTGGCGGCATGAATCCCGCCCTACGGCGCCCGTCCCCGTAGGGCGGGGTTCACCCCGCCATCGCGCCGCCCTCACTCCTCCTCGTCCTCGTCGTCCAGCCCGTCCTCGGCATGGGCCATGCGCACACCGGATTTCGAGGTGGTCACCACCCCCAGCGACTTCAGCTTGCGGTGCAGCGCCGAGCGTTCCATCCCCACGAAGCCCGCGGTGCGGCTGATGTTGCCGCCGAAGCGGTTGATCTGGGTCAGCAGGTATTCCTTCTCGAAGAGCTCCCGCGCCTCGCGCAGCGGCAGGGTGGCCAGCGCCCCGCCGATCACCAGCCGCGTCCCGCCATCGCCCGCGGCCTCCTGCCCCGGCAGTTCGCGCGCCTCGATGGGGCCGGTGCCGTCGCCCAGGATCAGCACCCTTTCGATCACGTTGCGCAGCTGGCGCACGTTGCCGGGCCAGAGCATGGTCTGCAAGAGCGCCTCCGCCTCGGCCGACA
Organism: Paracoccaceae bacterium; assembly: GCA_037190175.1. Classification (GTDB taxonomy): domain Bacteria; phylum Pseudomonadota; class Alphaproteobacteria; order Rhodobacterales; family Rhodobacteraceae; genus JBBCJM01. Next base: position 11,144 of record JBBCJM010000238.1, on the reverse strand, counting down.
GCCGCCGCTGCGGCAGGCCCTGCGTGCGGTGGAAATGCCCCACGAAATGCGCGGCAAGCTCGGGGATGTCCTCGCGCCGTTCCTCCAGCCCCGGCACCAAGATGGGCACCACGTTCAGCCGGTCGTAGAGCTCCTGCCGGAAGCGGCCGGCGCGGATCTCGGCCGGCAGGTCGCGGCAGGTGGAGGAGATCACCCGCAGGTCGACCCGCACCTTGTCCGACCCGCCCACGCGCGAGAACTGCTGTTCCACCAGCACCCGCAGGATCTTGGACTGGGTGCCGATGGGCATGTCGCCCACCTCGTCGAAATAGATCACCCCGCCGTGGGCCTGTTCCAAGAGCCCCTTCTCCACCCCGCGCTCGGGGGTCTCGCGGCCGAACAGCACCTCCTCCATCCGCTCGGGCTCGATGGTGGCGGCGGTGACGGCGACGAAGGGGGCGGCAGCGCGCAGCGAATGGGTGTGGATATAGCGCGCGGCCAGCTCCTTGCCCGAGCCCGGCTGCCCGGTCAGCATCACCCGCCCGTTCGAGCGCGTCACCTTGTCCAGTTGCGCCTTCAGGGCCCGGAAGGCCGGCGAATTGCCCAGCATCTCGGCCGATTGCGTCTCGCGCCGTTTCAGGTCCATGTTCTCCCGCCGCAGGCGCGAGGTCTCCATGGCGCGGCTGACCACCACCAAGAGCTGGTCGATGTTGAACGGCTTCTCGATGAAGTCGTAGGCCCCCTGCTTGATCGCCGCCACCGCGATCTCGATGTTGCCGTGGCCCGAGATGATCACCACCGGCACGTCGGGGTTGTCGCGCTTCACCGCCTTCAGGATGTCGATCCCGTCCATCCGGCTGTCCTTCAGCCAGATGTCCAGGATCATCAGCGTCGGCGCATCGGCGTTGATCTCGGCCATGCATTCGTCGGACGAGCCGGCCAGCCGCACGGCATAGCCCTCGTCGCGCAGGATGTCGCCGATCAGTTCGCGGATGTCCTTCTCGTCGTCCACGATCAGGATGCTCATTGGTCCCTCCTACCCCTGCCCGGCCACCCGCCGCGCCCGCCCGGCCCGCATCAGCCGCGGCAGGCGGATCTCGGCCATGGCGCCCCGGTGCGCCCCTTCGGTGAAGGGGTCGGCATCCAGCAGCGCCAGGGTGCCGCCGTGCTCTTCGATGATCTTCTTGACGATGGGCAGGCCAAGGCCGGTGCCCTTTTCCCGTGTGGTCACATAGGGCTCGAACAGCCGCGTCCGGTCGGGCGGCAGGCCGGTGCCGTTGTCGCTGACCCGGATGATCGCCTGGTCGGGCTCGACCGCCAGCTCCACGCGGATCTCGGGCGCGAAACCCTCGGGCGCGCCTTTTTGCTGCAAGGTTTCAATGGCTTCTCCGGCGTTCTTGATCAGGTTGGTCAGCGCCTGCCCGATCATGGTCGCGTCTAGGTCCATGGTGAGCCCGCCTTCCGGCAGGTCGGCCGCCAGATGCACCCCGGGCTGGCCCGCGGCCTGCAGCGCCACCGCGTCGCGCACCAGCCGCACCAGGTCTTCCTCGCGCCGGTCGGGCTCGGGCATCCGGGCGAACTTGGAGAATTCGTCCACGATCCGGCGCAGGTCGTTGGTCTGGCGCACGATCACGTCGGCATATTGCTCCAGATCGTCGGGGTCCTGCACCTGGGTGCGGAACTTGCGCCGGATCCGCTCGGCCGAGAGCTGGATGGGCGTCAGCGGGTTCTTGATCTCGTGCGCGATGCGGCGGGCCACGTCGCCCCAGGCGGCCATCCGCTGGGCCGAGACCAGATCGGTCACGTCGTCGAAGGCCACCACATAGCCCTCCAGCCGCCCGGTGTCGGACCGCCGCCCGGCCATCCGCACCAGGAGGCTCTCCAGCCGCCCCTTGCGGGCCAGCCGCACCTCCTCCTGCACCGGGGCGCCGGCGCCCTCGCGCAGGCGGGCGAAGAGGGGGGCGAATTCGGGCACCAGCGCGTCGAGCGGCTGGCCGTGGGAGCCCGCCACGTCCAGCAGACGCTCGCCCGCGCGGTTGACGAAATCCACCCGCCCCTCGGCATCCAGCCCGATCACCCCGGCGGTGATCGAGGACAGCACCGAATCGAACAGCCGCCGCCGCCCCTCGATGGCCTTGGTGTTCTCGACCAGCGCCTCGCGCTGCATCTTGAGCTGCCGGGTCATGCGGTTGAACAGGCGGCCCAGCATGGCGATCTCGTCGTCGCCCGGCTCCTCGGTCACCTGCACGTCCAGATCGCCGCCCCCCACCCTTTGCGCCGCCCCGGCCAGCCGGCCCACCGGGCGGGCCAGCCGCTCGGCGAACCACAGCCCCAGCCAGACCGCGGCCAGCACGAGGATGAGGGCAAAGCCCAGGTAGATCAGCGCGAATTCGAACAGCACCCGCCCGCGTTCGGATTCCAGCTGCTGATAGAGCCGCACGGTTTCCCGCGTGTCGTCCAGGAGGCTCAGGATCGTGCCGTCCACCTCGCGCGTGACATAGAGATAGCGGTCGGCGAAGGCGTCCAGATGGATCAGCGCCCGCAGCTCGTTGTTGGGCCAGTCCTCGATCAGCACCACCTGCCCGGTCTCGCGCGCCCTCTCGATGTCGGCGGGCGAGGGCTGCTCGAAATCGAAGAGGTACGAGCGTTCGCCCCGGGTGCGCAGGGTGCCCGATCCGTCGATCAGGAACACTTCCTTCAACCCCCGCTGCACCACCGCCTGCCCCTGCGTCAGCAGCGGGCGCACCTGGTCGTCGGCCAGGAAGAAGGTCGCGTGCTTGGCCACGTTCAGATAGCCGGCCAGGCCCTGGGTGTCCTCGGTCAGGTCGGCGCGGTGTTCCTCGTTATAGGCCTCGGCCGCGGCCAGCGAGGTGCCCACCACGTCGCGCACCCGGCTGGAGAACCAGCCCTCCAGCCCGATGTTCACCGTCAGCACCGCGAAGACCGCCACGATCACCGTGGGCACCAGCGCCACCCCGGCGAAGACGCCCGAGAGCCGCAGGTGCAGGCGCGAGCCGGCGGACTGGCTGCGCCGGTCGGCCACCACGCGGGCCACGCGCGACAGCACCAGCGCGGCCACCACCAGCACATAGACGAAATCGGCCAGCAGGATCAGCCGCAGCCAGGGCGAGGCCGCGCCCTGGTTCATCGGCCCCAGCACCAGGAAGGTGGCGGCGGCCAGCAGCGGCCCCAGCACCACCAGGCCGAAGGTCAGCAGGGTCTGGATCCGCCGCTGCCGGCGCAGGCGCGACAGGCGGTCCCAGGTCCGCATCACCCTGTTGCCTTCCGCCGTCACGGCCACGCGCCATACCCCCAAGGGGACCGGGCCCAAGGCCGCCGCACCCCCACATCTTGGGCCAGCGACGATGGCGCCACGCCCCCTGTGGCGGTTTTACATCAGCTTGCGGCGGCGAGTCACGCGAATATCCAGATCGGTGATCTTCTTGCGCAAGGTATTGCGGTTGATGCCCAGCAGGTCGGCGCAGCGGGCCTGGTTGCCGGCGGTGGCGTCCAGCGCGATCTCGATCAGCGGCGCCTCGACCTCCTTCAGCACCCGCTGGTAGACGCCCGGGGGCGGCAGTTGCCCGCCGTGCAGGTCGAAATACCGCCGCAGGTGGCGGGCAACGCTGGCCGAAAGCTTCTCGCCCTCCCCGCCGCCGCGCAGCGGTTCCAGCGCCGGCTGGCTGCCCAGCACCGCCTCCACCTCGGCCCGGGCGATCTCGGGCTCCGACGAGGTGACCATGAGGCGTTTCAGCGTGTTCTCCAGCTGCCGCACGTTGCCGGGCCAGGAATAGCTGCGCACCAGCTCGCGCGCCTCGGCCGAAAGCTTGCGGGTGGAGCCCTGTTCGCGCTCGGCCCGCGCCATGAAGTGGTCGGCCAGCAGGGGAATGTCGTCCACCCGTTCCCGCAGCGCCGGGACGTGCAGGGTCACGCCGGCGATGCGGTAGTAGAGGTCCTGCCGGAACTTGCCCGCCTCCATCCGCGCGGCCAGGTCGATCTGGCTGGTGGCCATCACCCGGGGCGCATGGTCGGCGGCCAGATCCAGCATCCGCACGATGCGGGCCTGGGCCTCGTCGTCGTAGTCGCCCACCTCGTCGAACACCAGGCTGCCGCCGCGGGCGCGGGCCAGAAGCTGCGCCGGCCCCTCGATCCCCGCCAGATCCGAGGCCTGCGCCACCACGAAGGGCTGGCTGCGGCGGTCGGAGAAATCGTGGATCGCCCGCGCGATCAAGGACTTGCCGGTGCCCGACTCGCCGGTGATCAGCACCGCGAGGTCGGTGTTCATCACCCGGGCGACCAGCCGGTACAGCGCCTGCATCGCCGCCGTGCGCCCCACCAGCGGCAGGTCCTCGCCCGCCTCGCGCACCGGGGCGGCCTGCGCCATGGGCGCCCGCCGCTTCATCTCCAGCGCCCGGGCCGAGCGTTTCATCAGGTCGGGCAGGTCGAAGGGCTTGGGCAGATAGTCGAAGGCCGCGGCCTCGGTGGCCTGGATCGCGGTCATGATGGTGTTCTGCGCCGAGATCACGATGACCGGCAGCCCGGGCCGCAGCCGGCCGATCCGCGGCAGCGCGTCCAGCCCGTTGCCGTCGGGCATGATCACGTCCGAGATCACCAGGTCGCCCTTGCCCTCCTCGACCCAGCGCATCAGCGTCATCAGCGAGGAGGTGGCGTGCACCTTGCACCCCGCCCGCGTCAGCGCCTGGGTCAGCACCGTGCGGATGGTGCGGTCGTCGTCTGCCACCAGAACGGTGCCGTCCATCGGCCTTGCTCCTTGCTGTCAGCTTTCCGGGCTGTCGGCACCTTCCTCGCGCGTGGCCACGGGCAGGCTCACGCGGAACACGGTGCGACCGGGGACCGAATCGGCGGCGATCCAGCCTTCGTGGTCGGAGATGATCTTCGAGACCAGCGCGAGCCCAAGGCCCGTGCCGTTTTCCCTTCCCGAAACAAAGGGTTCGAAGACGTTGTTCGCAATCTCGGGCGGAATGCCCGGCCCGTCGTCGATGACCTCGACCTGCAGGGCCAGCGGCCGGCCCGGCCCGTCGCGGCGGCGCAGCCGCAGGCTGAGGTCGTAATAGGTGCGCAGACGAATGGTGCCGCCCTGCGCGCCCGCGGCCTCGGCGGCGTTGCGGATGAGGTTCAGGAACACCTGCATCAGCTGGTCGGGGTCGGCATAGGTGGGCGGCAGCGAGGGGTCGTAGTCCTCCACGATCGTCATCCGCGCGGCGAAGCCCACAAGGGCCGAGCGGCGGGCGCGGTCCAGCGCGTCGTGCAGGTTGACCGCGCGGCGTTCGAGCGGGCGCAGGTCGCCGAAGCGTTCCACCTGTTCCAGCAGCTTCACGATCCGCCGGCTTTCCTCCACGATCAGGTCGGCAAGCTCGCGGTCCTCGGGGTTCAGCCCCATCGCCAGCAGCTGCGCCGCCCCGGTGATGCCGGCCAGCGGGTTCTTGATCTCGTGCGCCAGCATCTCGGCCATGCCCACGGCGGATTTGGCCGCGGATTTGGAGGCCACGCCGCGGCCCATCCGCCCGGCGACCTCGTTCGGGTGGATCAGCAGCATCACGATGCCGGGGTTGTCGTGCATCGGCGCCACCTGCACGGCGCAGGGCACCGGGGGCCGCTCGCCCGTGGTCAGATGCGCGTCGTTGATCGTCAGCGGCGCGCGGTTCTGCCGCACCCGGGCCAGCGCCTCCTCCATCGGGGCGTCGATATAGAGGCGATCCCAGACCGGCTGGCCTTTCAAGGACTTGACCGAGGCGTTCAGGAAGGCCTCCGCCGCCGGGTTCACCTCGGCGATCCGACCCTGCGCGTCGATCAAGAGCGCCGGCAGCGGCAGCGAGGCCCAGATCACCCCGGGAACCGGATAGGGCGCGCGATAGGCGGTCATGCGGCCTCCCGCTCGGGGCTGGCGAGTGCTGCGCGCAGATGGGCGATCACCTGCCGCGGGCTGTCGGCGGTCAGCACCGGGCCGCGCGCCGCCCCGGCCGCGTCGAGATACCAGGCCAGATGCTTGCGCACCACGCGTGCGCCCAGCGCCGGGCCGTAATGCGCCAGCGCCTCTTCGTAATGCTGCACCACCAGGTCGGCCAGCGCCTCGCCGGTGGGCACCACGGGCGCCGGGGTGCCGTAGAGCGCATGGGCGATCTGCGCCAGCACCCAAGGGCGGCCCTGAGCCCCCCGCCCCACCATCACCCCCTGCGCGCCGGAGGCTTTCAGGGCCGCCGCGGCAGCCGAAGGATCGGCGATGTCGCCATTGGCGATGACCGGGATCCCCACCGCCGCCCGCACCGCGGCGATGGCGGCATGGTCGGCCCGGCCCTGGTAGAACTGGCAGCGAGTGCGGCCGTGGATCGTGACCATGGCGATGCCGGCGGCCTCGGCCCGTCTGGCCAGCACGGGAGCGGTCAGCCGCGTCTCGTCCCACCCCAGCCGGGTCTTCAGCGTCACCGGCACCGAGACCGCGCCCACCACCGCCTCGATGATGGCCAGCGCCCGGTCGGGGTCCTCCAGCAGCGCCGCGCCGCAGGCTCCGGTGGTCACCCGGCGCGAGGGGCAGCCCATGTTGATGTCGATGATCCGCGCGCCCTGCCCTTCCACCAGCCGCGCCGCCTCGGCCATGGCCCCCGGCTCGCGCCCCACCAGCTGCACCGCCTCGCCCGCGGCCACCCCGGCGGCGCGCGCCTTGGCCTCGGGCCGATCGGCCAGCACCTCGGCCGATGCCACCATCTCGGACACCGTGAGCCCGGCGCCGAAGCGGGCCACCGCGCGGCGGAAGGCCGGGTCGGTGATGCCCGCCATCGGCGCGAGGATCACCGGCGGCGCGGGCAGGTCGAAGGCGGGGGGCGTGGGCATCTGCCTTTTCCTTGGGCGGTCGGGCTCCATCTAGGGCCAAAGCGGCTTGAGGGCAAAGGGGCGGGTCTGCGATCTGGCGAATTGCCGGGCATTGCCCAAATATTGTGCAGACTACGGGGGCGATCTGCCTTATTGTCAGGCGCCGCGGCAAGGGTTAGGCGTGGCCCGTTCTGCGGAGGGATCTCATGCGCATCGCCGCCGTCATCGTGGCCGCCGGGCGCGGCACCCGCATGGGCGGGGAGATCCCCAAGCAATGGCGTGACCTCGCCGGCCGCCCGGTGGCGGCCCATGCGGTGCAGGCGCTGGCCGGGGTGGCGGAGCGGCTGGTGATGGCGATCCACCCGGGGGACCGGGCTTTGGCCACGGGCCTCGGGGTGGAACTGGTGGAGGGCGGGGCCACGCGGCAGGACTCGGTGCGCAAGGCGCTGGAGGCGCTGGAGGGCTCGGGGATCGACACCGTGCTGATCCATGACGCCGCCCGGCCGCTGGTCGGCCCCGCGCTGGTCGCCCGCCTGCTGGAGGCGCTGCGGACGCACCCCGGCGCCGCCCCCGCCCTGCCCGTCACCGATGCGCTGTGGCGGGGGGCCGGCGGGCTGGTCCGGGGCACGCAGGACCGCGCGGGCCTCTACCGCGCCCAGACCCCGCAGGCCTTCTGCCTTCCCGCCATCCTCGCCGCCCACCGCGCCCATCCCGGCGGCGCGGCCGACGACGTGGAGGTGGCGCGCGCCGCGGGGCTTGACGTGGCCATCGTCGAGGGCGACGAGGAGAACCTGAAGCTGACGGTCCCGGCCGATTTCGCCCGGGCCGAGGCGATCCTGCGGGGGCGGCAAGCGATGGACGTGCGGGTGGGCAACGGCTTCGACGTGCACGCCTTCGGCCCTGGGGATCATGTCTGGCTCTGCGGGGTGCAGGTGCCGCATCATGCCGGGCTGGTGGGCCATTCCGACGCCGACGTGGGGATGCACGCGCTGACCGACGCGATCTACGGCGCGCTGGCGGCGGGCGACATCGGCCGCCACTTCCCGCCCTCGGACCCGCAATGGAAAGGGGCCGAGAGCCGCATCTTCCTGGCCCATGCCGCGGGGCTGGCCGCCGAACGGGGCTACCGCATCGCCCATGCCGACGTGACGCTGATCTGCGAGCGGCCGAAGGTGGGGCCTCATGCCGCAGCGATGCAGGCGGCGCTGGCGGCGATCATGGGGATCGAAGCGGCTAGGGTCAGTGTGAAGGCCACGACCTCGGAACGGCTGGGCTTCACGGGGCGGGAAGAGGGGATCGCGGCGATGGCTACGGCGACTTTGGTGGGCCGATGAACTGGGTCGTGACGGTGGGCGGCATCGGCTATCTGCGCCCCGCCCCGGGCACCTGGGCCTCGGCCGCGGCCATCGCGGTCGGCGCGGGGCTGCATCTGGCCGGGGGCTTCCCGCTGGTGGCGCTGGCGACGCTGGCGGCCATCGGGCTCGGCTTCTGGTCCTGCGCACGCTATCTGGCTGGCCGGCCCGACGAGGATCCGTCCGAGGTGGTGATCGACGAGGTGGCGGGACAGTGGATCGCCTTCTCGGCCATGTCCTTCGGGCTCTGGCACGCGGGCGTGGCCGGCCTGCCCTGGCCGGCCTGGGTGGCGCCTTTCCTGCTGTTCCGCCTGTTCGACATCTGGAAGCCCGGGCCGGTGGGCTGGGCCGACCGCAAGGGCGGCACCTTGGGCGTGATGCTGGACGACATCATCGCCGGCCTGCTGGCCGCGCTGGTCGCGGTGCTGCTGGCGGGCTTCTGGCACGGGGTGCTGGGGCGATGAGCGCGGCGGCCATCCTGTCCGCCGCCCGGGCGCGGGACTGGCGCATCGCCACGGCGGAAAGCTGCACCGGCGGCATGGTGGCCGCGGCGCTGACCGACATCGCCGGATCGTCGGACGTGTTCGACCGCGGCTTCGTCACCTATTCCAACGCGGCGAAGCAGGCGATGCTGGGGGTCTCCGCCGCCACCCTCGCCGCCCATGGCGCGGTGAGCGAGCAGGTGGCGCGCGAGATGGCCGAGGGCGCGCTGGCCCGTTCGGCTTCCGACCTCGCGGTCTCGATCACCGGCATCGCCGGCCCCGGCGGCTCGGAGTTCAAGCCCGAGGGGCGGGTCTGCTTCGCGCTGGCCCGCCGCGGCGGCGCGACGCGGGCCGAGACGGTGGAGTTCGGCGCCCCCGGCCGCGCCGCGGTGCGCGCCGCCGCCCGCGACCGCGCGCTGGCGCTGCTGGCGCAGGGGCTGGCGGAGCCCTGAGCCCACGGGTTGCGTCGCGGCCAAGGCCGGGCCAGTTTCGGGGGCGAGAGTTGCAGGAGCCGCCGATGTCCGATTCCTCCGCCACCGCGCCCGAAGCCGTGCATCTGGCCGACTACCGCCCCTACCCCTTCACGGTCGTGGAGATGCGGCTGGTCTTCCGCCTGTCGCCCGCTGACACCCGGGTGCTGGCGCGGATGGTGCTGACCCCCAAGTCCTGCCGGCAGGACCTCTGGCTCGACGGCGAGGGGCTGCGGCTCGTCTCATTGCAGGTGCAGGGCCAGCCGTTGGATCTGACGCCGGAGCCGAAGGGCCTGCGCATCCCCGCCGCACTGCTGCCCGAAGGCCGCTTCGTGCTGGAGACCGAGGTGGAGATCGCGCCGGAGGCCAACACCGCGCTGGAAGGGCTCTATATGTCGCGCGGCATGTACTGCACCCAGTGCGAGGCCGAGGGCTTCCGCCGCATCACCTTCTATCCCGACCGGCCCGACGTGATGGCGCCCTTCCATGTGCGCATCGAGTCGGACTTGCCGGTGCTGCTGTCGAACGGCAACCCGGTCGCGCAGGGCGAGGGCTGGGCGGAATGGCACGACCCCTGGCCGAAGCCCGCCTATCTCTTCGCGCTGGTCGCCGGCGACCTGATCGCGCATCGCGACCGCTTCACCACCGCCTCGGGCCGTCCCGTAGACCTCGCCATCTGGGTCCGCCCCGGCGACGAGCATCGCTGCGGCTGGGCGATGGACTCGCTCAAGCGCGCCATGACCTGGGACGAGCGGACCTATAGCCGGGAATACGACCTGGACGTGTTCAACATCGTGGCGGTGGACGATTTCAACATGGGGGCGATGGAGAACAAGGGGCTGAACATCTTCAACTCCAAATACGTCCTCGCCCTGCCCGAGACCGCCACCGACGACGACTTCGCCCGCATCGAGGCCATCGTGGCCCACGAGTATTTCCACAACTGGACCGGCAACCGCATCACCTGCCGCGACTGGTTCCAGCTGTGCCTCAAGGAGGGGCTGACTGTCTTCCGCGACCAGCAGTTCAGCGCCGACCTGCGCTCGGGCCCGGTGAAGCGGATCGAGGACGTGCTGACCCTGCGCGCCCGCCAGTTCCGCGAGGATGGCGGGCCTTTGGCCCACCCGGTGCGGCCGGAAAGCTTCGTCGAGATCAACAACTTCTACACCGCGACGGTCTACGAGAAGGGCGCCGAGGTGATCGGGATGCTGAAGCGCCTGGTGGGCGATGACGGCTATGCCCGGGCGCTGGACCTCTATTTCGAACGCCACGACGGGCAGGCGGCCACCATCGAGGACTGGCTGAAGGTGTTCGAGGACGCGACGGGGCGCGACCTGACGCAGTTCAAGCGCTGGTACACCGACGCCGGCACGCCCCGGCTGCATGTCTCGGACCATTGGCAGGACGGCAGCTATACCCTGACCCTGCGGCAGGAGACGCCGCCCACCCCCGGCCAGCCTTCGAGCCCGCCGCGGGTGATCCCGGTAGCGGTGGGCCTGCTGAACCCCAACGGCGACGAGGTGGTGCCCACCACCATGCTGGAGCTGACCGAAGCCGAACAATCGTTCACATTCGACGGGCTGGCGGCGAAACCCGTCCCCTCCATCCTGCGCGGCTTCTCGGCCCCGGTGATCCTGGACCGGCCGGCGAGCGCCGAGGAACGCGCCTTCCTGCTGGCCCACGACACCGACCCCTTCAACAAGTGGGAGGCCGGGCGGGCGCTGGCCAAGGACGTGCTGGCACGGATGGTGACCGAAGGCGCCGCCCCCGGCCCGGCCTGGCTGGACGCGCTGGCCCATGTGGCCTTCGACGCGACGCTGGACCCTGCGTTCCGCGCGCTGGCCTTGCGCCTGCCCTCCGACGACGACATGGCCCAGACCCTGCACGACGCCGGCCACGTGCCTGACCCGGCGGCGATCCGCCTGACCCGGCTGCGCGCGGCCGAGGCGCTGGCCCGCCGCCTGGCCCCCGGCCTGCCGGCGCTGATCGACAGCCTGCGCGAACCCGGCCCCTTCTCGCCCGAGGCCCGGGCG
>JBBCJM010000237.1:0-15879 GCA_037190175.1 Paracoccaceae bacterium | reverse complement strand
CGCCGTGCCACCTGGGCCACCGAAACACCCGGTGCCGCCGTCTGGAAACAGATCGACCGCTTCTCCTCGTCCGTCCAAAGCCGCTTCGTCCTGCGAACCAAAATACACCCCGGAGTGTCCACTATCGATAGCGGACACTATACGTCACTCTCAACGCGCGGCAGGGCAGGCAGACCAGACGTGTGTGGACGCCCCCTTGGATGCAAGCGGAATCTTTGGGTTCGATCGGGCATGTGATCAGGTGCGGTCGTGTGTCCGGCCTCGAAGATGCGGCCTGTCATGCGCCGCGGGCCTGTATGGAGATATGCAGGTCAGGACCAGTTCGGTTACCCGCGCTCGATGGCGCTCCGTCCGGAATGCTGGTTCGCCCGACCCGGTCTCTTGACCGTCTGCCCTTACGTTCCCTTGCCCCCTCTCACATCCGGCGACAACCCGACGACGCTGACCTATGCGGCCACCATCCCCGGATTCCTGTAATCCTCTCCCTTGCGCAGCAGCGCCCAGGCCGTGCGCGCCATGCGGTTGGCCAGCGCCACCGCGACCAGCATCTTCGGGTTGCGCGCCATCATGCGCCCGAGCCATGTGCCCTCGGGCGCGCCCTTGCGCGCGGCCCATCGCACCACCGCGACGGCGCCGATAATCAGCAGCCTTCGGATGTCGCGCTGGCCCATCTTCGAGGTCCTGCCCAGCCGGTCCTTGCCGCCGCTCGAATGCTGTCGCGGCGTGAGCCCGACCCAGGCGGCGAAGTCCCGCCCCTTCGAGAAAGTCTCCATCGGTGGCGCGAAGGTGGTGATCGCCGCCGCCGTCACTGCCCCCACTCCCGGGATCGTCGTCAGCCGCCGCGCCGTGTCGTCGGTGGTCACACTCCTCCGGAGTTCGGTGTCGAGGCCTGCAATCTTCTCGGCAAGACCGGCGATCTGGTCCAAAAGAAGGTGTGCCAGATCACGCACCGTATCGGGCAGCAGGCCATCCTCCCCTTCGATGATGGCCGCGAGGCGCCCGACATGCGTCGGGCCGGTGGGCGCCGCGATGCCCTGTTCAGCCAGATGTGCCCGCAGCGCGTTAATCGTCTGCGTGCGCTGCCGGACCAGAAGGTCCCGGGTCCGATAGGCCATGGCCGCCGCCTGTTGGACCTCACTCTTCACAGCCACGAACCGCATCGTCGGTCGCGACGCCGCCTCCGCTATCGCCTCACCATCCGCCATGTCGTTCTTCTGCCGCTTCACGAACGGCTTCACATAGGCGGGCGGGATCAGCCGCACCTCGTGGCCAAGATCGCCGATTGCCCGGCCCCAGTGGTGCGAACCGGCGCAGGCCTCCATCGCCACCACGCAAGGCGGCTGCGCCGCTATGAACTTCAGCAGTTGCGCGCGCGACAGCTTACGGCGGAAGACCACCGATCCGTCGGCCCCTGCGCCGTGTGCCTGAAACACGTTCTTGGCCAAATCCAGGCCGATGATGCTAACCTCTCCCATGGACGCTCCCCTCCGTAGCGGTGCTTCAACACCCGCCACCATGGCACATCGATGCCGCCGGGGGGCGTCCACCCCATCGGTTACTGATCAACGGGCTCGCCACGGTCCTAGCGAGCGAGGAAGTCTGCGAGCTGGCCTACGATCAGGAGGCGATTTCGGAATGGGTATCGAGGAACGTGGCCGCCGACGACCTTGCTTTTGCCAGCCAGCTAGAGGGGCAGGTGCTGGTGGGCCAGTCGATCCTGGCGACGCACACCGCCTCCCAGCGCACCGCTCACTGTGCGGCCGTGACCAACTCCGCCAGGCACTATGGGTTCGTGCGCTGAGCCGAACCCGCTATGCGCAGGTCCAAGCCCGCACTTCGGGGCAGCCACGCTAGGCTGGACCAGCCCTACCGTTGGCAGGGGGTTCCGGCTTCCCTAGTCTTGGTTGGATATAACCACGGCGCTTGAGCGCCTCGTTCAAGGCTGGGCATTTCCCAGCCTTGCAGCCGGGGATCGGCCGCTCATGCGACCCAGCTATCGGGCTACTTCAGACGCTGTTTCGCTTCTTCCGCTTGTCTGATCGACGGATCAAGTTCGAGCGCACGCAGCAGCAGGGCGCGGCCTTCCTCAGCTCTGCCCTGCTCCAGTCGCACCAGTCCCAGACGATAGTTGGTCAGGGCCGAGCCTGGATCGGCGGCCAGCAGTGCTTCGAAAGTAGCCGCGGCCGATTCGATCTTGCCAGCCTTATACTGCGCCCAGCCGAGGGTATCGCGCACCTTTGGATTGTGCGGCGCTGCATTGCTCGCCTTTCCCGCGAGTTCCAAAGCCTCTTGCGGAGATGTTTCTGCAAGAATTCCTGCCAGATTGTTCAAGGCTATGAAATTGTCTGGTTCCGAATTCAGGATAGTGCGGTAGGCTTCTGCGGCTGCCGTGCTGTTGCCACTCGATTCCAGCAGGGAGGCCAGCCAAATTCGGTCATCGGAGGTTGCGCCCGGCCGGTTTGCCAGGGTCAGGGCATATCCGGTTGCAATTTCTGTGTTGCCCAGGCGCGCCGCGGCCAGGCTGGCCGCCCGTAGAAGATCAGCGTCGTCGGGCGACAACCGGAGGCCGCTGTCGAATTTCCTCAGCGCTTCCACATATTTGCCGGTTGCGCCCAGTATCTTGCCCTGTTCCAAAAAAACCTGTGGCGCTTCAGGGAAGTCCTCCTCGGCGCGGGCCAGGACCGCGATGGCGTCATCGATGCGCCCCTCGGCCAAAGCAAGCAGGGCGAGGGCTATGAGCGGGCGCGGTGACATGCGCCGTTCGGCGGCCTGCTCGAAAAGCACACGCGCCTCGTCGGTCTTCTCCAGCCCGGCCTTCGCGCGCGCCAGATAATCCAGTACCTCATCCGGGGCATCCTCAGCATCTGCCAGCGGGTCCAGCAGGGCCTCCGCCTCGGCCGGCCGGCCCAGCATCAGGGACAGCCGTGCCACCTGCAACCGAGGATAGAGCCGGCCTTCACCGGAGGCATCCATGGCCAGACGAAAGTGCTCTATCGCCTCTTCGAGCGCGCCCGTTGTCTCAAGATAGGCCGCCAGCCTCTCTTGCGCGCGAAAATTGGAAGGATCGACGTCAACCGCCGCTTTCCATGCCGCTGACGCCTCTTCGCGCCGGGCCATGGACAGCAGGATATCGCCTTTGATCATAAGGGGTTCTGCGTTTTTCTTGTAAAGGCTGGCTGCGACGTCGAGCGCCACGAGCGCTTCGTCAAGCCGGTTCAAATTGGCCAGCGAAAGTCCCAATGCGTACCAAGTTTCCGGAGCGTAGGGGTGGCTTTCAGTCAGAAGTCGTGCCGCCTCCTCGGCCCCGGCGAAGTCCTGGTTTCCCAACCGCATGAAGGCATCCGCCAGCGTGCGCTTCGCCTCGGGGTCGAGCGTCTCGCTCAGGTTCGGAAGCAGTGCCGGATCGGGCTCCGGCGGCGGGGTCGGAGCGAGCACTTCCTCAAGGTCAAGCGTGGCCGCGCGCAGTGACGCAGGCTGTGAGCCAAGAGCCAACGCCAGAACTGCCGCACAGAGTAGAAGCGGATGTGGACACCGGCGGACAAGGGGTAAGCCTTCATGAAGCATCGGTGAATACTCCATCGCAAAATACCTCGCATGTTAATGAAAACCCAGGAACGCGTCTACCCGGTTCCACGGGGACCGGCTCGGATAAATAACACCCCGCCACCACCAGTGTTCCTCACTTTTGCCATCTTTGGGCCCGTGCGCTTGACGCAGGGGAATCATGTTGCTAGCACTTATGGGCCTGAGTCTTCCGTCTCTGGACAGCCACAATCACGCTTTGCAAGCCTATCAGGTGTGAGACCGCTCGTGCCGGGAGAGTGATAGGCGGCCATCCCTTTTGGCCTGGATGGAATTGATAAGTCGATTTGGGACAGGGAGGTAACATGTCCTTCAAGATGGCTGTGCTTGGCGCAGCGTCCTTCGGCCTCATGGCTACAGGCGCGTTCGCCGATTCTATCTCGCCCACCAGCTTCGCCGCAGACCTGGCCTTCGGTGAAAGCGTTACGATCACCAAGACCGTGACCGTCTCGGCCGCTGGTCCGACCGATGCGTTGATCGACGCGCATTTCCTGTTCGACACGTCGGGCTCGATGGGTGCTGCGATCAGCAACTCCCAGACCGCTGCTGCAAGCATCCTGAACGCGCTTTCGGAGTTCGGCGACCTGGCATCGGGCGTCGGGGTGTACTCGGAACGTGCTTTGGTCTCGGATGCCATCCGCTCCGGCCTTACCACCACGGATGCCACCACCATCGCCGCGATCAACGCGGTCACGTTGTGCGATCCCGATTGTGGCGGCGACTATCCGGAATCGGGGGATACCGCGATCTACAATGCGGTAGAGAACCTCAGCTGGCGCCCGGGGTCGAACCGGTTCGTGTTCGTCCTCAGCGATGCGTCGATGAAGGGCACGGATGAGGCTGTGGTCCTCGCCAGCCTCGCCGATCACGGTGTCACCGTTATCGGCATTCAGTTCGGTAGCAACTGCTTCAGCGGCGAGCCGGGCGAGTGCGACCTGACCCAATCCGTTGCGGCCCTTGGGGGCACCACCTACTCGGGCGGCACTTCTCCGGCCAGTATCGTGGCGGCGGTGACCGCCGGCATCACCGGCTCGCTCGCGACCTATTCGTCGGTAACCGTGGATGATCTGGGGGGCGGCGATCCGCTGATCGACGTCACCACAACCTGCCTTACCGCCGATATCGGCACCTGCGTGGGCGGTATTGCCACCGGGCCCTATGATCGGTCGGTTGACCGCACCTTCACCTTTGAGGTGACATTCACCCGCACGGGTGAGGGCGCGGCGGCATTCGATACCTTTGCTCTCGTAGATGGCGGCATCGTCGCGCGCGAATCCGACTCGTTCGGGGTTGTGACCTCGCCGATTCCGCTGCCGGCCGCCGCTTGGATGCTGATCGCGGGTGTTGCGAGCCTTGGCGCCCTGTCGCGCCGTCGCCGCAAATCGTGACCTGAAACGCCTCTGGCCGTCAGGACGAGTAAAGGCGCCTGGTATCCGGGCGCCTTTTACTGCTTCCGCGGACGGCGGACTGCACGGCAGCGTTCGACGCCGCCAGTTCTATGGATTCGTTCGCTGAGGACACGGCTGTATCGACCCGTGTGTGTACTCGGATGGCGAGGGGCAAGGTGGCGGTGCCGTTCCACGCGCCAGGCCGCGGACGTCGATTCTAACAGAAATCGCCGGATCTGCACCCGAAGCCACTATGCAGACATGTAGAGAGCGGCGGCTTGAGCGCGGTTGACCAGGTTCAGCTTCCTCAGCATTTCCGCCACATGGTAGTCAACCGCCCGCCGGGACACCCCCATGATGATCGCGATCTCGACGTTGGTCTTGCCGGCGGCCACCCATCGCAGGGTCTCGATCTGCTGGCTTGACAGCCGTCTCAACAGCGACGCGTCATTGCTCACACGGTCGGCCACCCCTAGCGCGACACATCGAGCCGAGAACAGGTTGCCGAGGATCAGGGCAGCATCGGCAATCATCGGATCGCCGGGAAGACTGCGGAACGACAGCATGGTAAGCGCGCTGACGCGGCCGGCCACCCCTCCGAGAGGGATGGTCAGCCCGCCGAGGATCCCGGTCGATCCTAGAAACTCGTGATAGGGGTGTTCTCCGGCGCCGATCCAGTCCTCAGGGCGCCACAGGATCGGACCAAGCGCTGTGACGGCCTGCCGCAACAGCGGATCGCGGTCGGCCCAGCCTTGCCGGTGATAGGCGGCCAAATCCTCGGTCGACCATGTGGAAAGGGTGGGCTCTTCCATGAACGCCCGGGGCGACCGCTTGTTCACAGAAAGGTTGAAGGTGTCGAACCCCAGGCGCTGGACCGCGTCCCGCAGGATTGCACAAAGCGCCCGAACGTTCTGTGCCTCGGCCAGGTCCGATGCGGCCTTGGCAAGTATGGAGAGGAGGATCGCCTGCTGAGACATGCGCCCAAGTCTCGTTTTTGGCCCGGAAAGCTACAAGTCGGACCACAGTTGCCGCAACGGGGCAACTGCCAATCTTGTCAATTGTGATGGCTCACCCCCGCCTGATCGCCTCGGCCACCAGCCTCGCCAGCCGGGCCGCCTCGGGATTGCATTCGTCCCGCCCCACTTCATCGAAGGTCTGCGCCAGTTCCTCCCGCCCCTCCGGCGTCCGCAGCGCGCCCTGCGCCAAGCTGACGATCATCTCGACCGCAGCGGTTCTGGTGGCAGCAAGCTCACGCTCCAGTGCGACGATGCGTTCCAAGGGGGTCATCCGCGCAGGCTGGCAGGGGCGGCAGATTCGAGCAACTGGTTAATCCCTGCCGATCCCATTGCGCCGTGCGAAATCCGCACCATGCCGGCCGCCGCGCCTTGGCCTCGGCCATTGGAGCGGTCAGTCAGCACGATCATCTTTCCGCGAGCCGTGCGCCAAGGGTCTGGCGCAATGTTCTCCCATGACACATTGCGGATGGCCCGGCGGGTCATGGCCGCGCGCCCATGCAGAGGAGGGAGAATGCCCGGTCACATCGTGCGCGCCGATCTGGCGCGAGGGGAACTGAGCCGGAGCTACCCCGACGAGTTCTCGTCCGATGCGATTGTGCAGATGACCGGGGTGATCGACGTGATCCTTCGGGAGGGTGGATCGGAGGTGCCTGACCGGCCGGATTACTGCGTCACAGGCGGCGGCACCGCCACCCGGGCGCTGATCGTGACCCTGCTGCATGGCCAGCCTGCGAAGGGAACGGCAATCCTGACCATCGCTATCTGTGCAAGTTCCCGCGACTCGCTCGCGCTTTGGTCGATGCTGCATGACGGGAGAAAAGGTCTGCGGACGCGCGCCGACGAGCCGCCCGCTGCCCCTTGGCTGGCCGAGAGGATCGAGCCCGGAGCCGTCAGGCACATGGGTGGGATGGAATGGACAGGCGGTTGGTCGCGCTGCTTGGCGTGGGCATGGCTGGGATACAACCGCTAGTCCTTCCACCACGTTCGGCGGAACCTGGAGATCAGTCGGGCGGCCTGCCCTCCCACGCTGAGGCCAGGGGTGCTAGCATGCGCAACTGATAGGAGGAGATGAGGCCATGAAGGACGGGGTCATCAACTGGTTGAAAGACATCGCTCTGACATTCTGCATTGTGGCTTGCGGGCTGGCTTTGGGCGCGCTGCTTCTGTCGGTGCTCACCCCCTGGGCTCAGAACATGGGCTGGGGGAGCGAGATCGTCGCAATCGGGATCTTCCTTGTCATCGCCGTCGCGCTGGGCCTCTGGTTCGACATGCGAAATCGCCGCCGCCGCAATCAGAAGGACAGCGTAGCTACTCCCATGTCCGGTCGTGACAGGGGGTAACCGATGCAGGGGAGGGCGGTAAGGGTCGACCCGCATCCGTCACTCAGAGCGATCTCGCGCGCGCTGAAAATTGCGCTCGCCGCCGGCTTGGCCATCGTCGAGGTGGTGGTGGAGCCGCACGGCGCGCGGCTGATCACGCGGCGGCTGGACTAAAGGCCGGTCGCGCCAGCCGCCGGTCCTGTTCGGCCCGCAGGCGGGCGGCCTCAGCCGCAGACCACCCGTGGATTTCGCGCGGGACAAAGCTGTTATTGTTATGCGATAAACAGAGACCACCAACGCAGGAGGACTAGATTTGCATAACACCCTCGCCGCAGTGGCGATGGCTGCGACGCTTGCAGCCGGCGCCGCATCCGCCGCACCCGTCAATATCAACTTCGCTAACGTCGGTACCCATACGGCGCCATCGCTGACCTTCGGGGATGTGACGCTCACCGGATCGGATGA
The DNA here is from genome assembly GCA_037190175.1 of Paracoccaceae bacterium. Taxonomy (GTDB): domain Bacteria; phylum Pseudomonadota; class Alphaproteobacteria; order Rhodobacterales; family Rhodobacteraceae; genus JBBCJM01. Next base: position 8,109 of record JBBCJM010000237.1, on the reverse strand, counting down.
CGTCCACATCCTGAATTTAAACGGCCTCGGCATCGGCAACTCGGTCGTCAACAATGGCGAATGGATCACGTTCACCTTCAGCAGCCTCGTAAACAACGTGAGCCTGCTGGTGGGCCTCGCGGGTGGTGGCTCGGCCGCAGCGCCCGCAGGTCTGCGAACTGTCGAGGTCTTCGACGGGCTAGGCAATCTGCTCGGCTCACAGGATCAGGTACTGACCGGCACCTTCGATATCTCCGCCATCGTCGGGGGCGAATCGTTTCTGTCCTTTACCATGACGGCTTCGCCGACCACGTCGTTCCGCATAGCCGGGCTTTCCTACGAAGTCGCGCCGATCCCGCTTCCAGCCGGGGCGCCGCTCCTGCTCGGGGCGCTTGCTGCCCTTGCCCTGCTTCGCCGCCGCAGCGCGAAGAGCGCCTGACACCTGTCGTGTCGTGGGGGAGCCGGCCCGCACTCAAGCTCAGCGGCCGGGCCCTATCCTAAGCTTGCTCGACACACATTCCAGAGTTGTCAGCCTTGGATGGGGCCGCGACCCGACCGGCGTACATGGGCCTAGTGGAGTGACGCGACACGCTGACCAATTTGTAAGGCTCCCCGGGCCGAGGATACAACCGCTAGGTTCTCGGCCACTTTCGGCGGTAACCCGAGATCAGTCGGGAGGCTGTCTTCCCACCCTGCGCGCAACCATTACAACCGCGAACAAGAGGACGAAGACGACGAACAGCAACTGGCCGACCGTCGCTGCAATGCCCACCACCCCGCTGAAGCCAACTGCCGCGGAGATCAGAGCGAGAATCAAGAGGGCCAGAGCCCAGTCCAGCATGGTCATCCGGCAGGAGTGTATACAGCGAGGCTGGGTTGGACAACCCTTGCCCGACGAACAGTCGCTGCGGGTGTTTGTTCCTTTGCCGGCCTGCCGCGGAAACCTCTGGTGTATCGGTCCTCCGAACCAGATTCGTCCTGGACGAGCGCCATCTGCGGAACAGTTCGGCCCCCGGGCAGCGAGCCGACAACCGGGGGCCTGACCATGCTCCGCTCGGGAGGAACGGCGCTGGCTGATGTCGATCATAGCGTGATCTCGGCGGAACCCCAAGCGTCGGCCGTGCGGCCTACCCGACCAGCTTCAGTCGGGCAGTTCGTGCATCAAGTGCTGCCACCAGCATCCGCAACCGCAGCACCCGGGCCTCGTGCTCGCGAAATGCCGTCTCCGGGCAGGCCCCCTCCCTCACCGACCGGATGGACCGCTGGAAATCCTCGTAGATCAGCTCCATCAGGCGGACCTTCAGCGCCTCGCCTCGCATCGGCCGACTCCTCCCGGTGTGACCCGAGGTCAGCCTCCTGCCCGATTGCGGCAAATCTGTGGTGTTTTCCAGCTGCTTGGCAGTCTGTACATGTCGAAACGGACAACTTGCAGGTGCGGCGACTCGCCTGCTAGTTGCTAGCCGTCGGCGCGAATGGTTCTCCCTGGCAGATCATGCCCCTCGGGAGACTGTACCCCAAACTCGGCCGGCACCTTGACGAGTGCACGTGTAATGGTGGGTCACTGGGGGACCATCCCCTTCCCCCAGTGACCGCCGTTCTGAGAAGGCGACGGAAACGGCGGAGACCGATCCGGGCGGGCCCGCAGCGCCGTGCGCTCCTGCAACCGCAGGGCGCGGAACAGCACCGGGTGATCCGCCTCCGGCCTGCCCGCCCGCTTCAAGGCCGCGCGCAGCTGGGCCTCATGAAGCGCGAGGAGCTCATATTCGAGATCGTCGTTCGGGTCGCGCGCCAGCCGCACCATCAGAGCCAGCAGTACCGCCGAGAGGAAGTACCCCAGCGAGAAGCTGACGATCAGGGCCAGAACAAGATCGGCCCCCATGGCCCAGCTCACGGCCGTTCCGGCCAGACCTATCATGCTGCCAAGCACGATGCACAAGACCGCCATCGCCGGCCTCCCCTTGCCTCATGCCCCCCGAGCAATGCCAGCATACACAATTGTAGGTTGTCCACCAGCCCCTCTACTCGATCCAAGCGGGTCTCCGCTCGCCGAAGGGTTGTCCTGGGTCGCGCCGGATACGGAACTACGCAGCCGCCGGGGCACATCGTCGCAGGACACCGGGCGCGGGATCACCCCTGCGCCCGCGCTGCCTCGGCAGCTTCCTGCCGCTCCGGGATCGAGGTATTTCAGAGTCCGTGCCCGCGGCCCCGGGATTGTTTCCGGCGTGATCGCAGTCGACAATCCGCAGGTAGCGGGCCGTTGCGCACGGCTCGGGAAATCGCCACACGCCTCCGCTGGTAGTGCCAGTCAATGTAGGGGGTGGGTGTGCAGCCGCTATCCGACGTGCACGAATACGTGGTGCTGGACCTGGATGATCCGATCCTGTCGCCCGATGGCGGGTCCATATCGGTATTGCTCCACACGGCCGCGGGAGAACTGGTTCGCCTGGTGATGTCCAGGGATGCGGCACAGCGGGCGGCAGAGGTCGTGCTGGCCACACGGAGGCCCTGAGCGTGCCCGGCTCCGAAGCCGGACGCTCTGTCACGCGGGCGTCAGGTGCCGGAGATGGCCGACATGAGGGCGGCAAGCAGCAGGGCCAGAAGAGCCAGTGCCTCCAGGCGCGGCTGTGCCTGGACAAAGGCGACGATATGGACGCCAGCGGTGTTGGCGGCCCGCAAGGCCGCGTGGGACTTCTTCTTCTGACGATAGGACATTCTGCTCTCGGTACACTCGGACAATCAGACTACACGCACGAAAGGCTACCAATACCGGATGACCTGCAAGGATCGTCCACACAACCTGAACAAAGGCCTTCCGTGCGCCAGATCAGCTAGCGGTAGTACGGGGCCCATTCCAAGTTGGCGGATCGGATATGTCTGTTTCGGCAGGTTTTGCGGCCGACGTTCCGCTTGCCCCGACAGTCCCTGCGGCCGGGGTCCGACCGTTTCCGCCCACCCATGCCGGCTGCCGGGAAAACACCACGTTCCTGCCCGAATCGACCACATTCTCTGCTGGCATTGGCCGAGGCGCCCCGGCCTCGATCTCGAAAAAGACCGTGCGTGAATCGGGGACAGTCCCACGGCCGAAGACCCCGATCCGTGAGGTCTTCACCCTCGTGGACCGGCAAGGTAAGGCTGAGGCCCAACCGCGTGTCACACCCATCCCGTGAGGCCGGTGGCGGTCGTTCCGGTGGCCAGAATGCGTCGGGCGAGAAACCCATAGGTGCAACCCTCCCACAGGTGGCCTGTGGTGTAGGTTTGCCCGTCGCGCGAGATGAAACTGATCGTTCCGCCTTCGCCGCCGATGGTGACCGCCCGGATCGAGACCGGCAGGTCGGCATCGTCCGAAGGGGCAATGACGAAGGCCCCAAAGGCCACGGATATGAGGCTCGGGGCGTGGCTGGCAAAGGGATCGGACATGGCTGTCTCCTTGGGGTGGGATTGTGGGCAGTGGTCAGGCGGCGTTCTGACTTGAGCGCCAGGCCGCCAGCAGCAACTCGCCGACGCCGCCGATATGGACCTCGGGCTCGCCCTCCTGTTCGCTCCGCACCGTATGTTCGTCACACTGCCCGCGATCCAGACGTGGGCTCACGGATGCCAAAGTCCTTGGTTCACCCTGTCCCGGGGTCTCGACCCTCATCGAGATGATCGGCATCGAACCTGACCGACATCCCTGAGCCACGACGGCCTCCACCGGAGGGGTACTCTTGAAACCGGAAATGGGGTTTCTAGATGAAACTGTGCGGATCGCCCTGTCGGGGATCCGTCGCCGGAAAGCTTGGCGAAATCATCGACTTGTACCCATATTGCTCAATGGAGGATGTGGCTATGAGAACCACTTTCGACTTCACACCGCTCTTCCGGTCGAGCGTTGGCTTCGACCGACTCCTGAGCTCGCTGGAGGTCGCCGCCCGCGCCGAATCTGCGGACAGCTGGCCGCCCTATGACATTGTTCGCGCTGACGAGGACCGCTACGGCATTACCATGGCGGTTGCCGGGTTCCGCGAAAGCGATCTGACGCTGACCCAGAACGGCAATATGCTTATCATCGCCGGCCAGAAAGAGGCCGATGACAAGGCGCAATACCTGCATCGCGGCATCCCGGCACGCGGGTTCGAGCGTCGTTTCGAACTGGCAGATCACGTCCGGGTCGAGGGCGCCTCGCTGATCGATGGCTTGCTGGAGATTTCGCTGGTGCGCGAAATCCCCGAGGAGAAGAAGCCGCGCCGCATCGATATCGCGCAGGGCGCAGGTAGCGCAGCTTCGGCCAAGCAGGCCCGTATCTCGGCCGCGAAAGCCGCTGAGCCGCAGCCCGAGCCTGTCGCAGCCTGATCACCGGCCCATAGCCGGCAGTCCCGGAACATCGGGGCGCATCGGTCACGCCGATGCGCCCTGCGGACGGGCCATGCTAGAACAGGAGACACAGACATGAGCGTAAGAGATCTTATCCCGCAGAACTGGACCCGCAATCTGCCGTGGTGGCGCCGCCATGACACGCAGCCCGCCGAAGCGTCCCGTGACCCTTTTGTCAGCTTCCACCGCGAGGTGGATCGGCTGTTCGACGACTTCTTCCGCTCTTTCGCCACCCGCTCGCTGGTCTTCTCTGGTATCAGTGGCTGGCAGGGCGCGAACTGGCCGAGCATCGAGATTTCCGAGACGGACAAGGCGATCAGCATCAGTGCAGAGCTTCCCGGCCTCGAGGAGAAGGATGTCGAAGTCCTGCTTGAGGATGGGCTGCTGACACTGCGCGGAGAAAAGACCAGCACAACCGAGGACAGCGCGCGCCAGTTCTCCGAGCGGGTCTATGGCCGGTTCGAGCGGCGCATCCCGCTGCCAGCCGGCATCGACGAGGGAGCCGTCGAAGCGGCATTCCGCAACGGGGTGCTGACCGTCACCCTGCCCAGGACCGAAACGGCCCAGGCGCAGGTAAAGCGCATCCCGCTGAAAAGCTGATCCTGGCGGGCCGGTGCGCTCCGGCCCGCACCTCCCCTGTTCGCAAGCATCAGAGGACAACATGCAACTTGTGAGAGGAGACCATATTTTCCCCGCCGCGCCCGGCGTCTCGGCGATCCTGCCGCAAGGCAGGGGTGAAGCCACATTGGAGTCCAGTCTGCCGGCGAACAGCGTTGCCCGGATCTGGAAACCCGCCAAATCCGCGACAACGTCCGGTCGTGCGCGCAGCAAGGACTGGCGTCTGCGGATCGAGCGTGAATCCGCGCCGTCGATCGAGCCGCTGATGGGCTGGACCGCCGGTGAGGACACGGCGCATCAGGTCGAACTGGCCTTCCCCAGCCTCGAAGCCGCGATCCGGCGTGCCGAACGGCTGGGCATCGCCTATGAGGTGCATCTGCCGCCCGGCGAGGCTGAGGCGGCCAGCAGGCGCAGGCGGCAGAACGCCACCGCCATGCCCATGCCGCGCGGCTGCGACGCTTTTCCGACCAGACGCTCGATCGGCTGGGACTTGCGCAGCATCGTGACGCCTATCGCCGGGCGCTGGAATCGCCAGCTGACGAGACCGGGGAAGGCGCTCACCCGACGGAGGTGGCGCAAGACACCAGCCTGCCGCTGGAGACGCGCCGCTCGATCCTGATGAACATCGCGTTCAACGAATATCTTCAGGATATGGCGAGTTCGGAGGGGATGCCGGAGCATCGCCGCCAGTCGCGGCTGGCCGAAGTAGAAACCGCATTGCGGGCGCTCGAAGGGGCGGAGCGTCCGCAGCGGGTGGCATGAGGGGACAGGGCGATGAACCCGCTTGTCACCCTCGACTGTCAGGCCGCCATGCCAGACCGGTTCGGTTTGGTCTTGGCCGCCGCCGCCCGCACCCGCGCGCTGTGTGAAGGTGCACCGCCGAGGCTGGACGATGCGCCGGACAGCGCGGTGGACACCGCGCTCAGCGAGATCGCGGCCGGAGCCTTCGCGCCTGAAGAACTGCACGCCTTCCTGCCGCCGCCAGCGCCGCGGCGGCTGGCGAAACCCAACTGACGATCAGATGAAAGGAGGTAAAACCATGATCGCGAACTGGATTTCGGACCGTCACCATACTGGTTACCGCATCGCTGCCGGGACCCTGATCGCTGCGGGCGTCCTGCTGGCCGCCCTGCCGCTGATGCTTTCTCTGCCCGCTGCGGCCTTCTGGAGCAGCGTCCTGTCGGGTGCGGCCCTTGTCGTGCTGACCGCCTGGCTTCTGTGGTCTGGCGATCAGGTGGCTGACCGACTGCTGTTCCTGGCCGGTCTCTGGGTCGCCGTCAGCCCCTGGGCGACGTCTGCCGGCCTCGCAGTCTGGCTTGCTGCGCTGCATGTGATCGGCGGCCTCGCGCTGGTCGCTTGGACCGGCGCGCGGATCTGGTCCGCGCGCGGCACGGGCGGCACGCAGACCGCCTGAACCGGTGCCGGCCCCGGTCTCCGGGGCCGGCCATTCATCGCAGGAGAGCCCGATGCCTTTGTCACTTACCGCCCGCAGCCGCTGGCTGCTCATGCTTGTTTTGTTGGTAGCAGCGCTGTTCACGCCGCTGCCGTCACGGGGCGAGACGGCCTTCGCTCTGGACGATCGGGGCCTGCTGACGGCGGCCCCGATGCTGGAACGGGTGACACCTGCGATCGTCAATATCGCGACGCGGACCGAGACACGGGTCAGCGCCAACCCGCTGTTAAACGACCCCTTCTTCCGCCGCTTTTTCGACCTGCCTCCCGGTCTGGCACCCGACACCGGCAGCCAGCCCCGGATGAGTGCGGGATCGGGTGTGATCGTCGATGCGGACGAGGGCTATGTGCTGACCAATCACCATGTCATCGCCAATGCCAGCGCCATTACCGTTACGCTGAAGGATGGCCGTGTGCTGGATGCCGAACTGATCGGCAGCGATCCGGCCACCGATATCGGCCTGCTGCGGGTTGACGGCGAGGAGCTGACCGAGGTCGAGGTCGCTGATTCCGACGCGGTGCTGGTTGGCGATCAGGTGATAGCGATCGGCAACCCATTCGGGCTGGGGCAGACGGTGACATCGGGCATCGTCAGCGCCCTGGGGCGTAGCGGGATCAACCGCGATGGGTATGAGGATTTCATCCAGACCGATGCGTCGATCAACCCGGGCAATTCCGGCGGTGCACTGGTCGACAGCCGAGGCCGGTTGATCGGCATCAATACCGCGATCCTGACCCCGGCCGGCGGAAATGTCGGCATCGGCTTTGCGGTGCCTTCGAACATGGCCATGGCGGTCATGGAGCAACTGATCGAACATGGCGAGGTGCGGCGCGGCCTGTTGGGCGTGACCATCCAGGAGCTTACGCCGGAACTTGCCGATGCGCTGGGGCTGGAGAACGGCAACCGCGGGGGGGGGGCGGTGATCGCCAGTATCAAGCCCGGATCGGCGGCGGAAGAGGCCGGGCTGGAAGTCGGGGACATCGTGACGGCAACGGACGGGCGGCCGCTGCGCAACGCCTCGGACCTTCGCAACCGGATCGGGATGCTGGGGATCGGCGAGGAGTTGCAGCTGTCTGTGCTACGCGATGGAGAGATGCGCGAGATGTCGGCCGTGATCCGCGAGCGGACGGCGCTTGCGTCGGACTGGCTCGACAACACGGCGCTTGCCGGGCTGTCGCTCAGGGAAGTGGCCGATCCGGGCGGGCGGCGCGGGCTAGAGGTTGAAAGCGTGGCACCGGGCAGCACCGCCGAGCGGCGCGGATTCCGGGCCGGAGACATCATCCTGTCCGTCAACCGCCAGCCCGTCGGCTCGGTCAGCGACCTGCGTCGCATCCTGTCGGAGGGCCGTGCCACCTTGGTCATCGAAATGCAGCGCGCCACCCGCCGCATGCTGGTGATCGTCAAAGGGTGCCGATTGCGGCGGGCGCCTGCGCAGGATCGGGGAAGACGTCACGGAAGAACTGGAATACGTCCCCGGGCGCTTCCTCGTGAACCGCATCGTGCGGCCGCGCCTGACCTGCACCTGCTGCGAACGTTTCGTCCAGGCCCCGCTGCCCTCGCGGCCCATAGAGCGGGGCCGCCCCGGCCCGGGTCTCCTGGCCCATGTCTTGGCGAGCCAAGTATGCCGACCACTTGCCGCTCTACCGCCAGAGCCAGATCTTCGACCGCGAAGGCCTCGATCTGGATCGCTCGACACTGGCCGACTGGGT